>JBBSXW010000051.1:0-1985 GCA_038045665.1 Nanobdellota archaeon | reverse complement strand
ATTCATATATAAGTACCTTGCTATCTGGTGCTTTACCACTTATATCTAAGTAAAAACTAACCCTTCCTTGTCCATAGCCGGAACTTAAATCACATACGCCAGAACTTGGACTAACTCTAACACTAGTTACGTCTTTTGTCTGGGCTCCACTAATAGTATTAAAATTAAAAGCAACAACCCCAACTAAAAGTACTATAACCGCCATAATTAAAATTTTATTGTTTTGTTCCATTTAACAAATCACCTCATAAGCTGAATAGTCCCATAATCAAAAATTTCCCGTGTAATATCCTCACCTTTTATTTATTTACAAATGCATAAATTTTGCCCACGCACTTATCTTCTACTGCAACTCTTTCCACATTGGGATTCCCTTCAGGATTCCTTATTCGTACAGTCACTATAGATTTATCAAGTTCTTCCTTCGGTATAGACTGTTGTCGTCTAGTTTTGCCAGACCAATACTCAACAAATTTGTTATCCCCTATCCCGTTATAATCAACTCCAGCACGTAGCTCTGGCGCCTCTTCATACGTAACTATTGTCCAACTACCAACAACCTCTGCGTTTAGTTCACCAGGCGTACATGCAACCTTACCCGCTCCTATTCTACCACTAATATTAGGATTAACAAGATTAAATGAAATTAAAGCTACACCAATTATAAGAATGGCACTTACAAGAATCTTATTCTCATACTGCATCAACTACACCTCCTTTATTATAGATTTTAATCTTCTTTTTTATTTAAAAACCTTTCGTAACCAGATTGCAATTATATTCTTGTAAAAATTACAAAAACTCACCCACTAATAAGTCTTGTGGGTATATTTAAGGCATCAATCCTAAACAAAGTAAATCCAATAACCAACAAGAGCGCTAAAATAAGTATTATCAAGGCCACCAATAAATTATTAGTTCTTTGCTGCAATACTTGGCTATACGAAACCTCATATCGCTTTATTTTGCCACCCTTGCCCTTTAGCTCATATTCCATTTATCACTCTAAAATGCTCACTATTTATAAATTTGATTATAAGAAAACTTATATGATAAAAAATATAGTTATAAAATCTTCAATAGGTCATTAAATCTCTCTAAAATATAGTCAGCGTTTACCATCTCAAGCTGCTTCCTGCTATACCTCCCAGACAAAATAGCAATCGTCTTCACTCCTGCTTTTTTGCCAGCCATAACATCATATATAGAATCTCCAACCATAAATCTAGCCTTATGTCGCATTAGTTTTTCAGCCTTCATGATCTCGTCTGGCCACGGTTTTGAATGGCTCACCCCATCATTTCCTATAACAGTAGAAAAATATTTTCTATCAAGTCCCGCCGCTTTCAAAAGTAGTAAGATATTCCTAGAAGCAGCATTAGAAACAATGGCAAGCGAGTACTTCTTAGACAGAATTTCCAGAGTATTTCTTACTCCTTTCTTGACTTTTGCAAGCTTGTAAAATTTCTTAGATAAAATAATGTCATGATCTTTCTTAATCATTTCTATCACATTAGTATCTTTAGATTTAGTTAATATTCTTACAATATCTTCATGTGGCTTTCCAAATAAAACAACAAGATCCTTGAATTTCCACTCTGAATAGCCATTTTTCCTTAGGGCATAATTATAAGAATAAACATTTGCTCTTTCAGAATTAATCAAAGTATTATCCAAATCAAAGCAAATTAAGTTCATTTATTCCTCCCCTTTTCATATAACCAAAATTATTAACAGCACCATGCTAACAAAAGGTATTTAAAGATTCCACAACTTAAAAAGCATAATGGTCTTGGAGTCAATATTAGGTCCAAAAAAAGCGCAATCTTCACCATGGAAATTATTCTTCATGGGGCTGATATACGCTTCCATAGGGACTTTTTTAGGTTTATGGATTTTTAAAAATCAGGCTAGTCTTGTCCTCGTATTCCTAACAGTGATGGCTTCTATTCCATTAATGCATAGCACTATGAAATACGAAGAGC
>JBBSXW010000050.1:0-3031 GCA_038045665.1 Nanobdellota archaeon | reverse complement strand
TTTGCTTATGAATACTGGTTAGATCAAGAGTGTTTTGATTCAAGGGCCGAATTTGAACCATTAGAATCATGTTTGTTGGTTCCTAGAACCTGGCATGAGGCCATAGTTACTTATTCTGATTTAGCTAGTTATAATGGGGAGCGAATTAAAGTGGAGGATAGATTAAGAGAAGTGGAAAAAAGATATGAAACTGACCCAAGATATAAAAATAAATTACATGTTAGAACTAGCAAAGCCGCACGAAACAGAATTCTAGAATTATCTGAAAGAGTAGAAGCATTGGAATCTGGAAAATTAAGTGAGCAAGAGATTGTTAGATTTGGATTTCTTTAAAGGACTCTTTCATTTCTATTAGAGAATTTTAAAATTTTACTGTAGACTTGTTAGTTCTATTCCTTGGCCATTGCTTATTTCAAGATTATGCTTATTTTGATCATATCTATTAATTCTGCATTTTCTTTCTAACATATTATTATCATGAAACTCTTTTGATAATTTCTCAAATGTTTCATCATCAGTTTCTGCCTTTCTAACTTCATCCCACCTCTCTTTAGGAAATGTTACATATAAAACAAAAGTTCTTCGTAATCCTTCAATCTCTTGAGCACTAAGAACTCCATTATAAAATTGTTCTAAAGCCCTATTATCTTCTGCCCGAATTCCTGGTGGAATCAAACCCATCTTTATGCATTCTTCACGCAATGGAGTTCCAGTATAAGGTCTAAAGGCATTCACCATGATACTATCTGCATTAGTAATCCTATTTAATTCAATTGTATTAAAAATATCTTCTCTGGTTTCATGTGGAAATCCTATGATATTATTGGCACTAATCCTTATATCAGTCCCTTCAAATGCCTTAAATCCTGCGATTATTGTTGAATCTGGCATCATTCTTTTAAGAAATTCCTTTCTGTAGACTGGATTCCCACTTTCTATCCCTAAAGCCATATTAGCACAACCTATTCGTTCTAGTTCTTTCGCATAATGATCGGTTACTGTTTCTACACGTGTACAAGCAAAGAATGGCAATCTCTCTGTTCCATCGGCTCTCACAAATCTAGGATGCTGTTTTACGTAACTTTCAGGAAGAGTTCCAGGCGGTAGCCTAATTCTATCCCACTCTTCAAAAAAAGTTTCTAGCCATTTGCGACTTTTTGCTAAGAATGTTTCATCAGCAAAGAAAGCGTAATTAATTTTATGATTTTCTACCGCTTCAATAACTTCGTTTACTATTTTAAATGGTGACTTTTGTTTATGGTGGCCAATATCCTCACCATCATGGGGTTGGAGTAGCGAAAGAAGTGCTTGCCCTCTCTTACCTTGCCTAACTTCTTCCCTTAATTGTTTAGCAGCCCTATGATGTTCTTGTTGTTGTGGAACGCAACAAAAAGCACATTTATAAGGACACCCCCGAGCAGATTCTATAGTCACTGTTCTAAAAAAGTATCCTGCCATAGGTTTCAAAAATCTACGATCCTCGTATATAGTGTAATCTGGAGTAGTTAAATTATTCATATTGATATCTGGTCTTAATAAACCAACTTTCTTTGTTTCTAGATAATCTCCGCTTCCAAAATCTTCTAATTTTACTTCAGTTCCAGATCTAAAAAATTTAGGAAAATTACCTCTAGTCTGAATACGCATAGAGATGTTCAATGTTTCCCTAATTTCCTTAGTAGGATTGAAGTTTCTAACCACTTCTCCGTTATCTTCAAATTGAATGTCAAAAAGTTTTGAAACTTCAACTACTGCAAGTTTGTTGGCAAGTTCTGTAAATGCCAATTCCCCTTCACCTTCACAAATCATATCTACATATGGATCTTTAAGAACTTGTCGTGGAGCAAATGTTGGATACATTCCTCCCACTACGATTGGAGTCGGAAGATCTTTAATGCCGTCAATTAGCCTAGCAGTTTGATCATATGTAATTTCTAATGCTGAAAATCCAATTAAGCCTGGCTTAAAATCTGTCACCGCTCTTCTAAAATCATCTTGAAGTTGCGTAGTGCTCATCTTTGTTCTAGTGAGTCCTTGATCTGATAATCTGGCTGCTTTTATTTGGAGAGTTTTGGCTCTAAATTCATCACCAACTTCTTTTCCTTCATCGATAAAGGTGGTATCATAGAGTTTTACGTCGTGGCCTTCTTTTTTTATAAATGCCGAAAGAATAGAAGGAGCTATTGAAATTAGATTATCCATTCTGTCATTGGCATAAACAAGCATTACTCTCATTTTAAATAAGAAAGGTTATTTTGATAGTTATAAATTTTACTATTATTAACACAGTTATCTCTAATTATCCTCTTTTCCATGTTTATTTTCTTTATCTATTTTTTTAATTTTATTTCCTATATAGAATAAACCAGCTATAAAAAAAAGTAATTGATAAAAACTTATAAAAATAAAAAATATTAATAGTTTATTTATCAAAACCGCAATTAAAAATAGTGTATGAATAAAAAATCTGATTGGTATGAATTGCCTGAAAAAATTAAATTTTCCTCCCGGGATATTTTCCGGCTCTTTAAGGAATGTAACTCTGCCTACATTAAGATTATATAACAGGCTTTTTGTTAAAATTGCTGCAGAACCAAAAATTAAAACCAGATTATTATTGGTTTGTAAGAATAAACCTAGAGCAGCAAAGAATAATATTAACTGGTCCATTAACAGATCACCATTATAGTCAATCCACTTGCCCAAAATACTCGTCATTTGTTTTCGTCTTGCAAGAGGCCCATCTGCAAAATCCAAGAGTATTGAAATTTGTATTATGACCAAGCTAATAATAGAAAATAAATAATTCCCGAATACAAACATAATTGCGGCTATAATTCCTAATAGTATCGAAATAGTTGTAATTTGATTTGGAGTAATGGGTAAGTTTTTTATCCTTTCTGCAATTCTAATACCGAAGAAGCGATAAAATTTTATTATAATTAAACTATCCTCTTCTTCCTTAAATTTTGCTTGTTTTTTCATTCTGGTCGAAAGGAAACTCTTACAGACTTCAGTCTGTAGGGGAATT
>JBBSXW010000049.1:0-10327 GCA_038045665.1 Nanobdellota archaeon | reverse complement strand
GAAATTAAAGCTAAAATGCTAAAAATATTTGAAGAATATAAAGAACTTTATAAAAAACAGGACAAGTATGGGTCTCATCTTAAGCTTATGGGGAAACCTTTTGGTTTTTTTCTAGCTAAATTTTTTTTAAAAACAAAAGTAATAACTCCTAACCAAGTGACGCTCTTATCTTTTATTTTTTACAGTCTACCAGGTTTGTTCTACGCGTTTGGCGTTTATCCTTATTTAATTTATGGATCAATCGCTTTATTGATAGGATATTTGCTTGATTACGCAGATGGGCAGCTTGCAAGATTAAAAGGCACGAGTAATATATTCGGTAAATGGCTAGATGCAGAAAATACTGTCTTTAGCAGGACAATTACTTTCTTAGGCATTACATATGGACTATATAGAATGAATCCTACTGCCTTAGTATGGATATTAGGTTTTCTTGCAGTAACATCTCGTTACGTATTTGAATTAACCTATACTTATTTTAAGGTTCTGTTCCCATTCTCAATAGAATCGTTTGAAGAAGAGAAAAAAACAAGAAACAAGTTTATAAGAAATTTTTACTTTACTGATAATTTAGCCATTGTACTTCTTATTTTAGCGGGTTTATTCAATCAACTATTGTTATATCTATATTTTACTGCGATTTACGGTTGGATATTCAACATATTGCTTTTTATAGTATTCTACAAAAAAAGTTATAAGCGGGGGAGTTTAATCCAGAAAGACCACTATTCTAACGAATAAATGCTTAAGGCTAAGCCTTGTTATCTATTAAATCAGCCAAGTATTTGCCATATTCATTATTCTTCATTGTGTCTGCGATTTGTAATAATTGTTCTTTATTAATATAACCGAGGTTGTAGGCAATTTCTTCTATACAACCTATTTTTAGTCCTTGTCTATGTTGAATTGTTTTTACAAAATTGCTTGCTTCTATTAATGATTCATAACTTCCGGTATCAAGCCAAGCAAATCCCCTACCAAGAGTTTCAACTTTTAATTTACCTTTCTTAAGATATTCTTTATTTACATCAGTAATCTCTAACTCTCCTCTTGCAGAAGGCTTTAAATTTTCAGCAATCTCCACAACTTTATTATCATAAAAATAAAGTCCAGGTACAGCGTAATTTGATCTTGGCTTTTCTGGTTTTTCCTCAAGGCTAAGAACATTTCCATCACTATCAAATTCAACTACACCAAATTTTTCTGGATCTTTCACGGGATAACCAAGAATCATGCCTCCTTCTTTTAGATTTGAAGCATCCCTTAATATTTTAGTAAAATCATGAGCGTAGAAAACATTATCTCCCAAAATTAATGCCACACTATCGTCGCCAATGAATTCCTTTCCTAAAATAAATGCTTGTGCAATACCTTCTGGTCTTTGTTGCTCTTTATATGAAAAATTAAGTCCTAGGTGAGAGCCATCTTTCAATAAGCTTCTAAATCTAGGTAAATCCTCAGGAGTGCTGATAATTAAAATATCTCTTATCCCGGCCAACATTAGGACAGATATAGGGTAGTAAATCATTGGTTTATCGTATATTGGTAAAAGCTGTTTACTAGCTACGTATGTAATGGGATAGAGCCTCGTTCCAGATCCTCCCGCAAGTACAATCCCTTTCATAATTAACAAGCTACTTTTGAATTTTTTATAAAACAATGCTATTCTATAAGATATATGTTACAAAACTCAATTCACTCTATCATTAAAAAATTCAATAGTTTTTTTCAAACCCTCTTCAAAAGAGATCTGCGGAAACCACCCTGTTGTTCTATGAAGTTTACTATAATCTGCAATAAAGTTTCTCTTACTTATTGCGTGTTCTCCCTCAGGAAATGGCACATGCTCCACAATCACTTCTTTTCCAGCAATTTCCTTAACAAACTCTTTTATCTTGTTAACTACCTCTACAAACTTTAAACCCTGCCCAGAACCCAAGATAAACACCCCTCCATTTGTCTTTTCTGAGACAGCGGTCAAAATAAAAGCATCAATATAGTTTTGCACATAGCTGTAGTCTCTTATAAAATCCCCTTCTCCATATATTAGAAGTTTTTCGCCTTTTAACGCTTTCCCAATCATAAAATTTAAAACACCACGATTGGGATTATCAATTCTCTGCCCCTCCCCAAAAACATTTGCCAATCTCAAAACTGCTATTTTTAATCCGTAAATTTTAAAATACATCGATAGATATTTCTCAGCAGCAAACTTATTAACGTCGTAAATAGACAGAGGATTTTCTCTCACTCCTTCATCATAATTTATTCCTCCTGTCATATCCATCAAAGTCACAGTGCTTGCAAAAATAATCTTAAGATTAGGATTGTTTTTTCGGCAGGTCTCTAAGATATTTACCAAACCGATAATATCGGAATTAATATCTGTTTGGGGATTCTCCATTGATTTCTTTAAGTCTGTCTGCCATGCAAAATGAAATAAATAGTCCTTTCCTTCAACCGCCTTCGCTACACCATTTTTATCTAATAAACTGCCTTTAATTATGCTTATTTTCTCTTTTATTTCTCTCACATTACCAAGGTCTTTTCCCGGTTTAATAAAAAGGGTAACTGATCCTCCTGTCGCAACAAGCCTTTTTGCTAGAGTGCTTCCGAGAAAACCGCAGCCCCCAGTAATTAAAATCTTTTTTCCAGATAATGAAGGAATATTAAGTTTTTCCATAATAAGGGTTTTTCCATAATCTTTATAAATATTTACACTTATGCTAACAAAATGCCAGAAAATATAAATTGTAGAATCTGCAACCATGCCCTAACAAAGTTCCTTTCTCTTGGCAGGATGCCAGTAGCTAACGCTTTTTTGAAAAAGGAAGATTTAGAAAAAGAGGAATTTTTTTATAGTCTGGAAGTTGGGTTCTGTGAAAAATGTAAGATGGTTCAATTAATAGAATTTGTTCCATATGATAAATATATAGTTCCCGATGAAAACAAAAAAACACACTACCTTTTCTTTGCCTCTACATCAAAATATATGGAAAGACATTTTGCTGAATTCGCAAAGGAAATCGAAGAGCGGTTTCTAAGTAAAAATTCAAAAGTTCTAGAGATAGGAAGCAACGATGGTATCATGCTAAAAGCTTTCAAAAAAAATAAAGTTTTAGGAGTAGAGCCTTCAAGCAATGTTGCTGAAGTTGCAAGAAAATTAGGCGTAGAAACAATAATAGAATTCTTCACAAAAGATTTAGCTAATAAGATCATTACTGAAAAAGGAAAGTTCAAAGCAATTCTCTCGGCAAACGTTACTCTGAATATACACGATCTTCATGAAGTTCTGGAAGCCTCCAAAATTTTATTGGAAGAAGACGGTGTTTTTGTGACTGAAGATCCCTACATTATAGATATTTTATCAAAAAATGCATACGATCAGATTTACGATGAACATGTTTATTATTTTTCTTTAACATCATTACAAAACCTTTTTGAAATGCATGGAATGGAAATATTTGATGCTAAAAGACAACCAACACATGGTGGTTCAATGAGGGTGTACGCATGCAAAAAAGGAAGGTATGAAAAAACATATGCGGTAAAAGAACTTTTTGATCTTGAAAAAGAAAAAAGATTGGATAAAATAGCAACCTATGAAAAATTTGCCAGAGAAGTTGAAGAATCTAAAATAAAGCTCATTAAACTTTTAAAAAAACTTAAAGAAGAAAATAAAAAGATTGTAGGTTATGCTGCTGCTTCAAAAGGGACTATAGTTTTAAATTATTGTAACATTGGCAAGGGGATACTTGATTATATTTCTGATTCAACACCAGAAAAACAAGGCCTCTTTAACCCAGGCAAGCACATCCCGATTGTTTCTCCAGAAAAGTTTAAAGATGATAATGCGGATTATGCTTTGCTTGGTGCCTGGAATCATGCCGAAGAGATTATGAATAAAGAGACAGAATTTTTAAAAAGAGGAGGAAAATTTATTGTTCATTTACCAACACCAAAGATATTAGAAAATGGAAGGGATTTAATCTAAAAAACTGAAACTTTTTGTAGATAAATGCATATCGTGATGTTATTCCAATCTACTGGAGAACAACAATATTTATTAATAAAAATGTAAGGCGGAAAGACTAACAATACGGTTATTAAATATATTTAACAGGACAATATATAGAGATTAACTAATCTAAAATAAACTTGCAAAGGAGATAAAATGGTAGTGTTGGTTACGGGGGGAGCTGGGTACATAGGGTCTGATCTGATAAGGGAACTTGCAATAAAATTTCCTGACGAGACGATAAGGGTACTGGACAACATGATGAAGGAAAAATATGTTTCTTTCTGGAACCTTAATGGCAAGTTCGAGCTGATAGAAGGTGACATAACAAAGGAAGACGATTTAAAAAGGTCAATGAAAGATGTTGAGACAATTTTTGACCTTGCTGGCATAACAAATGCACCCCTTTCTTTTGAAAAAAAGCAATTAACAATGGACGTAAATGTGGGTGGTGTGAAAAAAACTCTGAAAGTTGCCATGGACAATGGCGTAAAAAAATATATCTATTCTGGCACTGCAAGCGTTTATGGGAGCGCTTCTAAACCAGTTAAAGAAGACTTTGATTGCAAACCGCAAAGTCCTTATGGCGAATCCAAGTTGCTGGCAGAGAAAGAAATAGAAAAAGCAATTGGACAGGGATTCAACGCAACTATACTAAGATTAGGCACTGTTTATGGGTGGAGCATAGGGATGAGATTTGATACTGTCATAGATAGGTTCACTTATTTAGCATGCATAGGTTCTCCGCTTACTGTATGGGAAAGTGCGATAAATGAACGACGACCCTACGTTCACATAAAAGATGCTGTAAGTGGACTCATATTTCCTCTTGGGAAAAAAATGAATGGAATATATAACGTCCTAGGACAAAACGCATTGCTTGGAGAAGTTACAGATATTATAAAAGAGGTTATACCAACAGCTAAGATAACTATAACGCCAGCCTCAAAAAGCCAGTCTTCATATACCCTTGATGATTCAAAAATTAAGCAACTTGGATTTAAAACAAAATATGAAATAAAAGACGGCGTAAAAGAAATAAGAGATAAATTTTCCGTGTTTTTAAGGTGATTCCATGTCTCTGAAAGAGTGCAAATTACTGAAATTGCCAACTTTCCCTGAAGAAAGAGGTACTTTGACTGTCATTGAAGGGAATAACCATATACCATTTGATTTGAAAAGAATTTATTATGTTTATGAGGTACCAGAGAACCAGAAAAGAGGCAGTCATTCCAATAAATATTCCTCACAGGTAATGATAGCCCTGAATGGAAAGTTCAATGTTACTTTAGATGACGGGAAAGAAAAGAAAAAATTCACCCTTGATAATCCAAGTATAGGATTGTATGTTCCACATATGGTTTGGATAGACGCAGATAACTTTACTCGGGGAACAATCATGCTAATATTACGTCCTACCATTTATGACAAGAACGATTATATCGGAGACTATGAAGAATTCAAGAGACGTATTGAAAAATGATACCGATATTTGACTTGAAGAGACAGTATGGTGAAATCAAGGAAGAGATAGATTCTGCTATAAGTAGGGTGATGGAAAGCGGGTTTTTTATCCTCGGTGAAGAGGTCAGAAAATTTGAAGAAGAATTTGCCAAGTATATAGGGACAAAATACTGTATAGGAGTTGCCAACGGGACTGACGCACTGACTATTTCCCTTAAGGCTCGCGGTATAGGAAACGGAGATGAAGTTATAACTGTAGCCAATACAGCATCTCCCACTGTTATGGCTATATTGAATGTGGGGGCTAAACCTGTTTTAGTTGATTGCAATGATTTTTACAATATTGATGTTGACCAGATTGAGGAAAAGATTACAGACAAAACAAAGGCTATCTTACCTGTTCATTTATATGGGCAGCCTGCTGACATGAATGGAGTAAAAAAAATATCTGAGAAAAATCAATTCCATATTATAGAGGATGTGTGTCAAGCGCACGGTTCTGACTTTGATGGGAAGAAAACAGGAAGCTTTGGAGACGGATGCTTTTCTTTCTATCCTACAAAAAACCTTGGTTGCTATGGAGACGGCGGCGCGATTACTACAAATGATAAAGAATTTGCTGAAAAATGCAGAATGCTCAGATTCTATGGGCAGAAGGAAACTGCGTATAACAGTTTGATAAAAGGATACAACTCGAGACTGGATGAACTGCAGGCAGCCATCCTTAGGGAGAAACTGAAACATCTGGATGAATGGAATAAAAAAAGAAAAACAATTGTGAAACTATATAATGAACTTCTTAAAAAGGCAGAAGTTCCTAAGGTTAAGGAAAACGCAAATCATGTTTTTCATCTTTATGTCGTAAGATCTGGTAAAAGAGATGCTCTCAGAGAATTCTTGAAAAGTCAAGGTATCGGTACATCTATTCATTATCCATTTCCAATACATCACCAGAAGGCTTTCGGCATAAAAGAGAGTTTTCCGAAAACAGAACAAAATTCTAAGGAAATCATTTCTTTGCCAATTTATCCCGAACTGACAGAGGAAGAAGTAATGGAAGTTTCTAACGCTGTGAACTCCTTTGGTTAGTCAAGATGGGGTAGTATACGGAAATTAATGCACCTCATTTCTTGGAATGAAACAAAATTTTTAAAAAGGGGAAGATTTGTTGTTCATTTATCGACCAGAGGATATTAGAAAATGGAAGGAATAGAATTTAAACAAATAAAGATTTTTGCAAATGATCAGGGATATTTATTTGAAACAGTTAGGAAGGATGACAAAATATTTACTGGAGAATTTGGACAAGTTTTAGTTTCTGTTTTATATCCTGGCGTTATTAAAGGGTTGCATAAGCATCAATTTCAAACAGATTACACAACTTGCATTAAAGAAAATATAAAATATTGTGTAGTGAAAGAGAAAGATGGAAAACCAGAAATAGAAACTTATATTATTGGTGAAAAAAATCCAGTAGTAATAAAAGTGCCTCCGGGAATTTGGCACGGTTACAGCCCTTTAGGTGGTAAGGAAGCTATAGTTCTTCATTTAATGGATAAAACTTATGACCCAAAAAATGATGATACAGAAAGAAAAGACCCTTATGCTTTTGGAGATGTTTGGACTGTGAAAAATGGTTAATTTTTTTGAAAAAACCTTCTAACTGGATCTACAACTTCGAAAATATTTTTTACAGTCGCGTAAACATGGTCAGTTGATGTTTTATGATCAGCGGTCCATCTTGCTATCCTATCTGTTTGAGCCTTCCTATCAATCCAAACTCCAGCAATTCCTAATTTGTAAGCAGCCCCTATATCATCTCTCAGATTATCACCAATCATTATCGCTTCATCTGGTTTAAAACCAATGTCATTCGTAGCTATGGAAAATAATCCGCCATTATCTCCTTGTTTTACAGTTCCTCTCTCGTAGCTCAAAAACAAATGATCAAAATGATTAAATAATCCTGTTGTTTCTTCTAAATGCTTAATTGCAGGGGGGAATGCATTAGATATCAAAGCAACTTTATCAGCCATGCTTCCTACCTGTTCTAAAACATCAATAGCACCAGGCAATAATTGTGCAAGTTCTCCCTGAGATCTGATTATTTTAGTTACTTTCGAAATATTTTGCTGCATACCTTGAATACCAATTCCTTCCATAACATCCCTTACATATTGTTCTTCAGAGTGATAAGGAGTTACCCCGCACACAACTCTCTCTGCCCTATCATAAAATTCTTTATCATCTAAAGAAGCGAGATTGAATTCTTTAATAAGGGCATATTCAGGATCCAATCTTTGGCCATCTTTTTGTGCATCTGCCAAAGTTCCAAAAAGATCAAATAATGCTACTTTCATTTTATAGTCATAAATACGATAGATTTAAATATATTACTTTTTCCGGAACGTAGTAAAACAAAATTAAATACAAAATGAAAATAATTGCAAAATCATTTCCAAATAGAGAACAAATTCAAGGAAGAATAGATAGCGGTGCCTTTGATGGAATAGAAATTTTTACTTTTGAAGATATCCTAGAGAATCCTGGTAAATACAGGGACTTAGCAAAGTTTGCTCGAGATCATTTTGATCCTGTAAATTTTGAAACTTTTTATGCCGTTACAGTAGACGGCGAAAAGAAAGCTGAAGGCCTGATAGATGAAAGACCAGAAGTGAGGAAAAGGAGTAGACAACTATTGGAAAAAACGATAGAATTAAATGAGGGCAAGGGCAATGTTAATACACATTTAGTTGGAAAACATGCTATCATAAATCCAAAAATTTTGAATAGGCCAACGGTTAGTCCACTAGAACAATTAACTGAGACTGGAGAATACTTAAGACAATTTGCTTCTGATATCACTCTTGAGAATGTTTATACGGTTGATCCCTACACAGTTGGCAAAACAGGGGGCAATGTTCCTTCTATGTATAATATTGGTTGTGACATGCCTGACTTTAAATTTATGTATGAGAATTTTGGTGTGCCTATAACCTTAGATACAGCACATCTTGCAATTAGTTTGGCAGAATATGCTAGGTATATTAAAAATGGGCATATTAAGGTAAATGGAGATAAGGTAACAGCTGAATTTTTAAAACATCAACATGAATTAGGCGAGAGGGTGATCAGAGATGGGCTTACAAATGTACTTATAGAGCAAATAGGATTGCTGCCACAAATTAAAAATTTACACTTTATTAATGCTAAATTAGATGAAAATGATGATCCTTCTGATGGTTACGCTGAATTAACCGCCGAAGATGGAAGATTAATTGACTTGGAAAAAGTTTTATCTTACTTGAAAAGCAGACAGGATGTAACTCAAATTCTTCCAGAAGTTGTTGATGGACTTTATCCAAATCCAGATTATGTGAAAGTACCACATATGGTGCGAATGGCACAAGAATTAAGGAATTTGGTTGGATATAATAGAGCATGCTTCATATAACTAGTTTAACTTTAGAGGAATTGGTACAAAAATCTAGACATTCAGAGAGAAAAAGAGCTCTTTCTCTTTTAAGATCATCAGATAAAGGAGAAATACCTGCCGTAATGTTTAATTGCCTGCAACCAGGAACATATGTACAGCCACATATGCATCCGAATGAAGATGGAAAAGAGATCTGGATTCCGCAAGGGGGAGTTATAAGAGCTGTTTTGTTTGATGAAAATGGAGAAGTTGGAACGCATTACGATATAGCGCTCCATAGAACTACTTTTCTAGAAATACCATCAAGGACATATCATACAGCAATAGCTTTAGAACCTGATTCTATCATGTGCGAACTTTATATGGGGGTGTATTCTCCTGAAACATATAAGCAATTTGCTTCTTGGGCCCCTAAAGAGAATGATCCTGCGCATGAAAAATATCTTAAAAGCCTTATTTCAAGAAGTTCTTAATGATTATATGCAAGTCAGTTGGAAATCTAATCAGCTTCTGAAAGGTTAGTTTCAAAAATATTTATCATATTTATAAGAATTTTTTTCCTTTAATGTTGTAATAAATTAATTATTTTTTATAGCCCTAAAAAATTCTATTGTTTCTTTGATATGTTCAGATAGGTTATCTTTAAATTCAAATCCTAGCCTTTTTATTTTCTCATTTGAAGCGTGATATGGTTTTTGATTTAATAACGGAGACTTTGTTATCTGAATTTTTACATTCGGTACAATATTTTTTATTGTATTTATTATTTCTTGCATCTCAAAATTTTCTGTTACCACATTATAAATTTCGCCATTTTTTCCCTGGGTTTCAAAAAATTCATAAGCTCTGATGCAATCATTCAAACCTAAATAAGGTCTCTTGCTGTTCAGTGCAGAGTCCCAAATAGTTAACGGCCTGTTCATTGCAGCTAAATAACAAAATTTGTTTATTGCGGTATGAAATCTCATTCCGATACTTGTTCCGAAAATAGTGCCTTTTCTTAAAACAATTGCCGGAAAACCAGTTTCTTTTACTATTTCTTGAATTAATTTTTCAGTCTTTAGTTTAGCCTCTGCGTATGGAGAGGCTGGCCTGTAAACTTCTTCTGGACAATATTCATCTACTATTCCTTCTGCTTCCCCATAAACACTCGTTGTAGAAGGATATAAAAATCTTTTAACATTGGCTTGCATCGCACCATTTAAGACATTCCAGGTTCCTTCAAAAACTGACTTGTTTGTTAATTCGTGGTTATTTATGGTTGAAGGAGCATCGGTTACAGAAGCTAAATGAATGACAATATCAATATCCTTTACAGCTTTTCTTACAGTGTTAATATCGTTTACATCTCCTTCTATAAATTCGTACTTAACAGAATTTGGAAGGTCAAATAAAGAACAATATCTTTG
>JBBSXW010000048.1:0-1775 GCA_038045665.1 Nanobdellota archaeon | reverse complement strand
TCTATTTTAAGAAAGAAAAAAGCTAAATGGTTTATGTTTCTTTTTGTAAATGAAAATCATAATATCAAAAGCCTTAAAAAAGACTTTTTTGAATTATACTCAAAATGAAGCTTTCAATTATTATCCCAGTATATAATGAAAAGGATACTTTGCGGGAGTTAGTCTCAAGAGTTAAAAAATCAGATATTGGGAATATGAAAAAAGAAATAATTTTAGTAGATGATTGTTCTACCGATGGATCAAGAGAACTTATTGAGAGTTTAGTCGATTCAAATGTCAAGAAAGTATTTAATAGGCATAATTTAGGCAAGGGTGGGGCACTTAAGAATGGAATTCAGCACGCTACCGGAGATTTAATTATTTTTCAGGATGCAGATTTAGAATATGACCCATCTGACTACAACAAGTTATTACAACCAATAAGGAATAATGAAGCAGAATTTGTATTGGGGGAAAGACCCTTTCCAAAATTCTTTTCTAAAGGAAACATAGTTCCAACACACACAGTAGGAAATAAGATTTTAGCTAAGATAGGAAACTTACTTTATTCCAAAAATTTAAAGGACTACGAACCATGTTATAAAGTTTTCAGAAGAGAATTATTATTAAATAATCCAGTTAAATCAAATGGTTTTGAATATGATATTGAATTAATGGCTCGATTATTTAGAAAAAATCACAAATTTACAGTTGTACCAATATCATTTAAACCAAGATCATTTGAAGAGGGTAAGAAGATCACTTGGAGAGATGGCATTAAAGCAGTATACTTGTTATTCAAGTATAGATTCAAGTCACTAAAATGAAAAAAATATCTTTTATAATAGCAGCACATAATGAAGAAAAATTAATTGGAAATGCATTAACTCATTTAGCAAACTTGCCCTATCCAAATTATGAAGTTATCCTTGGCTTAGATGGTTGTACTGATAAAACATTAGATATCGTGAAGGAATTTCAAAATAAAAAATCAGGAATTTTCAAATATTATGAATTAAATGAAAGAAAAGGAAAAGATAGGGTTCTAAACTTAATTATCCCATATGCTACAGGAGAATTCATAATAATCCATGATGCTGACTGGCAGTTTAAGGTCAACAGAGAGAATGATCTGATTGAAATGATGAAGTGGTTTGACGAAGATCCAAAATTAGGAGGCATTTTAGAGTCTTATCCTGTAGAGTGGGAACCAGAAAGAGTTAAAAAAAATAATTCAACAGCTTTTCTTTCAATTGCTTGGACATCTTACTTCTGGATAGAATATCTAAAAAAGTATCATTCAGTTAAAATCGATAATAAACTGTATGCAGATTCAAATAATAAAAATTTTCCATTTGAATTGAACATAATGCGCAGGAAACTATACAAAGACAACACAACTTTAGGTGATGCCTGGGAAAGAGCATTAGATGTTCTTGAGCAAGGATATAAATTAAGATTAGTTGAAGATCAGTCATTACCTAGGATGCATGCTTCATATGACAAAGCTAGATTCATAGACATTATAAAACAAAAAAAAAGAACTGCAAGGTCAAGGGATCAATTGATAGAAAAGTATCCGTATATTAATTTTAATCTATTTAATTTTCATATACCGCTCTTTTTATTTATAATGAAAGGGCTACTTAAAATAAAAAGGCCCAGATCAATTTTTGCTGTATTCATTTGGCTTGCGATTATGGTTTCTTCTATGTTCTTACATAATGTGAGAAAGCTTGCCTTTACTACGCATAAAGGTTGGGTATTGAGAGCTAATAGGGCTAAAAACGTTTAAC
>JBBSXW010000047.1:0-1366 GCA_038045665.1 Nanobdellota archaeon | reverse complement strand
TTTATAATTAAGAATTCTATCTAGGTCTGATTTTCTCATTAGCCTTTTTTTTAGAGCCACCTGGCTTATTGGGATTCCTGTTTTAAGACTTTCTTTCACTATCTCTGTGGCTTTGTCATAGCCGATGTATGGACTCAAAGCTGTTGCTAAACCTGCCGAATGTTCAAGGTAATATTGACATACTTCTTTATTTGCTTTAACTCCCTGTATGCATTTTTTGCTAAATACTTCTGTTGCATTGTTTAGGATATTGATGCTCTCTAGCAGGTTATGCGCTATTAGAGGCAACATTACGTTCAATTCCAGCTGTCCTGCTTGAGCTGCTACTGCTATTGCTTCTTCATAACCGATGACTTGAAAGCAGACCATATTAAGCATTTCCGCCATGCTAGGATTTATTTTTCCCGGCATGATGCTACTTCCTGGCTCTATTGGTGGAAGGTTTATTTCTCTTAATCCTGTGTTTGGACCTGATGACAGCAATCTCAAGTCATTTGCTATTTTAATTAGGTCAACTGAGGTTGCTTTTAGTGCATCTGCTGCTTCTAAAAAATCTGTTGTGCTTTGAGTTGCTTCTATTGGATCGCGGGCTTCTTTCCATGGCAATTTGTTGATTTTTTTAAGATTCGAGATGATTCTTTTTCTAAATCCTAGATATGTATTAATGCCTGTACCGATTGCATTCATTCCTATATTCAGGTAAAGAAGGAAAGAGATGGCTTCTTTAATTCTTGTTATATCTTTTTTTATTAAAGATGTGTAAGCGTGAAATTCTTGTCCTAGTGTTATTGGAACAGCATCCTGTAAATGGGTTCTTCCTGATTTTATTATTTTTTTGAATTCTTTGCTTTTAATTAGCAAGGATTTTTCTAAAGTTTCTAGAGTTTCTATTAATCTGAACAAGCCCTTTACTGCTGAGATTTTTACCGCGGTTGGAAATACGTCATTTGTGCTTTGACCCAGATTGACTTGGTCGTTAGGATGAATTAATGTATAGTCTCCCTTTTTTCCATGCAAGATTTCTATGGCCCTATTTGCTATGACTTCGTTTACGTTCATATGCGTTGAAGTTCCTGCGCCTGCTTGGAAAATATCAACTAGGAACTGGTTGTCAAATTTTCCTTTTTGTGCTTCTTGGGCTGCTTTAATTATCGCGCGGGCTTCATGTTTTCTTAGAAGCTTTAAATCTAGATTGGTCTTAGCCACAGCTTCTTTTATTTCTGCTATAGCATGAAATAATTCTAAATGTAATGTTCGTCCGCTTATTTGGAAATTCTCTATAGTTCGCTGTGTATGAATACCAAAGTATGCTTCTTTTGGAATTTTCTTTTTTCCTAACGAGTCTTTTTCTATTCTAAATTTCATT
>JBBSXW010000046.1:0-1373 GCA_038045665.1 Nanobdellota archaeon | reverse complement strand
TTTTCTAATCCATATCGTAAATTTTCCTCTATAAGATGGGCTAAAACCAATATCCGTCTCTTATTTAAACTTGTGACCGCGTTAAATTAGAACTGCATTAAATAGTACCCTCATATTTAACCAGTTTGAATAATACAATATAGTAAAAAACAATAATGTGTAATGGTTATGCTATAGCTAACTTATTAAACAAATTCTTGAAACCCTTTAAGACTTTGAAGATTACTTAATTAGATAATACTGAAATACTTTTTGAGTTTTATTTCGTGATGTTTTAAATCGTTTGTTTCAATAACATCAACATTAAATGAAATAACAAAGATTTCTCTTAAAAATCGTATTTCATCTTCGCAGGGATAAGGAGTAACCCAAATACTATCTTGCAATCTGACGAAATTCAAATCCTTAAGCTTGTATCGAAGCGCCTCTCTGGCTTTCTTATCTTTCTCCGGCACATCAAAAATTACTAAGCGCCATTTACCATCCCATTGAGCCGGCCTATTTAAAATCATATTATCAATATCGAAAGTTCTTAAATACTTCTTTCCCTTATCGGTAATTCTTACCGTGACATTGTTTTTATCTTCCTTGATAAACTCAACGAATCCCCTTTTCTTAAGATAATAAGCACTGTTTCTTATCTGTTTAATTTTATATTTTAATTGTTTTAGTAACGCTTTAACAATTTTGGGACCGCCAATGGGCGACAACATGGCAAAGGTAACAAGGCCTCCGATTGCTAAGTATTTTAATAAATCTTTACTGACTTTATTTTTTGTCTTCATATTATTCTTATATATGCTACTTGTGTAATAATTATGCTATAGCTAATTTATTATACAAGATATGTTATACAAAGCTTTAAATCAAATTTAAAAACGCAACTGCGTAATGTGATTTAATTTCAAATTTAGTTTAAATCACGATATTTAATAGCCGATTTGGCACAAAGATAATTTTTCTTACAATATTTGTTCCGATATATTTTTTGACAACTTCGCGTGATAAAGCTAATTTTTCAACTTCTGGCTTATCTAGATTTTTTGAAATTACTACCTTATCGCGTATTTTGCCATTTACCTGAATTACTAAATTATATTCCCCCACCTCTATAAGTTTCGAATTATATTCCGGCCATGCCTCAAAATGGATTGATTTTTTGTTACCGAGTGTGCGCCAAGATTCTTCAGTAAAATGTGGTGCAAATGGTGCTAAAAGTTTTAGAAATATCATTGCATCATTTCTGATAAAGTCTAATTTTTCCATACTGTTAAATAAAATCATCAGTGTACTCACAGCAGTATTAAACCGGAAGTTCTCAATATCTTCTCCTACTTTTTTAATGGTCTGATGCAGTAATCTTTGGAAATCAG
>JBBSXW010000045.1:0-1032 GCA_038045665.1 Nanobdellota archaeon | reverse complement strand
TGTAAAGTAAACCCTTAAACGTTACACTTTTATCCTAATTCTTTATTAATTTTCTATAAAAATCCAGAGGTGATACCATATGTTCAATAGAACCACCCCTGAATTACGCAAAATATTTGCGAATTTAGTAAAGAAGGGGTATAATAAAAGCTTTATTGCCGGTCTTTTTGATACAACTAGACAAACTATAGGCAGATGGTGCAATAGAATAAGGAAGTTTAAGGATAAAGTTAGAAGGGCCAAAGAGAAAATTACTGCAGAAGTTGAACTTTCTGTTCTTGCAGTACGAAATACATTTCATTGGGGATCTGCAAGGATTCAGCAAGGATTGTTTTCTTTGCCATTATTTATGAGAGAAAAGTTCAAAGAACTTAATGTAAAGATAGCACAGAATGTTAAGCTTTCAAGAACATCAATAAATGAAGTTCTTAAGAAACATAAGATTAATGGATATAAGAGAAAGCACGATTCCTGGCAGTTCTTTAGGGCTAAAAAGCCTAATGAACTATGGCAGTTAGACATTAAAGGGCCATTCAAAGTAGAAGGAAAGAAGTACTATTTTGTTATTTGCATCGATGATTACAGCAGATATTTAGTATTAGCAGAACAATTAGACCATTGCCCTTCCATAGAAGAAATATGCTGGTTATTAGAATCTCGTATAAGAAAGGCTAAACCAAAAATCATTCTTACAGACAATAACCCATTTAAGGAAGAATGGAATAGTTGGTGTAAAGAAAAGAATATTAAAGCTTTACATGCCCATCCTTATTATCCACAAGATAAGGGGAAAGTAGAAAGAGCGATTAGGAATGTAGCTGAGGAATTTGTCTACTTGCTAAAGAAATTTCCTGAATGGCTAGATGGAAAGATAAGGCAATATCAGAAATGGTATAATGAGAAGAGGCTTCATAGGGGAGTAAAAGATTATCCAGCCAACTTATATGTGTAACGTTAGAAACTTGACTTAACAATATAATAAACTTTAAATATTCCATAATCATCATAATTTATCATAAAAAGAGGTAAAAT
>JBBSXW010000044.1:0-5023 GCA_038045665.1 Nanobdellota archaeon | reverse complement strand
ATTAACGAAAAGTTTATAAACAACTGTTAATAAAATTTAACATATGTTAGAAATAATTAACAATCTAAAGCCGTTTTTTGAAGACTGCTATAGAAGGATAAGTGTAAGAGAGTACGCCAAACTAATTAAAGTTTCTCCTCCCAAAAGTTCTAAGCTATTATATTACTTTAATAGAGAGGGGCTTTTAAAAAAAGAAAAATATAGAAATTATCTATTTTTTTATGCAAATATTAATAGCAAGGAATTTACTGATTTGTCTAGATTATATTGGTATGGCAGACTTAAAGATTTTTTATCTTATCTTGAGAAAAAACTTGTTAATCCGGCAATTATATTATTCGGATCTTTATCAAAAGCTGAAGCAAAAAAAGACTCAGACATAGATTTAAGTATTTTTGCTCATAAAAAAGAATTAAACTTAGAGAGTTTTGAGAAAAAATTAGGGAGGAAAGTCCAAATATTTTGGTTCAAGTCAATTGCAGATATTAAAGACAAAGAACTTGCAAATAATATAGTAAATGGTTATTTATTGAGAGGAAATTTAATATTTTAAAATGGATTGGAAGGAATGTTGTGATAAAAAGATAGCTAAAAATGTCAAGCTAGACGAGAACTTAATTAATTCTCTTAAGAAGACAAGCGAAAACAAACTGAAATCTTCAGAAGAACTTATAATGAATGAAATAAATGCGGCATCCAAGGTCCCTTTGGCTTATGACTCTTTAAGAGAACTTTTAGAGGCTTTGTCCCTTAAGAAAGGATATAAAATTTATAATCACGAATGTTATACAGCATTTTTAAAAGAGATTATAGGAGAGAGCGAGAAAGGAGAAGAATTCGATAAGATTAGAATTGAAAGAAACGCAATAAATTATTATGCGAAAGAAATCTCTCTGGAAGAGGCAAAAGATTTAATTGATAAAATAAAGCATTTAAGAAACCAAGTGCTTAATTTGCTGAATAATTAAAACAGTTGGGTTTATTTTATTAGTTCTACGAATTTTTTTAGCTTATTTTCCCCTAGATGATTCGCAGTTGCTATCATCCCTACTGGAAGCTGGTTTATTGAGCCAATATTTATAGAGATATGCGGCAATCCTGCAAGATTTGGAGCTACTGTTAAGAGATCCATTAAGTAGTGCTGCAAAGGTGTAAGTTTTTCTATTTCTGTTAATTTTAATGCAGTTGTTATTGTTGTTGGAGAAATTAATATATCATATTTTTTTAATGCCCTTTGATATTCGTTTATTATTAAGGTACGAACTTTCATTGCCTTTATGTAATAATCTTCCCTGAAACCAGCCATTCTTGCAAAGGTTCCTAAAATGATTCTTCTTTTAGTTTCTTTTTCAAAGAACTTTGATCTTACTTTTGTGAAGTATTCGTGATAGTAGCCTTCTAGCTTATCGGACGCGCCGTATCTTAATCCTGTGTATTTTGCTAGGTTTGTTGATGCTTCTGAAAATGCTATTATATGGTACGCTGGTAGAGCATATTTTTTTATTGATGGTATTGAAACCACTTCATAATTATCCACTTTTTTGTCTATTAATCTTGTGAAGTCTTTGTTAATGTCTATTGTTTCTTCTATAAATGCTATTTTTTTTACTTCTGTATTTTTTGATTCTTCGGTATTTAGTGAAGTTGACTCTTTTTCATCATAGCCCTTTATAATATCTAATAGAAAGAAAGCATCTTCTGGATCTTGTGACATTGTTCCTATTTTGTCTAAAGACGATGCATAATCAATTAGTCCGTATCTTGAGACTAGGCCGTAAGTTGGAGTTAAGCCCGCCACTCCGCAAAATGAGGCTGGAACTGCTATTGAGCCGCCTGTTGATTCTGCTATTGAAAGATGAGGAAAATCTGCCAATTGTGTGAAGCCAGCACAGCCGCCAGATGAGCCGCCAGATGTCCTTTCTCTGTCAAATGGATTCTTAGGTATTTTAGAAGTATTTACAGCAAAAGTTCCGAGGCCAAATTCATCTTGTGTTGTTTTTCCTATTATTATGGCTCCTTCTTTTATTGCTTTTTCAACAGCAGTTGCATTAAACGGAGGAATATATGGATCTAGAATTTTACTTCCGGCATGAGATGGAACATTTTTTACACAAATAGAATCTTTTATTGTAATTGGAAGTCCTGCTAATTTTCCTTTAGGGATTTTTTTTATTTCTTTTGCTTGTTCAAGAGCCAATTCTTCAGATATTGTCGTGAAATAATTGTAGTTTTTGTCTATTTTCTTTGCTTTTTCTAGAACTTTATGCGTATGCTCCAGAATGTCTATTTCTTTAGCCTGTACTTGTTTTACGAATTCCTTGATTGTCGGATCTTCCATATGAATGTCAAATACAGTAATTATAAATACTTTGGGGTCTACCCATCGTGAGATATCTTTTTATATAGCTTAGTAGTTCATCTTATTTGATAAAAAGATGGTGTTTGAATCTTTAATAAAGGCTAAAACAGCAGAAAAAAGGCCATGGATTGTATTTTTATTGGGAATTTTATATAGCAGTATAGGAATTATCTTTGGTTTGTGGCTTTTTAAGAATGATGCAAGCATTTTTGTCGTTTCTGTTATTGTTTTTGCTTCCATCCCTTTGATGTATAACATAATAAAACTTGAAGAAAAAAAAGACAGATCAGAGCTAAGAGAACGAGCACTTCTAGGCGAGCATAAAAAGGCACTGACCTCTTTTATTGCCTTATTTTTTGGTGTTTTGGTTGGTTTGTCGTCATGGTATATTTTTTTACCTAGCGATGATATAAACACATTATTTTCCAGTCAATTAAGAGAAGTTAATCTTGTAGAAAAAGAATTTAGCGGCAATATAGTAAAGCCCGATGATTTCGGAAGGATCTTTTTAAATAATTTTAGAGTACTAGCGTTTACTTTTATCTTTTCTTTTTTTCTAGGTGCGGGAGCTATCTTTATTTTAACCTGGAATGCTTCTTTGATTGCTGTTGCTATTGGGTCTTTTGTAAGGGAAAACTTAGCTATATTTTCCAACAATCTTGGATTTGGAGTTTGGGGCGCTTATTTTGGTTCTTTTTCTTACGGCTTAGCCGGATATATGCTGCATGGCATTTTTGAAATAGCTGCTTTTTTTATTGCTGGCTTGGCCGGAGGGATTATTTCTGTTGCTGTAATAAGGCACGACTTGTTTAGCAAGAGGTTTAAAAAAATAATAAGCGATTCTTTGTGGCTGATTGGGTTATCAATTATTGTTTTATTGTTCGCTGCTTTTGTAGAGAGCTTTATGTCTCCAAGACTGTTTTCTTAGAAAGTTTTTGGCCCTAAAAAGAAGCCGTCTTTTTTGAGCTTTGTATTTTTTAACGCCTCTTCCTGGGTTAAGCCCATTTTTGGCTTGTCTTCTCTAAAAACATTTGTAATTTTTATTGGCTGAAATGTTGGGTAAAGATTTTCTATTGGTGCGTCATCTAATTTTGAAAAATGCTCTAGGACTTCTTTTAATTGCGGAAGGAATTCATTTTCTTCCTCTTCTGTTAGTTTCAATTGCGCGTTTTTAGCTATCTTTTCCAATAATTCTTTGTTTATTTCCATTTTAGTTTAAGCTACCTAGCCTTGGGTCAACACATATTGCCTCGAGACATTCTTGGTGGATGGGAAATGAGATGCTTGTAACCTTGCCATTATCTGTACTGATCTGCAATAATCCCGCAGAGTTTTTTGATAATCTGCACCGGTCATAAGAACATCTTCTATTATTAGTGGCTATGTAAGCAACTTGTATTTCTTCTTGATGTGCTGTAGGATTTAAACCTAAGAATCTGGTATAGCGATCCCTAATAAACCTTAATCTCTCTAGGTATTTTGATCCAAAATCATTCGGAGTGATTGTTCTTGATGGAAATTGCGTCATTTGTCTAATTTTAACTTAAGCTCCCTTAATTGCTCTTCTGTAACTGGAGATGGCGCTTCAGACATTAAATCCTGCGCTGCTTTGTTTTTTGGAAATGCAATTACTTCTCTGATATCGTTAAAGCCTGCTAATAAAGCAACTGTTCTATCTAATCCTAAAGCTATTCCTCCGTGTGGCGGAAAGCCATATTCTAATGCCTCTAAGAGAAAGCCGAATTTTTCCTTTGCAGATGTGTCACTTATTCCTAAGGCATGAAACACTTTTTGCTGGATATCTTTTTTGTGAATTCTTATTGAGCCTCCACCTAGTTCTGTGCCGTTTAATACTAGATCATAGCCTCGGCTCCTGACTTTTTCTTGTTTTGTTGTTAAAATATCCAGGTCTTCTTCATTCGGCATTGTAAATGGATGATGGACAGAAACAAATCTTTGCGCATCTTCGCTATATTCAAATAATGGAAAGTTTACAACCCATAAAAAATTGTACTCGTCTTTAATTAGGCTGTATTTTCTTGCCAGCTCTTTCCTTAGCTTGCCTAACAGCTCATTTACTTTTTTTCTTCTGTCTGCTATGAAGAATACAGTTCCTTCTTTTAATTTTATCTTATGAAGAAGTTCTTTTTTCGCTTCTTCTGTAAAAAATTTTGCAGTAGGTCCTTCGACTTTGTTGTTGGTTATTTTTAGGTAAGATAGGCCTTCTCCTTTGTTTTGCTTAATAAACTCAGTTAATTCTTCTATTTCTTTTTTTGATACGTCTTTGTTTAAGCCGATGCATTTAACCAATTCTGCCTGTTTGAACATTTCAAAAGTTGTTTTTTTTGCTATTTGGTCTATATCGATTAATTCTAAGCTGAACCTTAAATCAGGGCTATCAGAACCGTATTTTTCCATGGTTTCATAGTAATCCAGCTTAGGGAACGGTGTTTTAATGTCTGTATTATGGATATCTTTCATTATCTTTTTCATTAGGCCTTCTATTAGCTTGTAAATATCTTCTTCTGTTATAAAGGACATTTCTATATCGAGCTGAGTAAACTCTGGCTGCCTATCTGCTCTTAAGTCTTCATCTCTGAAACAGCGTACAATTTGGTAATATCTGTCAAAACCCGCGGTCATGAGAATCTGCTTGAATATTTG
>JBBSXW010000043.1:0-1591 GCA_038045665.1 Nanobdellota archaeon | reverse complement strand
TATGTAGTAAGGTAACATATGTTACCTAGATACGAAAAATTTATAGTTAATGGATATTTTGGTTGAGTAGCATGGTAGGTAAACCAGTATTCAAGGGAACAAGGATCCCTGTGTATGTTATATTAAATCTTTTTTGGGAAGGCTATAGCACTGAGAATATAATTGATGATTATCCAGATATAACGAAGGAAGATGTACTAGCAGCCCTAAGATTTGCAGCGTAATTTACAGAATTTGAAGAAGTAGAAATTTAAGATGAATCAGTTTTTCTTATATAAAAACCAAATAAGTGGAAGAGAGAATTATTTTTGCTTTCTAACCATAAGCTCTTTCAATTATTTTATCGCTCTAAAAGAATATTTTTTTTAGAATAATCAATCTTATGGCTCTTAAATATATCTTCAAAAATAATACTATTTTTAATCGGTATCAAAATAATTCCCGGACTTAAATGTTTTCCTTCAAATTTTTTAATTAGTCCAATAACGCTCCTTCCTCGCAAAAGATAATTAAATTTTACTTTTTGTGCATGTGTTTTATTTCGTAGACTGTATACAAACATTGCCCATCCTTCAAAACCAATCTTATGCGCAAATGGTTTATCATCAAAAATACTTATCCCCTCTAAAAGAATTCCAGAGCGAGCAAAAAACTGTTCCTGAAACAATTCTTCCAAAAGAATTCCTTTTATATCAATCCTATTCGGCAATTTAATCTTCTTTTTAATGCTCTGTATTTTTGATAATCGCTCCTTTAAGGTTCCTTTAATAAATAAAACTGCAATATCAATATCACTAGGAAAATCCTTACTCTTCACAGCAGAACCATAAACAACAACATCAAATATAGTTCTATCTTGCCTCTCATTCCTCAGCCATCTTTTTAATTCTTTCAGCATCTTCTTTAAGGACCTCAGCAGCTTCTTTACTCATTTTGTTAGTGTAGCTATCCTGATAAAATGGAAAATCTTTATCTAGAATTTCATATAGTTCACTATATCTTTCTTCTACAATCCTAAATCTATGGGTATGCGATGATGGTACAAGACCTTCTTTTTTTAAAATATATAGATCTACCCCAGCACTAATCGCCTTAAAAAATAAAGTAACCGCAGCATTATATTTTTTATCTTTTAATGCTTTTTCTCCCAATTCCAAATATTCTTTAATATTCTCTCTTAAAATTTTTTCTTTCCCCTCCATACTTATAATACAACAAAAAACAACTATTTAAGCTTTTCTGTTGTATAATATGAAATTTGAACAATACATCAAAAACAAGCGAATAATCCTTTTTAGATGTATAGTACAACAAAACTTCTGCGGTAATTTTACTTTCTAAACCCAATCTCTTTTCCTTTCAGAATATAAGCACCAATCACAATAGCAATTCCAATCACTAAAGCCGCAGGCAAAACATTAACATATCTAGCGTTATCAGCAGGAAAATCATAGCACTTATGGTTATAGGCGCAATATCTTCCCTCGCCGCAGTCCAAATTAGTATTGCATTCTCTGGAAACATAAAAAGCTATTAAAACAGCAGAAATTATCCCTAAAAATACTAAAATAGTAATGCTAAACACTTTCCA
>JBBSXW010000042.1:0-2378 GCA_038045665.1 Nanobdellota archaeon | reverse complement strand
TTTTATCGACTAAACATAAATAAATTTTGGTTAAGACAGATTAGAGATCCTTGTAGTTTTTTAGACAAAAATCAATGCTTGAATTGGGTTGGTTGCGTTTTAGAGCAAGGAGAATGTAAAAATGGATAGCAAAGGGTATATTTTTATTCCAGGACTAGTGATAGGAACTTTAATTATATTTGGATATGCGCTATTGTTATTTGCTACTGAAAATAAAGATTTGCCTACTAAGGTAATTGGCAGTATGCAGTCTGATTCTCTCAAGTTAATATCTGATGCTGAGAAAGAGTTGCTGGATTTGGATAATATTGCGAGATATGCTGCTTATAATGCATTGGTTAAGTTAGGCGATAGTAATACAGCGTGGGATACTAATCTTTTTGCGAATATCGAAAGGGATTTTAATATCCTCTATGAAAAAGAAATGAATGAATATTTAGGAAAAACTATTTTTAGAAATATAGGGTTTACTTATATTTATGATTTTGATAACAAGTTAATAATCGAAGGCTTGGCAAAGGAAGAACTTACTAGCGAAAAAGATTTTATTAAATACAGGGCAATGCCTAACTTTAAGATTATTGTGGATTATGATCTTAAAGTTTATGATAGATTATATAAGAGATATTCTGAATGGGGAAAAGATAAAAAATGTGTGCAGAATAGCGATGTATTTGAGGAGATGAGCGTTATTTGCGGTGAAGAAGGAGAGTTTCTTAATTTTGAAGTGGTTACTAACGATTTAGGTTACGTTCAGCCCAAAATTAAGTTTAAGATCAGAAAAACTGGTGAATTATTTAGTACATGAGGACTAAAAGATAATAATGTTTTTAAATGAAATCATTTTTTTGTTAAACTTATGTTCAACTTGACTTATGGGGAGATAATTTCTAGAATAAAAGAGGAGAAGAATATTTCTGAGGAAGAGATTACGAGCAGAATCAAGCAAAAGCTTGTTCAATTAAGTGATTTAATAAGCAAGGAAGGCGCGGCTCATATAGTTGCTAATGAACTTGGTGTTAGATTATTGGATGTTTCTAGAGATATGAAGATTGGCAAAATTTTGACTGGCATGAATAATGTAAGTTTGGTCGGCAAGGTTGTTAAGATTAATGAGGTTATTAAATTTAATAAAAACGGTAGGGAAGGAACTGTTGTTAGCTTGCTGTTGGGAGATGATACTGGTATTGCTAGGGTTGTTTTTTGGGACGCAAATCATATTAAAAAAATAGAAGATAATGAGATTAAGGACGGTTGTGTATTGAAGATTACCAATGGCTATGTGAAGAATAACAATGGGTATAGAGAAGTGCATTTAGGTAGTAGAGCTGGGCTGGAAATAAACCCTAATGGTGTCGAGGTAGAGGTAAAGGGCGATATGAGCTATGATTTCGAGGCTAAGAAAATAAGCGAGCTGAAATTGGGGGATGCTGGTGTCGGCATTGTTGGTACTGTTGTCCAGATATTTGAGCCTAGGTTTTATGAAGCTTGTGCAAAGTGCGGAAAGAAATTAGAAAGTGGGGCAGATGGATCAGAATGCAAGGAGCATGGGAAAGTTGAACAGCAGCTGGTTCCTATCGTGAATTTTTTTATTGATGATGGAACGGACAATATTAGGGCTGTGGCGTTTAGGAATCAGGCCGAGGCTTTGTTAGAAACTACTAAAGATGAACTTTTGAGAGCGAGGGACAATGCTGAAGAGTTTAGCAAGATTAAGGACAGGTCTTTGGGCAAACAACTTAGGATTGTAGGAAGGGTAGTCAGAAATGATTTTTTTGATAGAACTGAGATTATGGTACAAATGGTTATGGAGGTTAATCCTGAAGAATTAATTAAAGAGATTGAAAAAGAGGTTGAGAATGAATCTTAAATGGTGGATAATTCTGATAGTTCTGGCTGTGATTTTTTTGTATTTTTTTAGACCTGAATTGTATTATTCTTTGAAAAACTGGCTTTGTGGATTGGTTGAGTTTTGTTAGAGATGGCATATTGGTATGTTTGGATAGTTTTAGTAGTATTGTTGGTTATTTTTATTTATCTTTATTTTAGTTTAAGGAAGAAGTTTAGTTATTTGAAAACGGATTATGAGAATTTGAAATTTGATTATAAGAGCATGTATGTCAAGCATGGAAAGCATTTTGAGAGCTTTGTTCCCTTTATGGAGGACTATCCTGGTGAGAAGGAGAATACTGTTTTTTTGGGAAATCCCATAGATTTTATCAGTTTTGATGATGATTCTATTAAGTTTATCGAGGTTAAAACTGGAAAAAGTAACTTGAGTGAAAAACAGAAAATGATTAAGGGATTAGTTGAGAATAAGAAGGTTAAGTGGTATGAATTGAAGTTTGAGAAGTGAAAAAAGCGTAAAGTTTATATAT
>JBBSXW010000041.1:0-1537 GCA_038045665.1 Nanobdellota archaeon | reverse complement strand
GGAAATCCTGATACTGTTGATCTCTGCTTTAATCCCGGAACAACCGATTCATTTTGCTTTCATGGAGAAATAATGTGCAGTTCTGATGTTGATTGCGGCGTAGATCAGTTTATTGGCGAGCTATTTTGCGATGGTGATGATGGAAATGGAATATTCCAGAATTTCTTAGATTTTCAATGCAATAATCCTGGCGAATTTGAATCTTTTTGCAGCTCTAGCGCTGAACCTGTTCAAAGAGGGGATTGCGAGTTTGCATGCATTAATGCTGGAGTTTGCATAAGATGCGATGAAAATTCTGATTGTGATGATGGAAATGAGAATAGCATTGATACGTGCATTAATAGTGGCGCTATTGAGAGCTTCTGTACAAATATTGTGCCGAGATGCTTTGAAGATTTAGATTGTGATGATGAAAATCATTTGACTTTAGATAAATGTGTAAATCCTGGAGAAGCTTCTGCTTTTTGCACAAACACAGAGATAAACTGCGCGAGTGATTTAGATTGCGGCGTTGATGGATTTTTTGGCGAACAGTTCTGCATGAATGAAGATGTATTTAAGAAATTTGCCAACTATACTTGTTTAAATCCTGGAACAACTGATTCTTTTTGCGATTTAGATATTGATGATAATTTAATTATAGATTGTAATTTTGGATGCTTTGGAGGGCAATGTTTGCAGGGAGTGCACGATGTAGCATTGGATAGAAATTTGACTAACAGCGTTGATGGGATAAGATTAGAGTTTGAAAACGGGACTGATATTGTTGAAGATCCTGCAAGGCTTGAGTCTGGATTAAAATACAAGGTTGTTGTGAAGGTTATAAATGAGGGCAATTTTAATGAGTCTGTTGAGTTTATTGGAGAAATTAGAAACGAATTTGATGAATTAGTATTAGAATTTGAGCATAATCCAATTGATAATCTGCCTCCTGGAGATGATAGTTTGAAGACTAAAACTATTAACATTACTTTAGATCCTGGACCTTATAAGTTGAGCGTTGAGGCTGTTTTAGTTGGAGAAAACGATGATGATCCTGACGATAATAAAGGCGAAAGATTAATAGAAATGTTTGTTATTTCACATGAATGCTCTGATGGAATTGACAATGATAATGATGGTGCTATCGACTTCCCTGCTGATTTTGGATGCGAAAGCCCTGAAGATGACAGTGAAATAAATGATGGGGATACGCAGTGCTCTGATGGAATAGATAATGATAACGATGGACTGATAGACCAAGATGATCCTATGTGCGAGAATAGAGATGATGATAGTGAATTTGCTCAATGCAATGACGGAATAGACAATGACGGGGATATTGCTATTGACTTCCCAGAAGACTTTTCGTGCTCTGATGTAAATGATGATGACGAAGAAAATCCTAAAGCACAATGTCAGGATGGATTAGATAATGATGGTGATGGTTTAATTGATTGGCCTGAAGATCCTGGATGTGATGATTTGCAAGATAATGATGAGTTTAATTTTTTAGAACATTTAGAAATTAAAGACGTTAAAATAGTACTTGAAGATG
>JBBSXW010000040.1:0-1173 GCA_038045665.1 Nanobdellota archaeon | reverse complement strand
AAATACGTAATTTGACAGTAAAATATATTTGTATTATTATAAAAAATACTTATTTTAGTTCCTTACATAGCTAAAGGAGCCAGAAATGCCAAAGTGGAAATCATATGTCGGGATCACAGGATTTATGACCAAAGAAGAAGGCGATGCAGTTTTGGCAGTAATGCCACATGATTCAAAACATAAGTTAATGAGAGGCGTGCTTGTAAGTCAAAAGACGATGAGAGGTGAACAGAATAAATGGCCCAATCGTTATCCCAAACCAAAAGATATTTCGGGAATCTTTACCGATCATCCGCTTGCACTCAATTTAGTGCATTATAATACCAAAGAACTTTCTACACTCTGTGACCAGATGATAGAAGTAACGGAGATTTCTAGTCCACATTTGCACGGATTCCAGCTTAATATCGCATGGCCTGTTACGGATGTAATTGAAAAATATCGAAGACGATATTATGACATGAAGATTGTTTTACAGATTGGGCAACATGCTCTTGAACAGGTAGGACATTCTCCCGAAGCATTAGCAAAAAGACTCGAAGAATACTATGGTTTAGTTGACTATATTCTTATTGACCCAAGTGGTGGATTGGGCAAAGCACTTGATACTGACAAGGCTAAGAATTATCTTGACGTACTTGCAGCAGAGAAGTTTCGTTTTGGATTCGGAGTTGCGGGTGGGCTAAGTCCAACCACACTTAATCTTGTTGAACCTCTTGTGTTTTATTATCCGAATCTCTGTATTGATGCTGAAGGACGGCTTCGTGATGAGAATGACCATCTTAATATCGCCGTAGCTAGAGAGTATGTTAAACAAGCTCTGAAAATATTCCAGAATCCAAAATATGCTTGCCAGAACGCACGATGGGATATTGATACCTTTTTCTCATCAAAGAGCAAAGACCAAGCTATAGAAGCTATGGCGAGGGTATTCCCGCATCTGAAAGATAGGGGAGACGGAACTCCATGTCTTGAGTGTGAAATTCATTACTTTGAACAAGTTCAATCAATTAAAGATAGATTTTTCAAAAAATTATTAGAGTAGAGAAACAATTAATCGCTGGGCTTACCCAGCGTTATTTTTATTTTAAATTACGTATTTAGAATCGATCGCTTGTAAATACGTAATTTAAAATGATATTATTTTGATTATAACTATTTATAATTCATTTC
>JBBSXW010000039.1:0-31168 GCA_038045665.1 Nanobdellota archaeon | reverse complement strand
CAATCTCCCGAAGCTTTTTCTTGTAAGAAAAACCTTGGAAAAAGAACTTCTTTCCTGAGGCTTTCTTCCTAAGAAAGGCTCTACCAGGTTATGCGATCGCGGCACAATAAAATTTAGAATTTAGTTGGTTTATAAATTTACTCAAGCATCTCAATAGTAATATTTAATCCTTCTGGAATAGGAATCCTCATTACAAGTCTCAAAGCCCTTTCATTCACCCCCAAGTCAATTAATCTTTTATGAATCCTCATCTCAAAGTTATCAAAACTAGCCTTTCCATCTCCGCCAGGGCTTTTTCTGACAGTGTGCTTTAGTTTTTTAACAGGCAATGGTATAGGCCCATTCATTTTAACCTTTGTTTTTTTAGCTATTTCCCGAATAGCATCACTAATCTGGCCCAATTTATTAATGTCAGTACTGGCTAGGTTTATTCGTGCTTTTTGCATATACCCGCATCACAAAATTAAATTTATAAAGCTATCTAACCGCTTAAATTTTCTACTTTTTAATAATAACATTTATAAATATGTTAAATGAGTATAAGGTTTACAATGCCTGAAAAACATAACGGGGATCAGCAATACGATAAAGAAAAAGTAGCGGTCCATCACGCAATGGATTTAGATAGCTATAGAGAATATGTCAGCAATTGGTTTGATTTTTTAAAAAGATTGCATAGTAAACACTCTTCTTTATCAAATATATTTACCAATAAAAATCAAGTCTCTTATGCAGAGCTTACGAAATTAGAAGAGTTATTGTCAAGCATAAACTCACAAAGATATTTAACTTACATGCATAATGCATTAGATAGAAATAAGGCTTCAATAATAACTCTAAAAAAAACACTGTTAACCCACATAATTTTCCAATTGCTGGCACAAGCAACTACTGCTATATATCATTATAGGACTAGAGATTTGCATTTAGATTGGAGTGATGAAACCCTGCCAAATTATATCATGCAAGGACCATTAGGACCAGATGGATTCTGGAGAGACAGAATTCATGATCATGGAGCAGCAATACTTTTTGGCTTAGCTTTTGCATCAGTATATGACATATACAAAAGAATATCTCAAGAGAGAAAACTAGATGACGAAAAAGCAACAGTAATCGCTAATGGTGTTGCCCAGATTACGCAAGACGCGATTTCAAAAACTTATGGCAAAACCATTTCTGCATCGGAAAGAGGAGGTATTGATAGATTAGAACACGGAATTCTTAACCGTTTACCAGACCATAGAAACTCTGATCTAAATCAGATTGTAAATGTTTTATTTCCTCACTACGGCCAATGGCATAATAACGTGGATTTTCTAAAAATAAATGAAGACTCTCTAGAAGTCCTTGCGGATTCTTTAGCAAAAGAATTCAATTTAAATCATAAGCATACAAAAAATACATTAACTGGACTCCAAGACCGTTTAAGAAGATCATACTCAGTTTCAATAATAAAAGAAATGGTCAACAAACCGAAAAAAACAAGGAAATTTCTTTCGCTGGCGAAAGATGCCTCAATTTTAGATTCACCTATTCCTTCAGACGAAGTTAAAACTACCCCGGATTTAGGATTAAACAGGCCAAGAATAAAATCATCTTATATAATCGGTTTAGGATTGGCATCGTTAGTATACGGTGCATTATATGAGCATGGCGATACTTGGCGTATTTGGGAAACAACAATTAAACATCTATGCTGTAGACCGGGCGACGGCGCTAGAGACAAATTTATCCCAGATATGGTAAACTATTTATCAACCTGGAAACCATTTTTACATGCAACCATAGGAGCATCATTGCAGCCACTAAAGATTGGATTGCAGAGAGTATACGAGAAGTATATAAAGATTCCAGCCTACAATTTATGGAGAAAAAACCAGATCAGTTCATTATCCAATATAAAAGATGGCCCTAAATAAAAAGCATTACATCTTGTTGTCAATATTTTTTTTTATACTGGGCATTGCAAATGTACTGGCATCCTTGCTCGGAGAATATTACTTTGGCATTCTCTGGTTTTGTTCACTAACTGTCTGGTTATTTACACTAGGATTGTACCTTAGAAATAATTTTTTATTAAGCACAATTCTTACAGCATCTTTTTTCTTAGAGCTGTTATGGACGATAGACGTTATAAGCTACTTAACTCTTGGGAGGTTGACAATTGGTATTGCAGAATATTTGTTTACAATTAGCCCGGCGCGTTTTATAATAACCTTCTACCATCTTTTTCTGTTTATAGTGCCAATATTAATAGTGTTCGATCAAAAAAAGTTTCATAAATTTTCATGGGCAGGAGCATCAGCATTTTTGTTAATTGTCTTAATCATAACTCTTTTATTAACCAAAGCAAATATAAACTGTGTAAGAAGCACGTGCGAATTAGGAGTCTTTGATTTTTTTAACAATCTAATCTCAAATTTATCCTCATTTATTCCACTATTTCTTGTCCATTGGCTCTTGGCAACAATTATAGTATTTATTCCAACTCACTACTTATTCAAGTATATGGTAAAATGGATTTCAAAAGAATAAAAATAAAAAATTAAGGAGGATATCCTAATTCTCACTCCATTTTTCTTGACAGTATCTTTTACACCATCTCGTTTCTGTATCATCGTAGTCGCCAGCAGTTTTTGCAGCATCGCAACACGAATAGCATTGCCCAGAACTTGAGCACGTTTTACTGCATTGGTCATAAGGCTGGCTGTCCCAGAATACACCTTTCTTTTTGTGCGTGCATGCTACCTGACCCAATACGTCTCCATCTTCAGTATCAATGCCATCGGAATAAATCCTCAATAGCTCAGCAACATATCTCCAGTCTTCTTGAGAATAATCAGGATTTTCAGCCATTGCCAAAGCAATCTCCCTCATCTCAGCTTGATTATACCTAGGACTATCAAGATTATAGCCAGCATCAACAAGTTCACCAGCCAATCTCCATGCAAAGTCATCATCAACTATGTCCTGCCTCTCAATTAATTCCCTTATAGTTTGTCTAACTTGTCCCTCAAGAGGAATGGCAAAAACCGCTGTAAACATCAAAGTAGCCAACACACTAAAGAATAAAATAATTTTTGTTTTTCTTTTCATTCAAATACCCCCATTATCCAATTGTAACAAAAAGGCAAAACTAGTATAAAAGAATTTCCATTTCTACAAAAATATATAAAGCATATACAAATAAAGAAAAAATTATTTCTTAACGTAGTCTATGCACATACCAGCAGCAACAGTTGCCCCCGCATCCCTGATAGCAAATCTTGCCATATGCGGAATATCAGACTGTTTTTCTATTACAAGAGGTTTAGTAGGCACCACTTTAACAATAGCTGCATCCCCGTTCTTTACAAAGTCAGGGTTTTCTTGCAATGTCTGTCCTGTTGCAGGATCTAGTTTCTTCAAAATCTTCTCAATCTTGCATGCAACTTGAGCAGTATGTATGTGGAATACTGGTGTATAGCCTGCACTTAAAACAGTTGGGTGATTTAATATTACTATCTGTGCTGTAAATTCTTTAACAATAGTGGGGACATTATTCTCATGCCCGAGAACATCTCCACGAGCAATGTCTTTCTTTCCAATACCTCTTACGTTAAACCCAACATTATCCCCAGGTTCTGCTTGTTGTATTTGCTCATGATGCATCTCTATACTCTTAACTTCACCATGTACTGGCTTGCCTTCTCTTCCAGGCACAACTACAATTTTATCTCCAACTTTCATAACTCCAGTTTCAACTCTTCCAACTGGAACTACTCCAATGCCTGTAATATTGTAGACATCCTGTATTGGCAATCTTAAGGGCAAATCAACAGGTTTTTCAGGCACTTTCAGTTGATCAAAGAATTCTAAAAGTGTAGGTCCTTTATACCAGCCCATATTCGGGCTTCTCTTTACAACATTGTCCCCTTCTAATGCAGATATTGGTATAAATGTAACTTGATCTGATTTATACCCAGCAGTTTTCAATAAAGTACTTAAATCTTCTTTAATTTTATTAAACTTAGCCTCGTCATACTTAGTAACATCCATCTTATTGACTAAAACATTCATTTGCTGAACACCAAGAGTCTTAGCTAGCCAAACATGCTCTTTTGTTTGTGCCATCACTCCTTCAGCAGCACTCACAGTTAAAAATGCGGCATCTGCTTGAGAGCTTCCTGTAATCATATTCTTAATAAAGTCTTTATGTCCAGGAGCATCTATAATAGTAATTTCAAACTTATTAGTTACAAACTTCTTATAAGAAAGGTCTATTGTAATACCTCTTTCTCTTTCTTCTTTTAGATTATCCATAACAAACGCAAATTCAAAACCACCTTTACCCAATTCTTTAGCTTTTTCTTTTAGCTTTCTCATTTCTTGTTCTGGAACATTTCCAGAGTCGTACATCAGTCTTCCAACTGTAGTACTCTTTCCATGGTCAACATGACCAATAAACACAACATTAATGTGTGGTTTTTCCTTTGCCATTTTTGTGATTATCCCCCCCCAAATTCAAAAAATTTTTAATAATTTGAGTCTATTGATATCTATTTATAAAGTTTTTCTTAATAAATTAGGACTATGCTCTTAATAAAAATCAATGCTTTCTCTGTTTATAAAGCTTTCTATTTTAATCTCTATAAAGTAGTTACATATTTATTATGACTAATCGCGATTAATTACCCTAACGACTTTGGATAGAGAATACAAACAAGCCCAAGCAAATTACGCGCAAGCTGCTAAGAGAGCTTTGGAAGTTGGAGCAATTGAAAATCCAGATGCTCTAAAGATAAAAATTATACCAGAGAACAAATTTTGAACAATTTAGCCACGTACCATAATCTTAATCACGAATTCACGCAGCTTCCTGCACATATTTTTTCCCAGTTTTCATGCATTCAAATGCTCTCTGCAGTTCCATCCCTAAATAAGCAGCATGTTTCATCTCGCTTATCCAGCCATCATCAATTATTTTTTTATAAAGTGCCTTTACATTACTTCCACGATATGCTTTAATTAGCTTGCAATCATAATCACAGACTCCCACTTCTATTTTTTTGTTCTTTACTCTAATTAATAAAAAACTTTTCTTATCCAAATTGTATTTATCGTAATCTCCATTAACTTCAACATATTTAATTTTCTTAGGATAAATAATCGGTTTAAGCTTCATAATAATCACCTAACGATTATTCGCCCTGAATGGCCAAGTCCTCATCAATTTTCAAGCCTTTTCTCTCCCTTATCTTAGAAATAACTTTCTGTTGCAGTTCATAAGGCAGTTTCTCATATTTCTGGTCAATTAAAAATTGCACGCCTCTTCCGCCAGTTGCGCTCCTCAAGTCATTGCTCAATCCAAACATTTCAGCGACAGGCAGTTTAGCCTTAACAGTTATATGCGTACCTTCTTGATTCATCTCGAGCAATTGTCCTCGTTTATTCTGCACCAACTTGCTTATCTCGCCCATAAATTCTGAAGGAGCCTCAATTTGCAAAATTTGTACTGGCTCAAATATCGATGGCGCCGCATTAATCATAGCTCCTTTAATAGAAGCTCTTACTGCAGGCAACACTTGTGCGGGACCCCTGTGGATAGCATCTTCATGTAGCTTGGTATCCATCAAGCTGACTTTTAATTTTAATCCAGGCTCTCTTGCTAATGGTCCTTCTCTCATCACTTGTTCAAACGCATCAAGAACCATTTCAATAACTTCTCCAATATGAACTTCTCCTCTTGTTCGATCTAAGAGTAAATTGCCTTTGTAAACATCTCTCACATTCCTCGCCGTCTTAGCGTCCCATCCAAGATCCCTAAATATTTCCAATAATTTCTTGTCATTTTTCTTAACTCTGCCTTCAGGCAGTTCACCAGCTTTTATAGCACCATAAACATTATCTTCCAATGGCTCAACAACAATGTAAAATTTGTTATGCTTATTTGGACTTTTACCTTCAACTTCCTCGCTTTTTTTAGTAACAGTTTCTCTATAAACAACTATAGGCGGACCGGTAACAACGTCTAATCCCTTCTCACTTTTAATCCTGTTCTCAATAATCTCTAAATGTAGCTCGCCCATACCATGCATTAAATTCTCTCCAGTTTCTTCATTAATTTCAATAGTAATGCTGGGATCTTCTTTATTCACCTGCTTTAGAACCTCTATCAACTTTGCCAGATCACTTGCTTTCTTGGCTTCAATTGATTTAGTTATTACAGGCTCAAATAAATGTGTCAATGCCTCAAAAGGCTCTATAGGATAAGTAGAAACAGTTTCACCAGCAAACACATCCTTAAGTCCAGAAATTCCAACAATATTGCCAGCATTAGCCTCGTTTGCTTGAATACGCCGCGCACCCTTGTAAATAACAACTTGCTGCACTCTAACCTTTCTTTTTGCTAAATTCATGTAAACCTCGTCCCCTTGTCTAACAGTACCGGAAAACAATCTTCCTGCAGCAACTTCTCCTGCATGTTTATCAATCTCTATTTTTGTACACACAAATCCAACAGGCCCATTAATATCGCAATCTATTAAGGCTTTACCCTCTGCACTTTCAGGATCTCCTCTCCAAATATGAGGAACCCTATACGCTTGTGCTTCTTTAGGATTAGGATGGTGTTTAATAACCATGTTTAAAATAACTTTATGTACAGGAGCTTTTTTAGTTAATTCCTTATATTTCTCTCCTTCTTGATAAGAATCAATAACTTCCTTAAAACTAATGCCGAATTTTTGCATATACGAGTATGACAAAGCCCATTTATGAAACGCGCTTCCAAAAGAAACACTTCCGTCTTGTACAGATACTTGCCATTTCTGCTTAAACTCTTCAGGCGCTATCTGTGCAATAAACCTATTAACCTCATTTATAATTTTGATAAACCTCTCTCGCATCTGCACAGGAGTCAGTTTAACTTCTTTAATCAATCTGTCAACCTTGTTAATAAACAACACCGGCTTTACTCTTTCTCTCAAAGCTTGTCGCAGCACAGTTTCGGTTTGGGGCATAATTCCTTCTACAGCATCAATAAGAACAATCGCGCCGTCAACAGCCCTCATAGCCCTGGTAACATCGCCACCGAAATCAACATGTCCAGGTGTATCAATCAAATTGATCAAATATGACTGCCCCTCATACTCATGAACCATGCTAACATTAGCAGCATCAATTGTGATGCCTCTGGCTTGCTCATCTTCACGAAAATCCAGAGCTAATTGCTTTCCAACTAGCTCTTCTGAAATCATTCCAGCGCCCGAAAGAAGATTGTCGGAGAATGTAGTCTCAGTGGCAAATTAGTTGTTAAACTAATTTATTTCCATGATCTCTACACTTTGCTTTGAAGTATCAAAACAAATATGTGCGCACAAACTCCGATATTTCTAATTCTTTCTGGTATTTTCATTAGTTCAATTACTTTTTCTGTTGTCTTATCAACCATTAAAATTTCCTCCTCAAATTCTCCAAAATTTTTTATTCCAAGATCTTTTCTTCTTCAATTTCACTTTCAAGATTTTCTTCTGGTTCTTTTAATTCATTTTCAACCTTGGTTGTTTGTTTAACCTCTTTCTTGATAATCCTTTCTGGATGATCTTCATCATTTAGGTTAGACGCAGACCAAAAGCCAATTTTTCCTTCTTCATCATGGCAAACACGATATGACGGCACTGTCACAATTTTTCCATCAACAGCAATATGCCTATGCACAATAAACTGCCTTGCTTGGTTTATTGTTTTTGACAAGCCAAGTTTATACACCTGTGTTTGTAGTCTCCTATCCAGCACAGATTCTAAACTTATGTCCAAAACATCTTCTATTTTTGCATCCTTTCCGATTAAATTTAACTTAACAAGCCTTTCTATAAGCTGCTTAGCTTCAATCTCGCCTTGCTCGGTTCTAGAAGCGATTAATAATTTTGCTTGCTTTTTTAATTTCTTCAAAAAAGATTCTGCTCTCCAGACTTCTTGTTTATTCTTTAATCCATAATCATTAACTATTTTTTTCTCATCTTCAATTCTTTTGCCTTGCCAGGGATGACTCGGGCGAGAAAATTTATTCTTCGGTTTTTTAGGATCTCCCATTTTACTTAGTGCCCCCATCCTTAGCTCTTGTTCTGGCTATTGCTTTCTTCTTCGATACGCCGATTGCCTTGCCAGTTCTAAAGTTGGACCTGGTTTTTTGTCCTCTAACTGGTAAGCCCAAAGCATGCCTTATTCCTCTGTAAGACTTAATTCTTTTCAATCTTTTTATATCAAATTCTTTGCTTAATCTAAGGTCCGAAGTAATAATGTGTTTATCCTCACCATTCTCAACATCTCCTCTTCTGTTATACAAGTAAGAAGGTACATTATACTTGGAAGGATTCTTTATCACGTCTTCTATATTTTTAATCTCTTCATTGGACAGTGTGCCAACAGGTCTTTCTTGCTCTAACCCAAGAGTATTGCATACGGCATTGGAAAATGAAAAACCAATCCCATACACAGATGTCAAAGCCATCCTCAGTTTTCTATTGCCAAGTATATCAGCATTTATAATTCTCACAATCTGCTTCATTTCTGCCATATCAAACTCTGAGAAATTTTGCCTTTTTAAAACTTATTGAAACAACCTATGCTTATCTTCTCCCTTTAAATCACTAATTATCTTCTTAATAACCGCATTTTTAGGATCTGGAAGTAATTTAATTCTCTCCTTAATATCGGCAAAGCTTTCAAATGATTTTTCTTGTCTCTTCTCAATTATCTCCCACATATGTTTCTTTCCTACGCCAGGAAGCAACTCTAGCTGATGTCTCCTTGTATTTATCGGACCAGCAGTATTGAAAAAATCCACAAATCTCTTCTCATTTTTCTCAACCAAGTCCTTAATCACAAAGTCCAGTTCTCCTTTAGCAGTTTCGGTTAATTTTTCATATGGTATCTTGCCAACTACATGATGAATCTTGTCCCTTTTGCCTTCTCCAACATAAACTCCTTCATAAGGCTGCAAAAAAACACCTTTCTTTGGTACTAATTCAAGTAGAATAAAGTGATCATTGCCTAAAGCTTGCGCTATAGGGGTCTTTTTGAACATTGGTCTTGTATCGAATGGGTAGCCATTCGGGAGGAAATCCAATGTAATTGCTTTCTCCTCTCTGATATCTCTTTGCATTTATCATTTCAGGCATTCTAATATCTTTTGTAAATCTTCTTGCTTTAATGTTACTCCATCTCCGCTTAATACTACCTTCAAACTGTCAAGATCCTTTGGATGTATATCGATAATCTTTGTAATATGCTTGGCCTTTAGCCTATTATCCAAACCTTCCAGTTTCTTTTTTATTGAAGCAATTTCTTGCACAGACTTTTTAGTGACCTTACTCAAGTAGTCATTAGTCCTCTTGGCTTTTTCTGATAGCTCCTTGTCTCTCTTCTCTATTTTTTCCATCAGCGTTTTTGCTTCTGCCAAAGTTAATGGATTTTCGTTTAAAATTTCAATGTCTGCCATTTTATTGCCTTATCAAGTGAACAGGATGAACTACAAGGGTTTTTTCTTTATTTCCATCATATATGCTGACTTCATAACAGCTTCCGCGTTTTCTTTTTACTACGCCTACCTTGGCATGATATCTCCTAAAATATGGTCCTTCGTGCACAGAAGGTTCAAGCTTCATCAACACTCTATCTCCTTCCTTAAATTGCTGCAGATACATCCTAATAGATATTTTTCCCCTTTCATTTCTCCTTTTGCTGAACTTATATCTAGTCTTTCTCCTAGGTCCGCCTGTTCTTTTTACCATAGCAAATTCATATTAATGGCTAATTTATAAAGCTATTGAATGTTTAAATGCCCTCTTTATAGAGAATTGTATATCGTTTAGTCGCGTCTGTATTTTTATAGTAACATCGGTTATTTAAAAATTACAAATTAACCTTTCAAAGCAGCCCCCAGGGCTTTATCAAGTGCAAAGAATAAATTTTTATCTTCAGCTTCAAATTCCTTTGTTTCAGAAGCCTCTATCTTGACTTTTATCTTATTTTTTTCCTTATTCTCCAAACTAACTTCTATAGACTTAAAATCCTTAATTGTTTCAGAAATCTTTTTTGTATAATTCCCAACAATTTTCTTTACTACTATTAACAACGCAGGCTCTATTGCCTCAAAATTAATTAATTTGATATTACCGCCAAGTTCTATCATTGTCGTTCCTCTTAAATTGAACCATTTTATTCTTTTTATATAGTTTTCGGTAACAATCTGTTTCTTTTAAGGACAGGAACATTTTTATATAATCTAAATAAAAATATAACATATAAAAGAGGGAGATAAGTGTGGCCCATTATACAATAGACAAACAACTAACAATCTTATTTATTTTTATCCTATTAGTCGGATACAGCTATTATTATAACTTGGATTTAATAGGAATAACTGGTAGGGCAGTAAGTATCGGTGAAGATGCTTGTCAAGATGATACCCGTAAAATTGTCTATAGGATGTCAGATACAGAAAACGCTCATGCTGCTTTCTCAGCAACCCAAAATGATGAGATTTATAATGTTAAAGTTTGCTGGGATGATGCAATATTTTTTGATAGAGCTTGTAGGGACGCAAATGATAGACCAATTGATCCAGCAGACGAATCAGCCCAACCAGTAAACGCCATTCTAAGAATATCTGCCACATCGCCAGATGGAGATAATGCCCATGCTGAAGAATGGAATAGGCAAGCAGGTCTAACAGATGGCTACGAATTTCTCTGCTATAGCAACTTAAGATGCGGCTATGTACCAAATACAGGGGCAGGAGACGATTGCCAAACTTTTGATCCGCAAGCAGAATGTTTCGGGACATTGTCAGGAGATACAAACGCGCATGTAGCAGATTGTACCGCGGATTCATCAATATACACAAGAAAAATTTGCTGTAAGCCTGGATGCGTCATTACAGACTCTCATTGGACTGACCTAAGTGGAAGGGGAATAAACACAGTTGGCAACGGGGCCATAGTAAATATGAAGATGTTTGGAACATCAGAATGTTCTGGGCTAGCCACATATAAGTTATACGAAGACGATCCTGTTTTTGATGATCTTGTAGCAACATTTACAGGCACCTATCCAATTCAGCAATGGCGGGCCCATTGGACCTATGATGGTGATGACGATATGGGCAATGATCCTAGAGATTATTACTTCGTTGTAACTTTTAATGGAAGGGACTTTATTTCAAAAGATTTAAACCAAGAATTCGGAATATTATCTGTTTCAAGGGAAGATGAGCCAGACGTTTGTGGCGATGACGACATAGATACAGGAGAGGTTTGTGATGTTGGACCAGATGGGACGTCAGGCACCAATGACGATGTGTTGCCTGGTAATAAGTATTTATGTAGTGACCATAATAGGCAGGGGAATGAGTGGAGGGGAGATCCTGCACAAGGACAACGTTTATTTTGTGGAAGCAATTGTTTAATAATTGATACTTCAACATGCATTTGTGAAACATGTACTTAGGTTAACAAAATGAGTAACAAAATAATATTAACAATAACTGTAATTTCACTTTTACTATTGCCTTTTATAGTTAATGCGCAGCAATGTGGGGATGGAGAGTTGGACCCAGGAGAGTATTGTGATAAAGACACAGGTGGCAATATAGTCTGGTTTGACGAAATAGATGAATGTTCCAAGGTTAAATCCACATGGGTTGGAACTTTGGATTGCATTGCTTCTGATGAACTAAATGAATGTCAGCTAAATGTTTCAGGTTGCGAAGATACGTCTGACGACGGACCAGGAGGAAGATCATGTGGTAACTGTAATGAATGTAACGAAGGCAATAGCTTTAATGGAAATTCCTGCTCACAGAGGGAATGTTCATATCAATGTCCTGCTTTTGGAAATTGCTATTATACTCCAGGACTTATAGGCGGACTTATAGGCGAACCTTGCACTAAATGCACTGGTGGCAACGCAGACGTTAACCACTGTGAAGATTATGAAAACGAATTTGACTGCAACGCAAATGTTTGCGCAGGAAATTCTGGAATGAGAGGAAGAATATGTGAATGGATTGGCGGAAGGTGCAGGGAAAATCTAGATTGCACGTGGAATTGTGACGGTCTTTATGATAATGATCCTGATGAAGATGGATTCTGTCAAAAACAAATAACAAACTATCAAGATAGCGAGGATAACACTTATACTGGCTGCGAACTCATCGATTGGATAAATAAGGATCAATCTGACAGCCGCAGTTACGAGCAAGAATGCCTAGCTAGAAATCCAGCAGATAACTATCCTGATCAAATTATCTGTAAAGAACTTCAAGAAAACTTCCCGGTATTTACAAATATAAACATAATACTAACTATCATATTATTAATAGGATACTACACTATATCAATAAAAAGAAAAAAATAACTTAATATAAATATTTATAAACTGCCCATTTCAGTTTCTCAATTATGAATGTTTTGGTAACAGGAGGAGCAGGGTTTATTGGCAGCCACTTAGTTGATAAACTATTAGAGCAAAACCAAAAAGTAATTGTAATAGACGATTTCTCATTGGGAAAAGAAGAGAATCTAGAACAGCATAATAACAATCAAAACCTCACAATTTATAAAAAAAGCATATGCGAAGATCTTACGAATATTTTCAAAGAAAACAAAATAGAGACAGTTTTTCATGTAGCAGCATTGCCAAGGGTTCAATTTTCAATTCAAAATCCAATAGAAACTCACAATGCAAACGTGAACGGAACAATAAACCTTCTTAATTTATGCAAAAAATTTAATGCAAAGCGTTTTATTTTCTCATCCAGTTCATCTATTTATGGGGATCAAGACAAGCTGCCTCTGCAAGAAACGTTCACGCCGAATCCAATGTCTCCTTACGCATTGCACAAGCTTATCGGAGAACATTACTGCACGTTATTTCACAAATTGTACAAAATAGAAACAATAAACCTAAGGTACTTTAATGTATACGGCCCAAGACAAAGCCCAGACGGAGGTTATGCTTGTTTAATCCCTAAATTCATTAAATTAATATCGAGCAATACCCAGCCAACAATAAACGGGGACGGAAATCAAACCAGAGATTTTACATATGTTTCAGATGTGGTTGAAGTAAACGTCTTAGCCTCAAAAGCAAATAACAAAGAATGTTTTGGCGAGGCATTTAATATAGGCTCAGGAAATAATTTTTCTGTAAACCAAATAACTGAAAATCTAATCAAATTAAGCAATAAGAGTATAAAGCCAATTCATGGACCGCAAGTTATTGAACCAAAAAATACATTGGCGGACATAAACAAAGTAAAAACTTTACTTAGATGGGCTCCAAAAATTAAATTGCAAGATGGATTAAGAATGACCTATGAACATTTTACATAATCACTCCACATAAATAGCAGGCTTGCCAGGTTTAGCTTTAGCAGCTTTGCCTTCAGGATCATATTTATCTTTCTCATTAACAGCATAAACCTTTACTTGCTCCCCAGTTCTCTTAGCTAGCTCTTCTTCAGAGTAAAATTCTTTTTCTTTTGGTAAAACATAAAGGTAAATTTTTTCAATATCTTTTTTCTGTTTTTCCTTTATTATCCTTAAAATATTATTTATATCTAAAAGAGTTTTATCAACAACTTCATCAACCTTGTCAAACACCTCATTAACCTTATCCACATCAGCCTTAGGCCATTCTGCCATAGAAACAAAAGGCTTATTTCCGATTTTCTCCCAGAATTCTTCAGCCAAGTGAGGACAAAAAGGCGCTAATAATTTAATCAAGCCCCCCAAGTCTTTCTTAGATATCTCATTTTCAAGAGAATCAAATAAGCTCCTAAGCTTAATGACCCCAAGATTATACCTGAAATTTTCGATATCCTCAGTCAGTTCTTTTATTGTCTTATTCAGTTTATGAGCAAATCTCTCGCTAGTTTTTCCTATTTTTATTTTATAAACTAAATTCGCAATCTTATTCAAAAACCTAAAGCTTCCTTCAATGCCCTCATCACTCCACAGCAAATCCTTGTCGGGAGAAGCAATTGAAACCAAAAACAAACGCGCAGTATCTATCCCATACTTATCGCTTATTTTTTCAGGAAGCACAACATTTCCTCTGGATTTCGACATAACAAAGCCGTCTGCACCATGTAGCATTCCTTGATTAAATAACCTCAAGAACGGCTCGTCAATATCAACGAAACCCAAGTCTCTTAATGCCTTAACAAAAAATCTAGCATAAATTAAATGCATAACTGCATGCTCTGCGCCTCCGATATATTGATCAACAGGCATCCAGTAATCTATTTTTTTCTTTTCAAACGGCTTTTTCTTGTTTTTATTGTCAATATAGCGCAAGAAATACCATGAAGAATCAAAAAACGTATCCATAGTATCAGTCTCTCTTCTTGCTTTTGACTTGCACTTTGGGCATCTCACATTAACAAAATTTTTATTTGTTTCAAGCGGATTCCCCTTCCCAAACATGATTTTTTCAGGCAGTAACACAGGTAAATCTTTCTCAGGCACAGGAACAATGCCGCAGTTTTCGCAATAAATAATCGGTATAGGAGTTCCCCAGTATCTTTGCCTGGAAATAAGCCAATCCCTTAATTTATATTGAACAGTTTTCTTCCCTAATTTTTTTGATTCAAGCTCTTTTGTAATCTTTTCCTTAGCTTCCTCGCTGGTTATATCATTAAAACCATCAGAATTTATTAAATCACCCCGGCCTTCATATGCTTTATCAAAATTCTTTTCATCGCTACGAATAACAACCTTAATAGGCAGATCATACTTTTTTGCAAACTCAAAATCTCTTTGGTCATGCGCTGGAACAGCCATCACCATCCCAGACCCATAATCAGCCAAAACAAAATTTCCAACCCAAATCGGAATTTTCTCATTGGTTAAAGGATGCAATGCATAGCTGCCAGTAAAAACACCTTCTTTCTCCAATTTATCCAGATCTTCTTGTTTAGTTGACATAATATTCTGCAAAAACTTTTCAATATCTTTTTTCTGTTTTTCAGTAACAATAGACATTAATCCAGGATGCTGGGCGGAAATAACCATAAATGTCACGCCAAACAAAGTATCCGCTCTTGTTGTAAATATCGGCCACCTTCTTAAACAGGCATTCAGAACAAAAGGCTCTTCCTTTCCGCAAATATGATCATCTTCAGCTACAAAGTCAATAATCTCCCCGCCGATTTTCTTCTTCAAACTATCAGCCCTATCTTTAGGAACAGCGCTATCGTTTTTAGCCCTCAATATGATAATTTCATCAACATTTCTTTTAATGGTTTGAAAATCAAATTTCCAGTCAAATGTTTTCTCAAATGGCTGTTGCCTATCTAAAGATTTAGGCTCGCAGAAACCAGCAGCCAAGACTAATTTTTTGATTTTAACATTTAGCCTCTCAATAATTTTTAATGCAACAGCGCTTCCCAGGCTATGCCCCAATAAAACAGTATTTTCATCAAATCTGCAATTTTTCAAGACATACTCAACTTGCTCTTTTATATTAGGGCTTTTTGTATTCGGCAAATAAGGAGCTAAAACCATATGTCCTTTTAATTCAAGTTCTTTTTTCAGCCAGGGAAAGAAATTTCTCTCTGGAGAGCCAGTATATCCGTGCAACAAAACAAAATTTGTTTCTTTCTCATAAGGAATTTCAAACAAAATCTCAGTACCTTCAGATCTTCCAATCCAATTCTCTTGCATTAGTTTTATTCTCTCAGGCCACTCAAGCTTTTCAATACCTTCAAGAAGCTCATCCGCATATTTAGTAGTTTTAATAAACCACTGCTCTAATCTTCTTATTTCAACTTCTTGCTCAGGATGCCTCCAGCATCTTCCGCCATGTACTTGCTCATTAGCTAGTACAGTATTGCATTTTGCACACCAATTAACGTTTGATTTTTTTCTATAAACCAATCCATTTTCAAAAAACTTCAAAAAGAAATATTGATTCCATTTATAATAATCTGGGGAAGACGTCTTTATCATTCTGCTCCAGTCATAGCTTAACCCAAGAGATTTTTGTTGCAAAATAAAATTTTTTATTGCATCTTCAGTGAATTTCTTTGGATGTATTTTTTCCTTCAGTGCTGCATTCTCTGCAGGTAAGCCAAACGAATCATAGCCCATTGGGTATAAGACATTGAGCTTGTTCATCCTCATAAATCGTGCATAAATATCACCAACGATGTAATTAAAAGCATGGCCCATATGCAAACCACTTCCGCTGGGATACGGGAACATCTCTAATGTAAAAAACTTTTTTTTAGAAGCTTCTTTTACTTGAAATATCTTGGATTTCTCCCATTTCTTCTGCCATTTCTTCTCTATTTTTTTAAAATCCATAACTAATAATTCAATAAAACAAATATTTAAGGTTTCCCAAAATTTATAAACCCAATTATCGTATTATAAATTGCTAGCATGACAAAAACAAAATTAGGAATCAAGGTATCGCAAGCAATGAGCAGACACCCAGTTATAACCTCAAAAGACGAACTTCTGCCAAAGGCAGCCAGAAAGATGCTGTCTAATAACGTTGGGTGCCTTGTAGTCAAAGAAAACAACAAATTAGTTGGTATTATCACTGAAAAAGACATTGTAGAAGGCGCAGTGGGAAAGGAGCTGGACATTAAAAAAACAAAAATAAAAGACGTAATGTCAACAGGTATGATTACAATCACTCCAGATGCAGACCTTCACGATGCAATAAAGAAAATGCTTAGAGAAGATGTTAGAAGACTTCCGGTAATCAAAAACGGCAAGCTAGTTGGCCTGCTAACTATAAAAGACGTCGTAAGAACAGAGCCGGCTTTAATAGAACACTTCAAATCCCTTCTGGTAAAAAAATAAATCTTTATATACAAACAAATTGATTATTTTCTTATGGGTATATATTCCGTAGTTGGAAACAAAACTTTTTTTGGAGAAGAACTAAGAGTAAAGGGTGAAGTGGATGTTAAAAAGCTTTACAAAAGTTTAATTCCTTGGTTCTCTGAAAACGGCTACAATTTTAGTGAAAAGGGCATTACAAGCAGTGACAAACCAGAAGGCCAAGAACAAGTGCTGGAATGGGAAGCATATAAAAAAATAGACGATTATTTTAAGCTTCACATAGATGTTGATATCAGGACTTGGAGATGGTTAAATAAAAGGGCAGAAATTTATGTTAGATTCAAAGGCTATGTTGAAACAGACTATAAACGTAAGTTCAAGGGAAAACTTGGAGACGTCCTGAGAAAAGTATACGAAGATTTGATAATAAAAGATAAGATCAACAAGACAAGAGGAAAGGTCAAGGATGAAACAGATGAGTTAATAGCAGAAGCAAAAAAAGTTCTCTCATTGATAAACAAATAATGTTAAGTTGTTGCCGTCTATTTTAGATTTCTTTTAACACTTCTGGCAATTTTTTTATGCCATCATCTTCTGTGAAATGCCCCCTGTTCTCTAAAATGATAACCTTTGCGTTTAACCTTTCTCTAAATATCCTTGCATTATCATTTATAAATCCATAAGGCTCATTACTAGACAAAAATACGGTTATCTTACTTATCTTTTCTTTGACTTTATTAAAATTAATAGGAGTATTTGTCCAAGGGTTAGCTATCCCTTTAACTTCTTCATCTTCTAAATTATCTAACTTAAACCAACCTGCAACAAAAACCATTTTGCCTATTTTACCATTATAATTTTCTTTTTCTAAGAATCTCATAACTGTTTGGCAACCAATACTATGTGCGACAAAATAAGTTTCATTGTCTAATTCGCCAACAATTTTCTTTAAATGAGACACCCAGGCTTTTATTTTAGGTTCAGAAGTGTTTGGCATTGTTGGAATTTTAACTTTAAACCCTTTATTATCTAACTCATTTTTTAGCCAAGGGTACCAATCACTATTAGGATTTCCGTCCCATCGATGTATAACAACAGCTCTCATATTTTGTTTACCTTACAGTTCACCAAATAACAATATTTATATATAAAACTCATGTATTTAAAAATATGGTCCAAAGGGATACTATAGTTCCAAACGTTAAAATCAAAGATAAGTCAATTTTCTCGTTAGAAGAATTATACAAATTGCTCTATAGATGGTTTGAATTGCGCAATTACGATTTTCAGGAAAAAGAATACAAAGATGAAGACACAGGCGGAGGCTCAAAACATCTAGAAATTCGATGGTATGCTGAAAGAAAAATAAACGATTATTTTAAATTTGTTATAGAAACCAGTTTCCTCGTTCGTGGCTTAGAAAAAGTAGAAATAGAAAGAGGCGGCATAAAAATAAAAACTGACAAGGGAGAAGTTGAATTAAAGGTCAAGGCGTATATTCTAAAAGACTATGAAAACAGATGGGAGACTGGTTTTATGAGATTCCTTCGAGGTTTTTATGAAAAATTCATCATAAGGTCAAGAATAGAAGATTTGGAAAATGAATTATACGAAGAAACCTATTCATACATGGATGAGATAAAAGCTTTCTTAAACCTTCACAGATGGTAAGCCTTAGGAAATATTTATATAGTTCATTACGCAACTATTTGAATCATGCCACATCAATGTGTGAGGTGCAATACATTCTATGCTGATGGCAGCGATGTATTGTTAAAAGGTTGTAATAAATGCGGAGGAAAGTTCTTTTTCTTCATAAAGCAGGAGTCCAAGAAAGAAGCAGAAGCATTAACGAAAAATCTATCTGACGATGATAAAACTCAGATGGAAAAAGATGTTAAGGAAATCATTGGGATAGAAAATGAGGAATCTCCAATAATCTTAGATCTGGAAAATATTAAAGTTATCCATCCCGGGAAATTCGAGCTTAACCTAATAGACATATTCAGAAAAAAGCCATTGGTATACAAGCTAGATGAAGGCAAATATTATATTGATGTTGTTAGCACTTTTGCAGCAAAAGAAATTGGCGTAGAAGACATTCTGAGCAAATCAGAAAAAGAAAGCAATCAAGAAAAGGCTAAAGAAGAATCTTCTTAACTTTTATTGAAAAAATCCTTGATCCTCTCAACAGGCATTTTAGTAATCTCAAAATTAGCATCTGCAGGAAAACATTTTTTGTAATTATCCCAGGCATATCTTTCATCTAGATAAATAATGCATCCTTTGTCAGTCTCAGATCTTATGCATCTCCCGGCATTCTGCAAGCTTTTGATTATCGCAGGAATAATATATCCATAGTCCCATCCCCTGGAAAATCTTTCATCATAGTAATTAATCAGTTCTTGGGTTTCCAGATCAGGCTTAGCCAATGGCAGTCCAACAATAATTACTCCTTTAAGCAAGTTGCCAGGCAGGTCAATTCCCTCGCCGAAGCTCCCGGAAGAAGCTCCGAGCAACACAGCCCCCTCATTGCTATAAGATTTAAATCTGTCTATTGTCTCTTGCTTCTCATGTTTGTTTAAGCCCCTTTCTTCCAGCAAAATCTTTTTATTAACCTCATGCTTAAAAAAGTAATAAACACTATCTCTCACGCTGTAAGAAGGAAAAAATATAGCAGCATTGCCAGGTATCGCATTAGCCATGTCAGAGCATATTTTAGATATCCTCTTGAACATTGCTTCATCTCTCTTTGAGTATTTTGTCGTTGTAGATGGCACTAGCAAGCTTAATCTGTTGCTTTTCGGAAACGGATCTTTGTATTCAGAGGTTATAGTTTTTCTAGCGTCCAAGTCTAATAAATCCAAGTACATAGGCGTTGGAGTTAAAGTTCCTGACATAAATATTAATGAGCTAGCATCTAATTGGGAAATCAAAAGTGAAGGATCCAAGCATTTGTAGGTTAGATTTAAGTATGGTTTTCCATGTCTTGTAAAATTTCTGGAAATAATTCGTGTAAACGCCTTGTCAGGGCCAAGCCAGGCTTCAAGAAAATACGCTACCGCAGCCAAATAAGACTTTTTTTGCTCTTCCCTGACTATTTCAGCAGCCTCTCTTAATGGAGCTATCAGGCCTTTTTCAGCAGTAAAGTCTTCTTTTTTAACCAGAGCCTCATTTTTTTCTATCGGGATTTTACTAACTAAGTTGGCAAGATTATTCTTTATATCAAACAACTCATTTTCATAATCAAAATTAAACGTTTTGTTTTCCTTTAGCGCATTATCAATAGTTATAGAAGATAATCCAGTCGTCATCAAATCCCTGCATTTATCAGGCACATTATGCGCCTCGTCAAAACAAACAATGCATTCTGATAAATTTTTCTGGATCCTATTAAATAAAGAATTCCTAATTGAAGGCGATAAAATATGGTGGTAATCTGCAATAATTACCATCGCCCCTTTTCCAACCAACCCTGCAATTTCATAAGGGCATACAGCATGGACTTTACAAACAGAGATAAGCTCTTCTGCGTGCAAAGGGCCTTTGATTTGTCTTAAGCACATTGATTTTCTGACTCTGTCATCAAAATTAAGATAAAAATCACACGCCTTCTTTTTTCTTAAATCTCTGCAATAGTCATGGAACTCCCCATTGGGCATTAATTCTACTCCGGCCTGTAAGCACATATGTTTCTTTCCAATAAAGTCAACAACTTGAAAATCCAGATTGAATTTGGCTTTTATTTCTTTTAAGGTCTCAATGGCTATGTGGTGCTGGCTATGTTTTGGTGTAATAAAAAAAACAGTCAAGTTATTCTCAATAGCATAAGGCAATGTAGTTGAAAGCACAGCAGCAGTTTTCCCCAGACCAGTTGGCGCATGAACAATTAAATTCTGTTTATTTTCAACGCAGGATTTTATCTGGGTCAGTAATGCATTCTGTACTTTTCTGGGTTCTGGGTAAGGGAACAAGATTTGCATGTGGCAATAAAATTAATACCTATATTTAAGGATTATTAGCCTATACCTTTTTCTCAATCTCATCTAAAACATACTTAAGAAACTTCTCAATTTTCACTCCAAACTTTATTTTTCCATCTCTTGTTCTTACGGCAACGCCTTTATTTTTCTCTTCTTTATCTCCAACAGTTAAAACATATGGAATTTTTTCTAATTGCGCATCTCTAACTTTTCTGCCCATGCTCTCTGGCCTATCATCCAACTCAACCCTAATCCTATTCTCCTTAAGCATCTCATAAATCTTTTTAGCATATTTTTTATTCTTGTCAGTTAATGTTAATACCTTAACCTGAATAGGGCTTAGCCATAAAGGGAATTTGCCAGCATAATGCTCTATTAATATACCTATAAACCTTTCAAATGAGCCGAATATAGCTCTATGAATCACAACAGGCCTGTGTTTTCTTCCGTCTTTTCCTTCATAAGTTAAATTAAACCTCTCGCACAAATTAAAATCAAGCTGGATTGTAGCAAGCTGCCACTCTCTCCCTAAAGAGTCAGTTACATAAATATCAATCTTTGGTCCGTAAAACGCGCCTTCTTTTTCTTTAACTTCATACTTTAGCTTATTCTTCTTTAAAGCTTCTTCTAGCGCTTTCTCAGCCTTCTGCCATATTTTAACATCGCCAAGAGCTTTATCTGGCATAGTAGAGAAAAAATACTTCGGCTCTAACTCAAACAATTTATAAAAATCTTTTATAATCTTAATAACGTTGCTTATCTCATCAAATAATTGCTCCTCAGTGCAAAAGAGATGGGCGTCATCCATAGTTATCTGTCTTACTCTAAACATTCCGCCTAAAACGCCCATTAATTCATTTCTATGCAGTCTTCCAATCTCGCTTAATCTAATAGGCAAGTCTCTATAGCTTCTTAACCTAGATGAATAAACCATAGCCCCTTCAGGGCAGTTCATGGGCTTCAGATAAAATTGCTCCTTTTCAACATTCAAGCCAAACATATTTTCAGCATAATGTGTTGCATGTCCGCTTTTCTTAAACACTTCTTCCTTAACCATTATCGGAGTTGATATCTCAAAATAACCATTTGTGTCATGAATCTCTCTCCAGTATCTCTCAAGTTCTTTAAAAATAATCATTCCCTTAGGCAGCCAAAAAGGGGCGCCAGGAGCAACAGGGCTAAAGAAGAATAATTCAAGCTCTTCGCCTAGTTTTCTATGGTCTCTTTTCTCAGCTTCCTGAAGCATCTTCAAATATTCGTCTAATTCTTTTTTGCTTAGGAAAGCAGTTCCATAAATCCTTTGCAATTGTTTATTTCTGCTGTCTCCTCTCCAATAAGCGCCGGCAATTTTAAGCAGTTTAAACGCCTTTATATCGCCAGTAGAACTAACATGCGGGCCAGCACATAAATCAACAAAATCTCCATCAGTATAGAAAGTAATATTATCGTCAGGAAGATCTCTTAACAATTCTAGTTTATATGGCTCATTTCTTAAGATATTTTCAGCTTCTTTTCTGGTTTTCTTTGATTTAACAAACTTGTAATTTTTATTAATAATCTCCTGCATCTTTTTTTCAAAATTTTCTAGATCATCAGGGGTAAATGGTTTTTTAGATTCGAAATCATAATAAAATCCATCTTCAGTAGGAGGCCCGATGGCAAGTTTAACGTCGGGATAAATGCTCTTTACAGCCTGTGCCAATACATGTGCAGCTGAATGCCTCAATTCCTTGTATTTCATAAATTATCCAATTGGATTTATCTATTTAAAGTTAACTAAGAACAAAGTTTAAATACAATCTAATGAATTGAAATTAATATGAAACAAGGAGCAATTGTCATGGTCTGCATACTGCTCGCCCAGTCTGCTTTTGGCCTAATACTTCTAGACAATACAGAATCAAATACATATAACTTAGGAGATGACATAAAAATATCAGGCTACATTATACAAGATAAGGATCTAAGAGGAAAATTTCAATTAGAGCTTCAATGTCAAGAAAAAATCCCCTTATTAATACGGTACCTTACATTGAGAAGAGGTGAAAAACTAGATATTAAAGAAAACCTGGCTGTTCCTTTGTCCATGAAAGGCGATTGTGCAGTAATCGCATCAATAATCTCGGATAATATTTTGGTAGAACAAGCAAAAACAAACAACTTTAAAATAACAGAAGAGCTAAATGGAACTTTCTCATTGGAAAACAATCTAATCCAGTTAGGCAAGCCTTTAGAATTAAAAGGAAAGGTGCAAAAATTAAATGGCGACGTATTAAATGGAATTGCAACTATCTACTTATTGTCAAACAATGAAATTAATTTGATAGAGGCAGTAGAATTAACAGAAGGCATTTTAGATTATACCTATGACACAATCAACAATCTTCCAGGAGATTACACTATAAACATAGAAGTAAATGATGTCTACGGTAACAAGGCACTGTTCACAAATGTTGTAAAATTCACAATCATCAATGAGATATCAGTCTTTGCAGAAACAAATAAAGAATCTGCATTGCCCGGAACCACGATTACAGTATTTGGGTCAGCCAATACAATACTCAAGGAAAGTATAGAAGGCGGCACAGCAACCATAGCAATCGAAGGCCAAACATACACTGCTAATGTAAGAAGAAATGGGCAGTTTGATCTAAAAATTGACCTGTCGGAAAATATAAAGTCAGGCAAGTTAAATATCAGAGTCACAGTTGATGATGAAGCAGGCAATACTGGAGACACAGAAACGTCAGTTGAAGTAATACCGGTGCCAACTTACATTGAAATAGAAGTTGAAGAGTCAGTATTTAAGCCAGAAGAAGAGATCTCTATAAAGCCGTTGCTTTTTGACCAAGCTTCAGACCTTCTTGAAGAGCTTGTTAATATAGAAATAAAAGACAATAATGGAAAGACTGTATTTCAGGATTCGGTAAAATCAGGAGCTCCAATTAGTTATTTATTGCCTCAAGGAGCTTCTCCAGGCGTATGGAAAGTAATCGCTTATACAACAAAATTAAGGTCAGAGGCAAATCTTTACGTGGGCCAATTATATAGTTTAGATTTCAGATTAGAAAATGAAACGCTAGTCATACTAAACACTGGGAATATAAAATACACAGAGCCTATAGAAATAAGGTTAACTGGCGCAGAAACTTCCTCTATCGTTACTAAAAAAACAAGCATATTGCCAGATAATGAATTAAGAATTAACCTAGCAAGGGAAGTTAAGCCGGGAGTTTATGATGTGGAAATTAAAGATAAAAAATTTGAAAATGTTCGCTTAACTTCAAGAGGCATTAATTTAAATATAAATTTTATTTATTGGAGTTTAGTAATAATTGTTATAGTCTTATTAATATTAATTTATTTGGTATTTTTTAGAACAAAAAGAAGGTTAGCAAAAAAATTAAGAAAAATAAGGGAAATAAAAAAATTACACAAACATCATCCAAAAGACAACATTGATGACGTTAATGTGCAATTCAGAAATCAATTACTGAAGCAGGTAGAAAGTAGAGACAGAAAAATAAAAGAAAATTTAAAATTTAATTTAAAAAAAGAAAGAAAAACCGGTAAAGGATTTATAGTATTGGGAAAAAAACAAATAATGAAAGAAAAACAAAGGGAAGAAGAAAGCAAGAAAGGAGGTTTATTTAGTATGTTTGATTGATCCTATTGCTACTAACAAACAACCAATCCTTCCCGATATCGATTTTTTTAAAATCCTTAAACAAGCTTAAATCAACATTGGATTTTTTCAATATTGTTATAGCAATCTGCCCGTCTTTTTTAACAACTCTGAATATTTCCTTTAACGCCTTTTTAATATTAGTATGATGTAACACAGTTAAAGAAACAACAACATCAAAATAACCATCAGAAAAAGGAATATCTTCGGCTTTTCCAACCACTTTCTCACCATTATACTGTTCTAATAGCTTTTTAGAAGGATCCAAAGCAATGCATTTGCAGTATTTTTCAAATTCTTTAGTAGCTATCCCAGTTCCAGTACCTATATCTAATAAAACCCCTCTAGGCTTAATATATTTTAATATTTTCTTGGCTTTCTCTACCTGCTCCCGCCCATATAGCTCATCGTATCCAGAGGCGATTTTATCGTAGTATTTCATAGTTTAACAATTGTTTACTTTAGTATAATAATCTTTATATACCATTAATTAACGATAGTTAATACATATGAAAGCCGTCATGCCTCAAGAGATAGAAGTCTGGTATATCCTGCCGGCATTAAGAAGGGAATTCTCTAAAATCTTGGTAGAAAAAGGCCTATCCCAAAGGGAAATAGCAAAAAAGCTCTATTTAACAGAAGCAGCTGTTTCTCAATATTTGCATGGCAAAAGAGGCAATGATCTGGAGTTTGATGAGATCACAGCAAATGACATAAGGGGCTCTGTTGAAATTTTCTTAAAAACCGGTAATTTGGTCGGAGAGTTTCAACAGCTTTGCACTAAAATAAGAAAAAGTAAGCTCCTTTGTAAAATTCATGAAAAATATGGAACCTTGCCAGAAGAATGCAAATTATACCCAAATGAGATAATCTGCGTAACTGAGGAGAATAATTGAAATGGAAATGCAAGAATTTGTTATTGATAGGTCAAGATATGATGAAGCAGTAGTTTTGGAAAATAAGTATATAGCCAAGCCAGGACTAAGTGAAGAGCTAGTCAGATTTATTTCAAACTCAAAAAATGAGCCAGAATGGATGCTTCAAAAAAGACTGCAAGGTTTTGAGTGGTTCAAAAAAACTTCAATACCGAAGTGGGGTCCTGATTTAAGCAAATTAGATTTGGATAAAATTTCATATTACGTTGATCCAGGGCTAAAAGAATCCAAAAGGTGGGAAGATCTCCCTGAAGAAGTCAGAAGAGTTGCAGAAAAAATCGGAATTCCAGAAGCAGAAAAAAAATCTTTGGGTGGCGCGGGGTTCCAGTTCGATAGCAACATGGCATACCACAACCTAAAAAAAGAACTAGAAGACCAAGGCGTTATCTTTGAAAACATGGATGTTGCATTGCAAAAATATCCAGAATTAGTTAAAAAATATTTCATGAATAAATGCATTCCAGTAAACGATCATAAATTTATTATGCTACATGCAGCAGTATGGTCAGGCGGAACCTTTATCTATATACCACCAGGTGTTAAGGTCAGCATTCCATTGCAAGCGTATTTCAGAATGAACGCTCAGCAAGGCGGACAGTTTGAACATACTTTGATAGTTGCAGATAAGAATAGTGAAGTCCAATATGTTGAAGGATGCTTTACAGAAGGGAACTTAATTTACACTAATCCAGATTATAAGCCTATAAAGGAAATTATACCTGGCCAAAATGTGCTTACTCATGACGGCACCTACAAAAAAGTCAAAGAGATTTATAGAAGGCCTTATTCTGGCTCGTTAAAAAAGATAAGAATCTATGGAAATTCAGTGGACACTTTAGAAGTAACAGAAGACCATCCATTTCTATATGTCGATAGGTTGAAAAAGAATGATAGGAATAAAACATGGAACATCAGATGGAATCTTCCTAAATTTTTTAAGAGACGAGATTATTTAGTAATTCCAATAAACAAAACAGTTGTATCAGAAGATTACCATGAAGTAGAAATTCAAAAGTGGATAGGAAGAAAACAAGGTTATAAATTTGTTAAGAAAAGAATACCATCTACTAAAGAATTCTTTAAATTAGCAGGATATTACATAGCCGAGGGCAGTATCTCTGGTGGACATTATCTCACATTTGCATTTGGTAATAAAGAGAGAGACTTGATTGATGATGTTAAAAGTTTATTAAAATCTGTTTTCGGAATTAAAAAAACTATAGAAACTCACCATAAAAAGAACAATGGCACTAATGTGGTTGTTTGTTCGACTGAGCTTTGTAGAATATTTGAAGTATTTGGTAAAAAAGCTAATTTAAAAAATATACCTCAATGGATGATGCTTGAAGACCCAGATAAACAGAAGCATTTAATTGCATCGTATTTCAAAGGAGACGGAAATTATTACAAACAAAGACACAAATCTGGATTTAAGGAGGCGTTTAGGATAAATACTGTCTCTGAAAAATTGGTTAGACAATGTAGAGATATATTGCTAAGACTTGGAATCCCTGCTTTCATAAACGCTAGAAATAGGAAAAAGGAAAATAGACAGACTATGTACACTCTCGGTGTAAGCGGTGAGCATATGATTAAATTTGGGGACATTATTGGTATTAAGATAAATCCTAAGATAAATGATCATAATAGGGCTAGTATGTTTGGCATCGATGAAAATTTTGCATTTTATCCAATTAGAGAAATATCATCTAGGGAAGTAAATGACGAATTAGTTTATAATATTGCTGTGGAAGATAATGAAACCTATTGTGTTGATGGATATACAGTTCATAATTGTTCATCGCCACTTTATTCGTCTTCTAGCAATTTGCATGCTGGCTGTGTAGAGATATTTGTACATGAAGGTGCAAGAGTTAGATATTCAAGTGTTGAAAATTGGAGTAAGAATACTTACAATTTGAATACCAAAAGAGCTATTGTTGAAAAAAATGGAATTGTTGAATGGATAAATGGCAATAATGGTTGCCTGACTGGAAATTCTAAAGTATTTACTAATCCTAAAGGTCCAAAAAATATCAAAGATATTAATAAGGGAGATAAAGTCTATGTTTGGGACAAAAAAACAAATAAAATAAAAAAAGCTATTGTAAAAAACAAAATATTTAGCGGATATAAAAAAGTTTACAAATTAATTGCTGGTGAAAGAATAATAGAGGCATCAGCAAATCATCCATTTTTAGTTTTAGATAAAAATAAAACTTTCTGGGTGCCCCTTGAAAAAATAAATAAAGGAGCGCATATTGCTGTAATCAACTCAAATTCAAAAAATTTTATAGATTGGAATATTTTAGATGGAATAAAATTCACAAAAGTTACTTCTATAATACCACTTGGCATTAAACCAACATTTGATATTGAGGTTGAAAATTTTCATAATTTTATAGCTAATGGCCTAATAGTCCACAACTCCAAAACCACAATGTTGTATCCTTGTTCTGTTTTAATTGGTGAAGGAGCAAAATCAGATTCATTAGGAATTGCATTTGCAGGCCCAGGGCAAAATCAAGATACAGGATCTAAAGTTATTCACGCAGCGCCAAACACAACATCAACAATAAAAGCAAAAAGTATAAGTAAAGGCGGCGGCATTAGTTCTTATAGAGGCTCTGTTCAAGTAACCAAAAATGCAAAAAACACAAAATGCTCAGTAGTGTGCGATGCTTTACTAATTGATGACGAATCTGTTTCAAATACATTCCCATTCATGAGAATAGATACGAATAAGGTAGATATCGCACACGAAGCCTCTGTTGGAAAAATTGGAGAAGAGCAAATTTTCTATTTAATGTCAAGAGGTTTAACTGAAGAACAGGCTATGCAAATGGTTGTTTCTGGTTTTATTGAGCCTATTGTCAAGCAGTTGCCATTAGAGTATGCTGTCGAACTTAACAAATTAATAGAATTAGAGATGGAAGGAACAGTCGGATAAATACTTTATTAAAATGTTAAACGAAAACACTGTAAAAGAACTATCGAAAAAATTAAATGAGCCAGAGTGGCTTTTAAATAAAAGGATTTCTGCCTTCAGTAGCTTCAAGGCATTAGAAATGCCTTCTTTCAAATACGGAATAGGAATCTTTGTTGACGTGTCAGAATTAAACTTAGATCAAACTACTCCTTTAAATGAAATAAACACATTCGAAATAATAAATAATGACGAAGTAGAAGTTTTGACATTCAAGGAAGCCCTTAAAAAACATGAAGATTTAATAAAAAAATACTTTATGTCATGCATTTCTTCAGAGGAAAATAAATTCACAGCCTTACACGCAGCTTTCTTTAATAATGCACTCTTAGTAATCATCCCAGAAGGAAAAGCGCTTTCGAAACCAGTACAAATTAACTTAAATCTCGTAGCAAAAACGCAATTAGATCATATTCTTGTTATAGCAAAGGAAAACAGCAAAGCCACTGTAATAGAATACAGCTCTTCTAATTTAAACAATGGGCAAGTATTTAGGAGTCACATAGTAGAAGCAATTGTTGAAGAAAATGCTTATCTGGAGTATATAACAATTCAAAATTTTAGTAAGTCAGTTTACAATTTCTCAAAAAGAAGGTCAAAAGTTGATAAAAATGGGTTTATGTATTGGATAGACGCAAGCATCGGAAGCAAATTTACCCAGGCATTAACCTCAACAAACTTGCATGGTCATGGCGCAGGAAGCAAGAATTGGGGAGTTATTTATGGAGATGAAAACCAATGCTATGATTTAAACGCAGAAACTATCCATGCAGCATCAGAAACAACATGCGATATGCTTACAAGAGTAGTTTTAAATGACAAAGCAAAAACAGTTTACAGGGGATTAGTAAAAATAAATCCTAAGGCGGTTAATTGTCAGGGCTATCAAAAAGACGATACAATTTTATTAAGCGATGACGCAAGGGCAGACGTTGTTCCTAATTTGGAAATAGCAAATAATGACGTAAAATGCTCGCATGGAGCAACAATAAGCCAGATAGACGAAGATAAACTATTTTACATGACTTCTAGAGGATTAGATGAAAAAACTGCTAAAAAAACAATAGTCGAAGGCTTTTTTGATCCTGTTATAGTAAAAATCCAAGATGAGCAGATAAGAAATGAAATAATAAGCTCTATATCAAAAAGAATAGGTTCATTAGTGTAAAATGAAAACCAGACAAATTTTAAATGTTTCTGAAATAAAAAAAGAATTTGATATTTTAAAGAATAATATAATTTATTTGGATAATTCTGCCACCAGCTTAACTCCTAATTGCGTTATAGAAGCCATGAATGAATATTATAAAAAATACAATGCAAATGTTCACAGAGGCGTTCACTCATTAGGGCAAAAAGCTACTGAAGAATATGAAAAAGCTCATCAAAAAGTTGCTGATTTCATCAACGCAAAATTCGAGGAAATTATTTTTACTAAAAGCACAACAGAATCGCTTAATCTTTTAGCTTATTCTTTAACCAGAAAGCTAAACAAAGGCGACGAAATAGTCTTGACAGAAATGGAGCATCATTCTAACCTGGTTCCATGGCAGCAATTGGCAAAGCAAAGGGGATTAACTGTTAAGTTTATACATGTAAATGAAGAAGGGAAATTGGATTTGGGAAATGCTAAAAAACTAATCACAAGCAATACAAAGATAGTTTCAGTAACCCACATGTCTAATGTTCTGGGCACAATAAACAATATAAAAGAAATAGAGAAGATAGCACACAGCAAAAATGCATTGCTTGTTGTTGATGGAGCTCAATCTGTTCCGCATTTTAAAATTGACGTGAAAGATTTAGATTGCGATTTTATGGCATTTTCCGCTCACAAGATGTGCGGTCCTACTGGTATAGGAGTTCTCTATGGAAAAAAACAATTACTAGAAAAGCTAGATCCTTTCCTTTACGGCGGAGATATGATCTCAGAAGTAAGGTTTGATGATTCTTCATGGAACGAGCTTCCTTGGAAATTTGAAGCAGGCACACCAAACATAGCTGAAGCCATTGGCTTGGGAAGGGCAATTGATTTCCTAAATAAAATTGGTATGGAAAACATAAAAGAATATGAAGAATACCTGACTGAATATGCATTAAACAGGTTAAGCAAAATAAATAACTTCGTAATATATGGCCCAAAAAAAGCAGAAAACAGAGGAAGTGTTATCTCTTTCAACATAAAAGGCGTTCATCCTCATGATGTCTCAACAATCTTAGACAGGTACGATATCGCAACTAGAGGAGGCCATATGTGCGCGATGCCTCTAGTAACCAAAGTTTTAGGTGCCGGAAGCGTCTGCAGGAGTTCATTTTATTTTTACAATACAACAGAAGATGTTGATAAGCTAGTTAATGGGATTGAGAAAGTTAAGGAGGTTTTTAGGATATGAAAGAAAACCTAGATCCAAACTGGATTGGAAATAGTGAAGAAGATGAAATCTATAAAGAAAATATCTTAGATCATTTTAAAAATCCAAGAAACTTCAAACCCTTAAAAGACTATGATATTTATCATAAAGAATTTAATCCTGTTTGCGGTGATCAAATAGAATTATTTGTAAAATTAAATGGTACTAAAGTAATTGATGTTGGATTTATAGGAAAAGGTTGCGCTATTAGCATGGCTAGCGCTTCGATGTTAACAGAAAAACTTAAAGATCTTTCTCTAAATCAAATTAAGAACATCAAAAAAGAAGAAGTCCTAGAAATGATCGGTATTCCTTTGGGAATTG
>JBBSXW010000038.1:0-2828 GCA_038045665.1 Nanobdellota archaeon | reverse complement strand
CAATCCCCAGTCAGGAGGATGAAACATATTTGCAACAATACTCGGCATGCTTCCTACAGGTATTCTATCGGAATTTTTTAGTTTTTTAGCATCATCCCCCACCAATAAAATCCTATATTGGGAAAAATCAACCTGTCTCACGTTATTGTCATCTATAAAATCAACACTCAAATTAAGCTCATTCAAAACATCCAAAAAATTAGCGTCAGGATTCCTAGGATTTCTTAATACATAAGCAACATCAGCACCCAAAACACTTATGCTACTAATCAATAAAATACAAAAAAGTAGAAATATCTTATACTTCATGTAACCCCCCACTTATTACTGTCAGTAACCAATAATTTAGTTATTTAAACATTATTTCATTTAGACTTATATGTTGCATCACGAAAAAAATAGAAAAAAAATTTACCACCAAAATAGAAAAATCAAACAACAACAAAACTCACGTTATTAAATCCAACATTTCCAGCCCTGTCTGTAGCTTTAAATACCAATTCATGCATTCCTCTACTAAAGGATTTTGTCCGATTATACAATTCACAATTATGGCAAAGCCCGCTAAACCTTGGTCTGTTATTTGCAACATCCATAAACTCCAATGTCCTAACATTTTCATCAATTTCTATGTCAAACAGAACCCTTCTTGAAAAATTTCCTTCAAATGGGCTGTTTATTTGTATATTTGGCTCAGAAACATCAACAATAAGCTTTTGTATATCAGACTCAACATCCCTTAATTTATCGCTGACAATAAACCTATAAAAAACTTCCCCCCCATCAAAACTCCTTAAATCAATATTTATAGAGCAGGTTTCTCTTCTTCCGCTCATGCAGGAGGCAAGCTCAACAACATTATCGCTAACATTTCTCCCATATTCTAAAACTACTTTCTCTAAAAACTCTTCCTTATACTGCACCATAAATTCTGGTTCTGTTGCATAGCTCCCATCTTTTGGCAGCGTTCTATATATCCTAGGAGCTATAGAATCAATAAAGAAATGTACGGTATCTGAATCGCCATTGGCAAAAACTTCAACCTCATGTTCGCCCTCTTTGAAAGTTATGCTCTTTTCAACATTATTGCAATTCCTGCACAATCTTCTTAATCTTCCGCCATTATCATTATAGAATATGTCTGCTATTTCATTGCTGCTTATATTCATTAAAACCCTTCTAGAATCAAAAATGCTTCCATTTATAGGCATATGAATAATCACGCTAGGATCTCTTACATCTATTGTAAAATTCCAAGTTTTCATCCCAAATAAACCAGCATTGTCTTTTACTGTAATTTCCACGTCATGCTCACCATTTTCTAAATCCATATTTTTATGTATTTTAACTTTTATAGGATTAATAATCTCAACATCAAAATCATCTACAGTATTTCCATCTACTTCCATTTTTATAGAACTAACGTTAATACCAGAATTTCCTTGGTATTTATCATCAATTAACGCAGAAATATTAACATTTACTCTTTCAATTGTTCCTTCTGGCTTAATATTTCTGATTTCTGGCGGAAATATATCAACTTTTAATGTAAGTGCTTGTATAGTTTCATTCCTGTTGCCAAAATCTGAAAAAAAATCTAATCTTTCCAAACCGCCGAAAGTTTCATTAATGTCAAATAAAAACGGGCCTGAATATCGTTTAAACGGCCTCGAATCAAACCTGTAATATGCTAAAACCGCTCTCGGTTCACTTATGAGCGTAAATAAAGGCACAGTAATATACCATCCATCTAATCCATCAGGCTCATCTGGAAAAGTCTCAACAATAGTTCTTGTAACGACCTCAAAATTTTCTAAATTCCCAAATCCAAAATTACCTGCAATATCCTCAGCAATGCAGAACCACTCAACCAATTCGCCAGATTCTAAATTATTATCTTCAACTGTTAAATTCAAGGAGTATATTTCCTCTTCTTGGTCAGGAATTGTTAAAGTGAAATTATTCCAGTTTCCTTGCCATGTTCCCTGTATAAACGCACTAACCAAATTTGTTTCGTTTATCAAACATCCCAACATTAAATCATCTGTTTCAAAAACAGGATCTAAATCTCTAGTTTGATCTAGTATCTCAGGCGGAATTAAGTCAGCATTATTTGAAAATCCTTGTGACCCCTGCCTGAAAATCCAGTCAGCATCAGAATCGGTATCAAATCCATCAAATTCTCTTTGCCATGTTTTATCATCATTGTCATTGTCGTCTATATCGCTCAAGCTAACGTCAATCACAAAATCATGATCATCTAATAAGGTAATAACCTCATCATTATTATTAATCACCAAAGGCGCAGATGTATTAAATACAAAAAACCCTCCAGGATGCATAAAACTTCCGTTAGGTATAATATTTACATTTTCGTTAGCATCTTTAAATTTCCACTCAGATATGTCAACCATAATTCCAAGTTCATTATAAAGCTCAATCCATTCATTATCAGTATCAGTCCCTACAGGATTGGCTTCTATCTCGTTAATCTTTACCGCACTAGTAAAAACAGCATTTACTAATATAATTATTAGAACAAAGTAAACACCTTTCATTTCTCGTTAGAAACGAAAAGCAAATATTTAAGCATTGCTTGTAAAAGAACTATACATTATAAAACGGAAAAAATAAGAATCTTGTTTACTACTTGGCGATTAACCAAAGTTAATCAATGCTAAAGTCATTGTTGCTGCCCAAAGGCTGTATGGACAAAGAAGCCAAGGTAAATACTAAATCTTTAATTTCGATATTTCTGCAACCAAAAATCAAAAGCGAAAGATTTAAATATAAGGTAAGATTAATCTTACATAGTGATAAAGATGGAA
>JBBSXW010000037.1:0-2558 GCA_038045665.1 Nanobdellota archaeon | reverse complement strand
TCATTTTAGTAGATATTCACCCCTTTGATTAACATTGAAGGCCCACCGAACCAGACTGGTAACGCATCCATGGGCTGTCCTTTGCCACAACTTCCAGGATGATATTGTAGATTATTAGCAACTAATGAGACAGAAGACCATAATTTTGGTGTTGTAATTTCAATTACAGGGTGAATAACAGGATTAGTTATTTTCCCATTTTTTATTTCGTATGCTTCAGCACCTACATATCTCTGGTTCATTCTTTTGTCATCTATGTTCCATTCTGTATAACTTTTTAAATAAATCCCCCGTTTTACTTCTTCTATTAGATGTTGCTCTGATGTTTTGCTTGGGAGCACAAAGGTATTTGACATTCTTACAATTGGTTCTCTGTCGTATGAGGATGCTCTAGAAGAGCCGTTGCTTTTTAGGTTCATGTGATAAGCTGTTTCTCTGTTATGCAAGAACTCTGTGATTAAGCCGTTTTTGTAGAGATATTTTCTTCTTGCTTTTACGCCTTCGTCGTCATATAAGTAAAAACCGAAACTGTTTTTTATTGTCGGATCGTCGACTATTGTTACTTGATCTGAACCAATTCTGTTGCCTATTGAGTTTTTTTCTATGAATGATTCTCCAGCTTGTGCTGCTTCTCTTCCGAATATTCTATCTGCTTCAGTAGGGTGGCCAGCAGACTCATGAACCATGATGCCTGTTATTTCTGGAGATACGACAAGATCTTGAATTTGTTTTTTTGGCTTTGAACCTTTTTTTAGTACATCGCTCAAATTTTTAGCTTCTTGCGGAAGTTTTTTTAATAAGCCCCAGGACTTAACTAATTCAAATCCGCCTGAAGCGCCACTCTCCCATATCCTCTGCGATGACTTATTTTTATGTGCGATAGTTAAAACGTGAAATAATTCTGCTCTTGGGATTTCTGATTTGATTTTGGTTCCTTCTGAATTAATATACATTTGTTTTGTGACTGTGTCGGTATATGAGAGATATGATGCTCGAATATTTACTTTTGTTTTCTTTATTGCCTTATGAATATCCAAAAGCAGTTTTATTTTTTCTTCTGGTGAAACATTGGAGAATTTTATTTTTTGGTTTACTCTGTAGGATTTTATATACGATTGTTCGTTTGTGAATGTTATATTTTCACTTAATTTTACAGATGCTTTTGTTAATTTTAATGAATTATCTATCTGCTTCTTGATATTGGCCTTTGATAGCGAGTTTGTTGAGATGAAGCCAGGAGTATTCTTCAGCAGGTATCTTATCCCTAAGCCCGCTTCGTTATTAAATGCTGAGATTTGTAACGTTTCGTTTTTTACTATAAAGCTATTGCTTTGATTTTCTTGTAGTCTGCACTCTGTGTAAGATGTGCCTTTTTTTCTTATGTAGTTAATTGTAAAGTTTAGTAAATCCTCTTGCATACAAATGTGGAAAAAATAGATTATAAATAGTTTTTGTTTTAATTTAGGAAAGTTATTTAAATGATTTATTTTAGTTGAAAGGTATGGATCAAAGAATAGCAAAAATCGCGGAAATTTTAGTAAATTATTCTACTAAAGTTAAAGAGGGAGAATATGTGCTTATTGATGGAGATATAGTTTGTGAGCCATTGTTTAAGGAACTTTATAGGCTGGTTTTGGAGAAAGGTGCTTATCCTATAGTGAAAGCTAGTTTTCCATGGCAGTCTTATGTTTATTACAAAACTGCTAATGACAAGCAGTTAAATCATTTTCCTGAGGTTGCTATGGAAGAAATGAAGAAAATGGCTGTTGTTATCTATGTTGCTGGAGGAACAAATACTAGGAATTTAACTAGCATAGATCCTAAAAAAATAGCTTTAAGGCAGAAAGTTGTTGAGTCTGTTGGCAAGGAAAGGATGAAAAAACGATGGGTCATTTTTGATTATCCCAGCCACAGCTTGGCCCAGGAAGCTGACATGAGCACTGAGGAATTTGAAGATTTTGTTTATGGCGCTAGCCTGTTTGACTGGAAAGAGAAAAGCAAGGAATTAGATAGGGCTATGGAAATTATGAGTAAGGGAAAGGAAGTTAGAATTGTTGGAGAGAATACCGATTTACGCTTTAGTATTAATGGCAGGAAGTTTGTAAAGGGCGATGGAACGTGCAACATGCCTGATGGAGAGATATTTACTGCGCCTGTTGAGAACTCTGTGAATGGGCATGTAGAGTTTAGTTATCCGGCGATTAGAGCTGGAAGAGAAATTGGCGGGGTTTATCTGGAATTTAAAGATGGAAAGATAGTTAAGGCTACTGCTGAAAAAGGAGAGGCTTTTTTGAAAGAAATGATCAATAGTGATGAAGGAAGTAGATATTTAGGTGAGTTTGGCATTGGTCTAAATGAGGGTATTAAAAAGCCTATTAAAAATATATTATTTGATGAAAAGATGGCAAAGACAATTCATTTTGCAATTGGAAATGCCTATCCGGAATGTAATGGCATAAATGTAAGCTCTGTTCATTGGGATATTATTAAAGATATGAGAAATGGTGGGAAAATATATTTAGATGGAAAAAGAGTTTATGAAAATGGGGAGTTTTTGT
>JBBSXW010000036.1:0-1523 GCA_038045665.1 Nanobdellota archaeon | reverse complement strand
AAATGATTAAAGTAGTTTTAGCTTGCCTGTAAGCTTGTCTATTTCTCCCTCGCTATCAGGACCTATTGCTAGGCAGGTTTTAGTAGGTTTTCCTTTAAAAAAGGTTTTGCCCGCGTCTGTGATTAGTGCATTAACCAATTTTGCTTTTTTGGCTTTTTTCTGATAAAGCAATAATTCTTTCTCTGAGTTTACTTTTAGAATAGACTTTTTCATGCCTGATTTTTCCCATTCGTCTACTTTTTGTTTGGGCGATTTTAAAACCGCTTGGACCGATGCATGGGCTGCTTGAGCTGCGGCCTTGCCTACGCCCATTTTCAGATCTTTTCTGATTAAAATAACTTGTTTCACAAAAAATAGGTTAGTATTTGAATTTAAAAAGCTTGGCTCCGAAATTCTTATATACGATAAAGACATGATAAATAACATGAGAATAGCGATAGTATTGGGCCTGGTACTAATGGCTTCTTTAGTGCATGCGGCTGACATTACTTTTATTGCTGGAAAAAGCTACACTATAGATGACAAGAATATTACTTTAGTCAGGTTTGATAGAAGCATAGATAAGGCGCTTTTTTGCGTCAATGGCGTGAAATCCATAATTGATGAAGATAAGACTAGGGAGGTTAATGGGATCTTCATAAGAGTAAAAGATGTTAAGCTTGATAGGGTGATTGCTGATATAGACTACAGTTGCAGAGGGTGCGTTTGTGATAAGAATTGCGATAATTCTGTTTGTTTTAAAGAGAGCCAGGCTATTGATGAAGCGTTTGGTGATGGAACTGTTGATTCTGCCGTGAATGAAGTTGTCGATGCAGATGGCGATGGAATAGTAGATTTTGGGGCAGATGAAGAGATAATACAGCCTGTTGACATAGGGGCCCAAACAAAGGTCATAATTTTACTATTGATTGTTATCGGCGTACTTGGGATTATTGCTCTTTGGAGAATGCGCTAAACTTTAATTTTGTGCCTTATCTCTCTTTGCAATCTATCAAATACCTTGTGGGTGGCTATTGCAATATCCCATTCGTCTGCTACAGATGAAAACCTAGCATTTGAACCGGTAGCTGTGGCATTTAAAGAGATCCTGTGGCGATTTCCTCCAATTTTCTGCTTCTTTATATTTAATCTTACTAAAGGGTTTTTAATGTATCTTTCAATTTTCTTGTATGACCTTTCTGAAAGCTTCTTTATGGTAAATTTTTCTAATTCGTCTAATTTGCTTAGTCCTATGTAACTTATAGCCATAGTTCCATATAAAGTTTGCTGCGTATTAAAAACTTTCTGATGTTACCAAATAATACTAGCTTCATAATTATTACAGTTCACTGAGTATCCTTAACTTTTCCAAAATAGAAAACTCCATCTTTGTAGTATTTTCCTGCGTTTGCCTTTGATTTTCTTAAGGTCGTGTCCTGCTGTACAACATAAACCTCAAAATTCGAGAAATTTTTGATATATGGAGATAAAGATCGCTCTTTCGTAATATCTGAGCCTTCTATAAGTGGGTTGAATGATGGCAT
>JBBSXW010000035.1:0-4429 GCA_038045665.1 Nanobdellota archaeon | reverse complement strand
TCATACGGAGGAATAAGAAGCGCTTTTCCTGTTAAGCCATAAACGATCAAGGTGTTTGACGCCATTATTGCTGCTATTAGAGCGAAGACCAGTATTGATTTTTTGAGCATTTCAATGCGAACCTCTTTTGCTTAAATACGTTAAGAAGATAATTTAATAGTATTTAAAGATTATAGTGTTACTTTTTGAAAGTCACAGGGCGATATGATAAATCTTATAAATGTATTATGAGGTTACTTATTAAAAAGATGGTGTATGCTGCTCTGGTTTTTGGATTGGTTCTTTGTATAGCTCATTATTTGAGCGAGGATTTTCATTATCATAAGAATAAATGGAAAATAATATCCTTTGGCGCAGGAGTAATGCTTTCGTATCTTATTTTAGACTTATTTCCTAGATTATATTTGGGAGTTAGCTTTTTAAATAATTTTATTTTTCTTTTAGTACTGCTTGGATTTGCATTGCTGCATTTGATTGAAAAGTATATCTATCAGCATACAGCCAAAAATAAGAAATTAAAAGAGCTGAGACTGACCCATTCTGCAATCTTTTTTGTGTATTATGCTATAATCGGGATAATTTTAAAGAACATTACTGACGCTAGCTTGGTGGATGGCTTTTTATTGTTCCTACCATTGGTTTTTCATACAACTCTGGGAGCTGCTTCATTAAATGAAATACATCATACCATAATTAAGAATAAGCTAGTTAGGTTATTGTTGTCTTCTTCTCCTTTAATAGGCGTTTTGATTGCATCTTTTTTTTCTATATCGCCAATTGTGAACCACCTGCTTATCGCTTTTATCAGCGGGGTTTTGCTTTTTATTGTAATCAGGGAAGTTATTCCTAAAGAAAGCCAAGGAGACCCATTGGATTTTTTGCTTGGGATGATTGTTTATTCTATATTGATTGTGATTACGTGGATTTGGTAGGCTATATTTTGTATATAGCAAGGCTTTTATAGTGAATTTTATAAGTTTATTATATGGCTAACGTATCTAAATGTTGGTCTATGAATTCTGATTTTAATAGAATTAAATCTAAGATTATTAGCTCTTGCTAATAACATCTTTTCATTCTCTGGGGTGTTAAAAATGCAAAACAAATCTTTTATGGAAAGGGCATCTATTGGTTGTAATGAATCAATAGAAAGGCCTTTGTGCCGACAGTGTTTGGAAGAAGAAATGGAAGAATGGCTAAAAAGACGCAATGCCAGGTTATTAACTGGCTTAAGAAGAAAAACAAAAGAATTTTTTTCAGGGATTTCTAAGTCTAAGAAGGGCATTTGTATAATCTGTAAAAAAGCCATTAATGGATGCTCTCATTGTTACATAAACTACATACAAGAATGGATAGGAAAGAAAAACCCAGACTTGATTCCTAGCTTTAAATTATTTTTTAATTTTTAATTAAAGGAGGATAAAATGGACGGAGAAAAAAGAGGCGAAGATTTTATTTTTGAAGTTCTCAGAATAAGAGGGGCTTCTAAAAAAGAGAAAGTGAATGTTGATTTAGCACTTAACGATGCATTGAGGTTAAGTGGTTTTGGTAACAGAGAAGTATCATTTTTTATGATGTTGCATGGGGCTAATGGCGATTCTTGCAGTTTAGAAGAAGCTGCTGAGAGATGCGGATATGAATTAAAAGAAGCAAGAATGGTTGATGCAGTATGTTATTCTAAGCTGTCTGAATCAGAAATAGCTAAGAGGAGGTTGCGCTCTGTTTTTTATTGATTTTTAGTTAGTTTTTTAAGATTTGTTGATTAAGTATTTGTATGAGGTATTTGAGACTAGAAAGATTTTTAGGAAGAAACGCCCAGAGAGAGATACAAAAAGCTAAGGTTGCTGTTGTAGGCCTAGGTGCTTTAGGAAGTGCAGCTGTTTCTTTGCTTATTAGGATGGGAATTAAGAGATTTTTGCTTGTTGATAGGGATGTTGTTGAAGAATCTAATTTGGGATCGCAACAAATTTATCAAGAAAAAGATATTGGAATGCCAAAGATTGAAGCTGTTGAGAATTTTTTAAAAGAAATTAATAATGATATTGAGATTGAAGCTTATTTTGAGCATTTGGATTTTGAGAATATTAGCAAGATTAAAGCCGATATTGTTTTGGATTGCACTGACAATTTAGATATAAGATTCTTGCTGAATGAATATTGCGTGAAGAACAAAATTCCTTTGGTTTATAGTGCTGCCATAAAGGACAAAGGCTGTGTTTTTGTTGTAAATAATGGCCCCTGTTTGAAATGTATTTTAAAAGATGCCGAGACGAGCGAGACATGCGAGACTGTTGGCATTATTAATACTATTGCAAATCTTATTGCAAGCATACAAGTAAATGAAGCAATTAAGGTAATTATTGGAAAGGATTATGAAAAAAATCTTCTTTATGTTAGTTTAGATGATAATAAGATTGAAAAAATAAAGGTTGGGAAAGAAAAGAATTGTAATGTTTGCAATTGGAACTTTGAATATCTTGATGGGAAAAAAGATGTAAAATTAACTAGATATTGTAGCTCTGGCGCTTACTTGATTAAGAAAAAATTTGATTTTGAAGATGCTAAAAAAAGGCTTAAAAAACTAGGAGGGAAAGAGTTTAAAAATGCGGTTTTATTTGATAAGATAACCTTATTTAAGAATGCAGCTTTTATTAAAGCCAAGGATGAAAAGGAAGCTTTAAGTATTTATTCAAAGTACATAGGGAATTAAGATGAAAATTGATATCTTTTTGGAAAGAACAAATGAGAATAAAGTTGTAAATGCTAAGACAATTCCTGAGATATTCGAGAAGCTTAAACTTAATCCTCATACTATTATAATTGTGAAAAATAATGAATTGGTTACTGAAGATGAGCCGTTAAGAGAGAAGGATAAGATAAAATTATTAAGCGTTATTTCTGGTGGTTAAATTGTTTATAGGAATAGACTTAGATGAAGTATTATCCGATTTTGTAAGAACTTATTTAATTTACTATAATTCATTATATGGTACTGAATTTAGAAGAGAACAGATACATACATATAAATTTTGGGAAGTTCTTGGTGGCACGAGAGATTTGGCGATTAAATCTGTTTATGACTTTTATAAAACTCAATTATTCGCTAATCTTCCTACTGTGCCTGGATCACAAGAAGGCATTAATTTATTGGCAAGAAAGAATGATCTTGTGATAATTACTTCTCGGCCAGGTGATATACGCGAAGCAACCCTAGGATGGATTGAAAGAAATTTTCCAAAACGTTTCAGAGAAGTCTATTTAACTAATCAATGGTCAAAAGTTAGCAGAGGTAGAAGCAAAGCAGAAGTATGCAGAGAAATAGGAATTGATGCAATTGTTGAAGATTCTCTTGAATATGCACAAGAATGTGCCGTGGAGGGGAAAAAAGTTGTTCTGCTTGACTGTCCTTGGAATCAATCCGAAGACTTGCCGCCGAATATTCACCGAGCAAAATCTTGGAATGAAGTTCTTGGATATTTGAATGGTCAAATTTGATTTATTTCAAAGAATTGACTTTCTCTAATAAAATACATGCCTGACAAATATCTTTTGATGTCGGGGCTCCGCATGACTTGCATTCATTTATAGTTGATTCCTTAAAGGACTCCTTTAGCTTCGGCAATGTTGAAAGAAAAGAGCTTATTATGTTGTGCTTTGTTCCTGGATTGTCTTTTTCAAAATCGTTTAGCATTTCCTGAACTTTTTTCCTGTAGCCACGAACAGCATTAGGGCATTCTACATACTTGTCTAAAATATTATTAATAAATGCAAATGTTGTTACCTCTTTTTCAGTTAGAAAATATAAAGGCTTTATTCTTCTTATGAATTTTGGGTCGTCTTTTACGCCTGTTATTGGGCCGAGTATTGCTGAAGCCCTTATGTTTTTCCTGAATTGATTCATTAGAATTGATTGCGCTTCGTCATCTAGATTGTGGCCTGTTGCTAATTTATTTACTTTTAATTCTACTGCCTTGTCATTCAGTATTTTTCTTCTAAAAACCCCGCAATATGTACAAGGTATTGTTTGCGGGTCTTTTTTTGTTATTTCGTCTAAGGTTTTGCCGAATTCTTTTTTGAATGAATACGTTTTTAATGGGATTTTTAGTTTCTTGCAGAATTTTTTCACATATGTTAGTTCTGGATCTCTGTAGCCTTTTATGCCTTCATCTATTGCTAAGGCAACTAATCTTACTTTTGTGGGCTCGAATATTTTATTTAAGACATAGAGCAACGATAAGCTGTCTTTTCCGCCGGAACATGCTACGGCAATTGTGTCATTCTTGTTAACCATATTGTATACTCTGATTGTCTTTCTGATTTTCTTTTCAAAGTAAATGTTGAAATGCTTTTTACAAAGGGAGACGTTGCTGTTTGGAAGCTTGATTATTGATTTATTATTGCATTGGTGGCATTTCATAACATATATACT
>JBBSXW010000034.1:0-3458 GCA_038045665.1 Nanobdellota archaeon | reverse complement strand
TTAAAAGCAGCTTTCTTATTCATTTTTCTCTATAGTTACTTTATCTCCTGTTTGCTTTATTCGAACTTCCTTGCTAAGTAAAGTCCTATATGCTTTTTCAGAAGCGCCATACCCAACTAGCACGTCTAAACCATCAATCCTATACTGAAATTCACTATCCCTAGGATAAGATACTTCAAGTTTGCCAGGAGCAGATGATATCAAAGCGCCTTCTAAAGCCAGATCAATAGCCTCTCCACTCTGATCTAAAGCCTTATTTTTCACTTCAGCCTTAACATTATAAAAAAGAACTAAAAATATAAAAACCACCATAACTAATTCGAAAATTCTAAAAATAGCCTCTTCAGACACAAAACCTCTTTTATTCATAATAAGACATGGTTTTTACAGATTTATAATCCTTGTTCTTTAAGCGCCAATAATAATCATAACCTCATTATTCTCAACCTTCTTTTCAACTCTAATTTTATTCACCCCCCACTCTTCTCCGCAACTACCATATATAACCAAAGACTCATGCTCAACTCCATTTATTATTCCTGCAACACCATCATTTAATCCCTCTCCCTTTTTCCCAACTAAATAATCGACATCACTATAGCTAGTGCAAGGTATTATAGGCTCATTATCCTCTCCATCAAAATCCCCTAAATTAAAATCACTAAACAGGCATAAACAAGCCTTATTGCTAGAACAAGTCTTAGGTTTAGGAATATAATAATCGCTATCTGTATCATGGCAATTAGCCACAGGACAGTCTTTATCATTTTCATTAAATCCACACTCTTTATTAAATCCCACCAGAATATAGGCATCTGGCTTGATGTAAAAGGGAATTTCCTTATTCTCCCTAACATTTTGAGCAACTTCACTTATCGCTTTATCCAATTCTAAAAAGCTAGAATAAGTCCCTTCGTCAACATTGCTAGGCAACAAGTTAAATAAATTTCTTGCTAACGGAACAAAAATAAATAAAACAACCAAAGCTCCTAATAACAATCCCAACCAAAATTTCAAAGATAAGTCAACTGGCATAATAAAAATAAAGAATGAGTAATATATAAAATAAATGGTTTAAAATTTTTTCCACTTTCCTCCTTCGCTACAATCTCCATATTGACACTGTACGTTTATTTCAGAAGTTCCCCCAGAAGGATTGCAATAATGGCTAATAGGTTTATTCTCGGTTCCCACTTCTGCCTTACCATCATTATCCAAATCTAAATAAAACGGAGTATCGCAATAAGCCGTTCTGCCTCCAGTAGGAACACTCGCAGCAGCCTGACATCTCTGCTCACATATTTCTCGTGCTAAGCTTAAATCTGTACCAGCAGTAGCCCCAAAGAAGATACTTCTAACACTCTTGCTCAAGTTACTAGTTCCGCCTAAAAAGAAAAACGCTACTACAAGCAAAACAATAACAACTAATACAATTATTATCACAGTATTCAAAGGCAGTTCTGCACCTTTCTTATTCATCATATCACCTTCTTTTTATAAATTAACACATACTAACTATATTTAAGCATTTCCATTTTTAAGACGCCAGATATTGACCAAGATTGGGTTTCATCATAGCGTTTTCATCAACATCTATCCTAATTCTTACAAAATCATTATCAATATCCTCATTCTCGCAGGATAGCTCATAGGAAATAAGACGCAATATTACTGTAAATCTGTCAATTAGACTGCCTTCACAAATCAAGTTGTACCCTTCCCTCCTATTTTTTATTACTTCAAAAAGTTTTCCTTCACTAGACCAATCTAAGCTGCATAACTCATTAAAAGCCAAGTCATTTAATTTAATCCTAAAGTAAAGCCCTCTAAGATCTATGTCTTTTCCATCAAGTGTCGTTTTAGACCTATGAAAAGCGCGTATACAACCGAATTTATTAACATCTATATCTTCAGTATTGCTAGCAGAAAATGCTTTCTCTTTGGTTGATTCCCAATCTGTAAATGGATTAAAAACAGCGCTAATCACATACGGTTCAATTTCTGTCTTAATAGTTCCGCCAGTTCTTCTACCATTTGTTTCAGGAGTAGAATGCCATGTAAGATCACCGGTAATTTTTGTGCTAATTGTAACTCCTCCAAGTATTTCAGCATAATAATTTATAGCGGATAATTTCATATTATTTTTATAAAACTGAGCATCGTTTTTAGCCAAATCCTGCAATTCTTTTTTAACAATGCCATAACCAAAAGTTTCTCCAACCTTGCCTTCAAATTCTACAAGTATATCTTCATAAAGATTATAGCCCTTAACCTTATCACCTTTCTTAACATAAGTATCTCCTAACAATTTATATCCTTCAAAATTAAGATCAGGAACTCCTCTAGTCTCACCAATATATTTAGTATAAGCCCTCAACGCAGAATCATACCTAGAACTATCTAAAACTCCTCCTTCCAAAAAAGCATCTCCCTCGCATTTCCAAGCACTAGCAACACTCTCCTTATCCTCGCATTTCTTATTTTTTAATCCTAATCCTCTAATTTTTTCTTTTGCCGCAGCAATTTTTGCTTCCAAATCAATTTTAGCCTCAGACAGTAACTGTTTATCTCCCTCGCTTAAAGGCAATTTTTCAATCTGCTCCAACACTTGCTTAGCTTTATCATATATTCCATTATCTTTCCATTTCACAGACTCATTCCATAAATTAGTAAGATCTCCTTGAGTAATTTCTCTCAGTCTTCTCTCAGCATGCACCTTTCTTTCCTCAGAACAATAACTCTTTAATTTTTCAAATACAGCCACATCAAACTTATTCTTGTATTTCTCCTCGCCATTGCAAATTCCCAGAAATTCTTCCAAACTAGCCTTAGTTTTCGTATCTAAGAGATTATTCATATATGCTTCTGCATCAAATACTTTACTATCCTCAACCTTATCAGTTTTTTCCAATCCGAAAAGCTTTTTAAAATTAAATAGTTCAGAAGCAGTTTCATCTAATCCTTGTTGAGCTCCACCCAGAGTTTTTCCGCTCTTATTGAATTGAGTAATAACAATTACAACCACGACTATTACAACAATAGTAAATAATATAGCTCCACCCAGCTGTTGCCATGTAAAACCTCTATTGTTCATCAATAATTCATATATGCTATTATTATATAAAATTAACCAAAAAAGCTCAGTATAGCGTCTCTTACCAAATTTATCTTAACAAACACAAAAAAAGCAAGTATAATGACTATTATCACGAATATTAGGGTAGCTAGCTCACGCCAAACCAATCCTCTTCTGCCCACTAGTTTAAGATTAACGCCCATAGGTAAAAAATTGTTTTGCTGCCTCCCAGATTTCCTGCCCTTTATTAGTAAAAGCTATAATAATAAGCAACAGTATAAGTAATAACGCTACATAAATGATTATTTTTCCCATTTCCTCCATAAGTTGCCCTTTTTTATCCATTTTAATTAACGATCTTAGTGCATAAAGGAATTTCCTT
>JBBSXW010000033.1:0-6082 GCA_038045665.1 Nanobdellota archaeon | reverse complement strand
AGAAGACCGCAAAGGCAAAGAGAACTTCTTCAGTTTTTTCAGGGGCGTAAAGCCAGGGTGGTGGATCGCCGGAGCGTTTTTTATTCTGGTGTTTTTTCAGTGGTATAATTCCCAACTTTGATGTTATTTTTGAATTCTCAAAAAAGAATTACAATTTACTTAATCGAAGAAGATTAGACATAGCCATAGATGTTCACGAAGTTCCTTATTATGGAAATAAAACAGACCCATTTGTTATTGGAGGAAAACAAGACAGAGGAACAAACAATTTCTTTAAATTCATAACTTGTTCGATAGTTGTAGCAGGCAGAAGATTTACTATAGATACTTTAATGATGCATCCCTTTGACAATCAAGAAGATTTAGTTGATAGATTAATCAAAAGAGCAAAAGAAAAGATACATATTGATAGAGTTTATCTTGACAGAGGTTTTGATAAACCCAAAGTAATCAGAGTTTTAAAAGATAATAATGTAAACTACTTAATGCCTAAAATAAAAAGTCCTACAGTTAAACAATGGTATGACAAGTCAGAAGATTGTAAAGCAAGAGTAATTAAAGACTTTAAAATTGGAAATGAAACTACTACTTTAATTCTAGTTAACGATGAAGATGGAATAAAAAGAGTATTTTCAACTAACCTTAATATCCCTGTTCAACTTACACATTACTTATTCAAGTTTTATTCCAAAAGGTGGGGAATAGAAACTAAGTATAGACAATTAGAGCATGATTTTAAGCCAAGAACAACATCTAAGAATTTTCACATTAGATTATTTTACTTCTTATTCTCAACCTGTTTATTCAATTTATGGGTATTGATCAATATTTGTGTTTCAATAGTAATTCATGGAAGAATAGTAGAAAAGCCAATTATTAGCTCTAAGCTATTCGCTGTTGTTTTATACAAGGTTCAGATAGATCCTGGAGGCTAGCTTAATTCTAATCCTCTTCTAAATGCTTTGTACCTATGCAGAAATATCCACAATTCCAACACCTATAGTTATTTGGCTTGTCTGTAACATCTAATTTTCTCTTTTTACACTTAGGACAAACTCTCATATTTATAAATAAGAAGAAATTACTAACATAAATAAGAAGAAATTACTAACTTTTATAGGTTTTTACTCCGCCCAGTAATCTACATTACCATCTACTGGTCAATCAATCCCCTGCGCTTTTTGTAGTTTATTAGAGTAATCAATATATGCAACTTTTGTTTCAGAGAATTCATGAATGCCCTCTATGCCGGCTTCTCTTCCGTGACCTGTATCCTTTGTTCCTCCGAATGGTAAGTGTACTTCTGCTCCTATTGTAGACGAATTAACATAAACTAGTCCTGTATCAATTTCCTCAATTGCAATCATAGCATTTTTTATATTATTTGTATAAATCGCAGAACTCAATCCATAGGCAACAGAATTACAAACCTTTATAGCTTCATTTATATTTTTTATAGGTATTAAAGAGACTATGGGGCCGAAGATCTCTTCTTTTGCTATTCTCATTGATGACTTAACATTTGTAAAGACCGTTGGCTTAAAGAAAAAACCTTGCATATCAACTTTGTACCCGCCAGTTAACATTCTTGCTCTTTGTTTCTTTCCAACATTTACATAATATTCTGATTTTTCAACTGCTTTTTGATTAATTAAAGGTCCAACATCAGTTGTTTTTTTCAAGCCAGATCCCAGTCTTAATTTCTCAGTTTTTTTTACTAGTCTTTCTTCTAATTCTTTCTTTATTTTTTTGTGCACAATAACACGAGAGCAAGCCGTGCATCTTTGTCCAGTTGTACCAAATGCACCCCAAATAATTCCATCTAACGCTAGATTTAGATCAGCATCTTCCATAACAATTATTGCATTTTTTCCTCCTAACTCAAGACCGACTTTTTTAAGGCCGGCGTTTGCTGTTATGTATTTTCCTGTTTCAACAGATCCTGTAAATGAAAGACCTCTTATTTGAGGATGTTTTACAATATGGTTGCCAACTTCTTCAGCAGAACCAGTGATTAAATTAACAACTCCTTTTGGCAGTCCTGCTTGCTCCATAATTTTTATTAATTCAATTGCGTTCCATGGCGTATCTGAGCTTGGTTTAAAGACGCAAGTGTTTCCACATATCAAAGCAGGAGCTAGTTTCCATGCAGGGATGGCTATTGGAAAATTCCACGGAGTAATAAGACCTACGATGCCAAGAGGAATCCTAAAGGTTAGGCAGAATTTGTTTTTTAATTCCGACGGTGTTGTATGCCCAAATAATCTTCTTCCTTCTCCTGCCATGTATTCAAAGATATCAACTGCTTCCTGCACGTCACCTGCTGCTTCCTTGTAGACCTTGCCCATTTCAAGAACTTCTATTTTAGCCAGTTTCTCTTTGTTCTTTTTTAATAACCTAGAGATTTCAAACAAAATTTCTGCTCTTTTTGGTGCAGGTGTTTTTTTCCAGGAAGGCAGGGCTTTTTTTGCAGCTTGAACCGCTTTATCCACATCATTTTTATTCCCTGCCTGCAGTCTTGCAAACGGCTTTGCTGTAGCCGGATTTAGGCTAATAAATGTTCTTCTGGAGTTTGATCTTGTCCAATTTCCATTAGTATATAATAAACCTTGCTTCACTTAAACACCTCTTATTATTTAAAATTAAGAATTATCTTGCTTATAAGTTTTATCTCTTTTATATTTTTTATTCCAGTTCGCAGAATAAATATTAATAGCCGTATCTACTTACGGGCATAGTTTAAGCGATTTAATAGCTAGTGCCTTTTTCTTCATTTACTTGCCTATGTGAATCGTCACAAAATGGTATTTTATTACTGGCCCCACAAGTGCAGAAGCTATAAGTAAGACCCGCCTTTAATTTAACTTCGATACTATCTGCTGTTTTTTCTAGTTCTTCGCTCGTTTTATTCTTCTTTATGCTCTGTAATTTCAATCTCTGAAAATTGTTTTTCTTGACATAAGTCTATTTTGCCTTGGTTTTCTAGATGGAGCAACGGGATAAATGTATAGATCTTGTCTATTTTTTCTTTTGAAGGAAGCAATTCGGTGAATGTTACTTTCGGATGCGTTTTAAAAAATTCTTTTATTTTTGCATAAAGGTTTTTTATCAGGCTTGAAATATCGACTTTTCTAACTGGAATTTCCACTTCGCGCATCGGCCTTTCACCCAGCTTCCTGATTGTTCTTTTGTTTTCAACTTCTAGGGCTTTTTGCAGGGCTTTCATCAAGTCATTAAGGTTGATTTTTCTTTTTCTCGATTGGGGGGTTTTTATTAACAATTTAGGGATTTCTTCTTGGGGGTGCCGGCTGTTATCGAGATCGTCTCCCAATAAGTCTTCTTCTGTATTGAACAGCAAGGAATCAAACTGTGCGAGGTTTTCATCTACTAATTTGATTGATTTTATTTTTAGCAATATTGAAGCTGCTAAGACGACCTTGCCTGAAATAAAGAAGTTATGCTCCTGCAATTCCTGTACCCTTTTTAGATATTTTTCAGTTAATAATGAGATACTGATGTCCCAGGGGTTCATTTCTTCGCTTTTTATCAAGTCGTAGAGAATAGACTGCCAAGTAATCTCATTCTCGTTCATCAACATATCGTAGATTTTATCGTGCATATGGATAGGGTAATATGTGTTTATTTATATATATGTTATCATTGTATAGTGGTCTCTATAGAAAAGTTTAAAAAGATAGTTATTATTGAAGTGCTGAATATCACCTCTTTTTTCCCAGGGGGTTTAACTTAGGTTAATACTCCCTGGATTAAAATAATGCCTGAAGCATCGCAAATCTTTTATTGTCTTCTATATTGATTATGGAACATGGACAAGAAATCGCGGATTATTCTTGCTTTGATAGCAGTTATAGTCTTCTTGGTTGTGTATATTCTTGCGAGCAAGTATAACCAGACACAACTTCAGAGGCAGCAGACGGCATTTGAAGAAGGATTCAGGCAGGGAGGGCTAAATGAGCAAAGAAATGCGATATCACAAGTGCAGGCTGTTGGCGTGTATACCATAACTGTTATAGACGAGAAAAATGAAACACAATTGATAAAATTAGCCCCTTTATCCGGGAACTCTATCTTTTCTTCCGGGAATTTAGAAAGGTAGTTGTTTTTTGAAATCGAAAATATTAAAAATAAGCATGGTTTATCATATTTGAAGAGGTGCATATTGTGGAGCATGTATTTCCAGACAAGAGGATAGAACTATTTTTTGGCGTGTTTATTTTGTTTCTCAGTTTTATAGGAATACTTGGATATATTCCACAAGAATTTGTGCGAAATGTTTATCTCTTACTCTTGTTTTTAATAGGAGTAATGCTTGGTAGCATATTGATTTTGGCTTCTTTGCAGGACTATTTTATCCAGAATTCGGGCAATAGCAAATATAAGAAATTAACGAAGAGAAAGAATAGACGATAAACTTTACTTAAACAAGGGAAAAGCTTAAAAACTTAGAAAAGGGGTTAGGGACTAAAATTTAGTGGTGGGGGTAATCTTATGGAAGAAAAAGCTAACGGGACAATCACGTTAAAAAAATCAACTATGTGGAAGATCGGCACTTTCTTATTTGCCGGACTATTTGTTATAAGCTTGTTTACTGGTGGCTTTGGGATTGGAAGCGATAATTCTGGCGCGACTGGAAAGGTAGTGGCTCCATCTCCGACACCTACTGTTGCTGGCTCTGGAAGCATTAGGGTGACAATAGATAAAGACGATCCTGTGTTAGGAGATCCAGATGCGCCCGTGACAATCGTTGAGTTTTCTGACTTTCAGTGCCCATTTTGCGCGAGGGCGTTTAATGATGCTTTAGCAGAGTTTAGAAATAGCGATTATTTTAAAGACGGACAGGTTAATTTGGTTTACAAAGACTTTCCTTTGAATAGTATACATCCTCAGGCACAAAAAGCTGCTGAAGCTGCTCAATGTGCCCATGACCAAGGCAAGTTTTGGGAGTACCATGATGCTTTATTCCAAAATCAGGGAGCACTAGATGTTAACAGCTTGAAGGGCTACGCAGACGATGTTGGATTGGATACAGGCAAGTTTAATGAATGCTTGGATTCAGGGAAATCCAAAAAAGAAGTGGATAATGACCTAGCGGCTGCTACTGCTGCCGGCGGAAGAGGAACGCCTTATTTTGTTGTTGTTAATAACAAAGATGGCAAGGCTCAAGGGGTTTCTGGAGCGGTTCCATTTTCGAATATTGAAGCTGCAATTAATAATGTGGCTTAATTTTATTATTTTTCTTTAATTTTTTAAAATGAAATATTTATAAATGGTTTTGGCGGCACTTTGATTATGAGCAGACAAAAACAAAATAGAGAGAATATGATCGCGATCGATCCAGTTAATATTTGCGATATAGATGAATTGGGTTCTCTTTTAGAAAAATTAGTTAAACAAGATGCAAGAAGTTCAGTAGCCCCTGAAAAATATCCCGTTAGTGGAACTCCGGCTGAAAGATTTGATTATATAAAAAGAATGACGAAATACATTGCTTTTGATTGTGAAGCGGCAAAAAGGGAAAATAAGTATTTGCGCCAGTTACTGGAAGAACAGTAAAGTCACGCTATTCTAAGAAACGATAATGTTTTAAAAACGTTTATCTATGAATTTTAATAAGCGGTAGTAGTATAGTGGCTAGACTTTTACTAGGGCTTATATTCAGCCTTGCCAAGGCTGCGACCGGGGTTCAAATCCCCGCTACCGCAGATTACGCCTTTACAGCCTTTATGATTTTTAGTATAAACTGAGCACGAAAGTGCGAAGCTATCTGTTTTCCCGTCGGAAAACCAAAGCGTGCCCCCAATTTTAACTCGAAGAAACTTGAGTTGAATCTGTGTTAGTTTCTTTTTTACGAAGTAAATCCGCCGCGACCCGGACTTTCAATAAAAATTGCAGGTTGATAAGGATGCAATCATTATATTTGAACCGGGACACCCTAAACGGGTCAGGCTTTCCAGGCTTACACATAAGAACCTAGGCTATTATTTATTCCCAGATTTTTACTCTGTGCAATCTCCCGAAGCTTTTTCTTGTAAGAAAAACCTTGGAAAAAGAACTTCTTTCC
>JBBSXW010000032.1:0-2375 GCA_038045665.1 Nanobdellota archaeon | reverse complement strand
AATGTTTCTACTGAAGATTATGGAGCATTGGCTCCGTATGTTAAGAAGCTTGCTAAGCAGATGGAATGGGGCATACCATTTCATAAAGCATTTGTAACGTTTGCTAATGATACCAAGAATAAAGTGATTAAGAGGGCTGTTTCTATCATTATTGAGGCTGACGAATCTGGAGGCGATATTGAAGACATATTGACTTCTGTTGCACAGTCAGTGGTTGACATAAAGAAGATGAAAGACGAGAGGAGAAGCGTTACATTTACGCAGATAATTCAGGGATATATTGTATTTTTTGTTTTTATTGGAATAATGCTTGTGCTACAGCTTTGGCTGTTTCCACAAATTACTGGATTTGGATTTGGCGAAGAGGAAGCGGGAGCAACTTCTGATATTTTGGGATTTGGGACAGGATTTGTCGGTGTTGGTGAAAGGGCGAATTTGGATTTCATATTTTTTTCTATGATAATGATACAGGGCTTTTTTGCCGGAATAATGCTGGGCAAATTTTCAGAAGGAACTATAAAACAGGGATTAATACATTCACTTATACTGATTACGTTGGCAGCTTTGATAGTGACTACTGCCAAAGGAGGCATATAAATGTTTAAGGGAAAAGAAGGTGCAATTCATGTTGATTGGATCATAAGCATGGGGATATTTTTGATTGCTGTAATGGTTATGATGATTTTCCTTAAGCCTGGGATTGTGCCATTAACAGAAGAAAAAATCGCCTTGGATATACTTGAAGTACGATTCAATGAGAATTTTATGTGGACAGTAAAGACTATGCCTTTTTTTGTTGAAAAATGCACTAACCAATCTGGTGCAAGGTCTGGAAGTGGCTTAGACCATAGTATCGAGAGGGTAATTAAGGATTTTAATGTGCAAAAAGATAGTGGGCTAGGCTCAATAACTGGACTTCAGGTCTTTGAGTCGGACGGCGTGGTCGGCATACCTACGATACCTAAGCAGTGTAATGACGGGATAGATAATGATGGTGATGGCGCTGTTGATTTCCCAGAGGACTTTTCATGCTCTAATGTAAATGATGATGACGAAGAAAATCCTAAAGCTAAATGTCAAGATGGCATAGATAATGATAAGGATGAATTAATTGATTTTCCTGAAGATCCTGGGTGCTCTAGCAATCAAGATAATGATGAGTCTAATCCTCCAGTTGGCTCTGATAGGACAATAATTAATGTAACTTTAGAAAATAACTGGACATTTACTAAATTTAGATATTCAGATGACGACAATGAGTGGGGCTCATTTTTAGATAACAGGTTTAATATTGAGTTTATATGCGTTGATGATGAGGATGAGAATGATGATTCAAATATGCTATTTCACATTGTAAAGACAGACTCTGCTAAATTTTTATTTACCTATAACAATAATAAGTCCCTTCCTGATAAATCCCTAATTGGCTATGAATGCTATAGTAATGATTGCAATGAATTTATAGCTAGGTTTGGAACTGAGGAAAACATTAGAGGGATAAATATAGATAAATTAAGCAAATTAACTAATTTGGATTCATATTGGGGTGATATAGATCAAATTAAAGAAGATTGGGGATTTCCTGAATTAAATAATTTCTGGATACAGGGATGGGAAGAATCTGATGTTAATTGTGGCGCATTGGATTCAGAGAATTGTGAGTATATTGTTAACTATAAAACTGGGGTGTCGTCAGAAGTTGATGATATTAAAGTAAAAGAGGTTAAGACGTTTATACTAGACAAGTACGGAAACCTTGAAAGTGTGCGATTGTTTTTTAGGACATGGTAAACAATAAGGGCTATATAAGAACGCTTGAAGCTGTATTTGCAATATTAATTGTTTTCGGAGTAATTATTTTTACTATACAAGGTAATAGAGAAAGGGATGTTGGCTCGCCAGCTTTAGTTGATTCTTCGCAGAGATTTGTTTTAGATACAATTTCTTTTGATCTTGCTTTAAGGACATGTGTTGTGAATGGAACAAAAGGCAATGATGGGGTTGGAGAACCATATAATGGATCATGCAATGCTACAGATTTTACTATGAACTTAAAAGATTTGCCTAGGAGTGCAACTACATTTAGGATAAGGGATTTTATTAGAAACGTCAACGGAGAAGAAATAATCTTTTGTGGTGAAGCTATAGGCAATTTAATTGAAGAGAATATGCCTAGTGGTTATTATTATATTTGCGAGGTTTGTAATTCTCCATTAAGTTGTTTAAGCTCTGAAGAAGGAAAAAATATACCGAGTGATGGAAGGAGTGTTTTTACTAAGACTTTATTTTTAGCTATTTCTGAGGGTAACATAAGGGAGAAGGTTATAAGATTGTACTATTGGAAGTGTGATAAGGATGAGAGTTGTATATTTTAG
>JBBSXW010000031.1:0-2882 GCA_038045665.1 Nanobdellota archaeon | reverse complement strand
ATCTTAATAAAGTTCTCTCCTTCCAAAATAGCTAATTGATTCTCAAGCCTATCAATCGCCCTCAGTATTTCATCAATGCGAGCCACCACCTGCACCTCTTTTTCAAAAATCATGTTTATACTTCTTTTTTCACCTTAATATCTTTTTTTATAGCTCATTACAAATTCTGTTGTAAAGCCAACTTTATGTAGCTTCAGTAACTGTTCGATTTTATAAGATGCTTGGATAGGTATCTTCAATAATTCGTTGCTTAAAAGCTCTCCCTGTACTCCATCTAAGACGCCCCTTCCCTCTCTTCTCCCCTTTAGAGCATAATATAACATTTTTTTTTGTGACGGAGTAAGTCCTTTAAGAGAATATTTCATAAGTACAAAGGTCTTAAATCCCAGCATATGTGCAATATATTTCTTTCTTAAGATTAAATATCCCTCAGAAATTATACCCTGACGAGCGAGAAAATTAGGATCAAGAAAATCATTCATGTCAGCTATTTTAACATCTACTTGCATCGCTGGGAGTATATTTTCCAGCATTTCTTTTAATTGCTGGCAAAGAGAAAGTTTCTTACCTACATCTACTCTACCAGACAAAAGAATTGCAAAATCAATATCCCTCGTATCTTCTTTTCCGCGAACAGACGAACCATAGATTACTACATCCAAAATCACATTATTCTTTACTACAAAATTTTTAATGCGCGATTTCAATTCCAACGATTTTAGCAACTTCTCTAACATCTTGTTCAATAACCTCAACTATTTCTCTCTTAATTTTTAACCTATAGCTATCTTGGTATATAGGAAAATCTTTGTCCATAATCCTATAAAGTATAGTATATTTCTCTTTTAGAAGTTTAAATCTCTCTGTATGGTTGCTTGGAACAAATCCCTCTTTTTTCAAAATAAACAAATCAACCAATACAGCAAGCGCCTTAAAAAACAAAGTTGTGGCTGAATTGAAGGAACCACCACTTTTAGCTTTTTGCGCATCCTTTATAAATTCCTTGACATTTTCCAACAAAATCCTTTCTTCATCCATTTACTCCGATTAACCAATACGGAATATTTAAGCCTTTCGGTTACTGAAAGGAACTAAAGACGATCTTTAGAAAGCTTGGGTTACCTTAAGTAACAAAAATTCCAAAATGAATATAAAAAGTAGAAAAATACTCCAGATTTAAATATCTTTCAGCAAAATTTCCAACTGAACAATATCAAACTCATTCTTAGCAAAAATCTTAATAAAGTTCTCGCCTTCTTCTATAGCCCCAGTAATATCTTTCTCAAATTTGCCAGCATTTACATCCATAAAGAAGGTCTTGCTGTTTATCCTAATGTCAGCCCTTTTTCTATCCTTATCATTATCAAACCTCATATTCAAAACCACCTTAGCATCTTTATCTTCAATATCATCAAAATCATCCTCATCAACAGTAAAGAAATACAAAGGATTAAATCCTTCATCAAAATCATAACTCAAGGTTATTTGCTCAATAATATAATTGCCTTTATCAACCTCAAAAGTTAAAAAATTAGTTCCATCAATAAAGTCGTCCTCATCAATTTCAAATCTAGACTGAGAAGCATCGCAAACTACCTTTCCAAAAAACGCATTCTTTCTGTTCAAGAATATCTTTAAAATGCCTTGCTCTCTATTAATCTCCAGACAATTAACAAAAAACTCCAAAACAGCATCGTCTATTGATTCTGCTCTAGATACTTCGAAAGTCCTTAATTCTCTCTTATTCTCTAAAGAAAATTCCTTAACTATTTGAACATCTCTCAAAACATACCTATTTGAGCTTAAAAAAGCAAATCCGACCCTGCTAGCTTCAAATCTCAACGTATTTCTTTCTCTTAAATTTTGCACAGGTATTTCAATAGGCAGGTCATTCACGCTCACTGAACCTTCAAAAACCACCCTTCCATTCAAATAAATAATCAAATCGCCCTTGGCCTCTTTGATATTAAAAAACAACTTCATGCTTTTCAAGTTTCCAACATTATCAACATTAAAACTAACATCCCTAAAACCATTGCTAAATGCAGATCTAGAAACAGAAATGCTATCTGCTATTTTCCTAACCTCAGAATCTGTAGTTGCAAATAAGTTTATAGATGCAAAATCCTTCTCAACTTCATCTTCTTCAGAAGGCAAAACTTTCCCGGGATTTCTCAACAGCAGAGTTTTTTCATCTACCTCACCATTGCCATTGTCATCGTTATCATCGCCATCAACAAAATCATTAAAATCTATTTCCTCTCCTTCCAGCACGTCCTCTCTTGCACTTTCCGGCAATAAAATCAAGTAGGCAACTAAAAATAATGCAATTAGCAGTATAAATCCTGCCGCTGCAGTTGTAGTGCTTTCTTCAGCCATCCCTCTTTTATTCATGAAAAACATAAAGTTCATTTTGTATTTAAAGATTACTAATATCTCTATTTCTTCTTCCTTCTTCTAAACCAATTTCGCACCGCTTTATACATATTGCCTACGACGAATCCGGTGGCGTATAATGCCAATGTTGGTATCACGCCATAAGTCAATGCTCCAAAGAAAAATGGTTGTGCTCCCAAATGAGCAACAGTAATTCCAACGCTCTCCGTATACCTATAAACATTATACGCCATCGTACCCAATAAAACAGCGCTGTTAGTAGTTCTTTGCTTACCCTTATTAGCTAAAGAAGTGCCTAATCCAGAAGCCAAACCTCCAATCTGAGTTATAGGATCGTATAAAGCGCCTATAGCCAATCCTAAGTAATCTGTCAATCTATCAAAAAACCAATAAGCATACTGATTGTCTAATCCGCCTAGGCCTTTAGTTAGCGCAACCGTAGCTAACCCAGAGGTCATAGGGCCCCAGCCATACGGATCCCTCAA
>JBBSXW010000030.1:0-4246 GCA_038045665.1 Nanobdellota archaeon | reverse complement strand
TGTCCAAAAGAGCGATGGAGAAATCAAAGGCCTTGTAGCAGCAATGGATGGTATAGATATTGAAAAAGCAATCAAAGAAGCGTCCATTCCAGTAGCAGCTCCAGCAACTACAACAGCAACTCCAAAGAAGGAAGAGAAGAAAGAAGAACCTAAAGAAGATCCTGACAAAGCAGCGGCAGGTTTAGGTGCCTTGTTCGGATAAGCATATTTCAATATGGACGATAGTAAGAAAGACTTAAAGGAATTGCAAAAAGAAATTAATAGCCTGCGCTCTGACCTGAAAAGAATAAATGAAGACAAAGAAGCTTGGTTCAAAAAGAAAGAAGATCTAAAAAAAGATATAGCAGACTTGATTAGTAAAGTCAAAGATCAAAAAAAAATAAGTGACACTTCTTCAGACCAGGCCACAAAACTAATCCAAGAGAGAAACGAGTACAATAAAAACGTAAAAAAGTTAATAGAAAAAATTATAGCACTTCAAAAAGAAAAAAAACAACTTCTAGATAAATATAAAATCGAGCATGATCCGGAAATCCTAAAGAAAAACATAGAAAAATTAGAAGAAAAAATAGAAACAGAGGCCTTGTCAATAGATGCAGAAAAGAGATTGATGGATCGTATTAAAAGATTAAAAAAGTATTATGGCGAACTGGGCGGCGTAAAACTAGTCTCAGATAAGATAGGGGAAATTTCAAAAGAGATAGAAGAGACAAAAACCAAAGCAAACGAAGCCCATTATAAATTAAAAGAGCTTATGAAAGAAAAAAAGTCTGGATTAAGCGAGTTCTTTAACATCAGTAGGCAGATAAATATAATAAAAAAACAGCAAGAAAGGGCATTTGAGATGTTTATTTCCTTAAAAAACAACTTTATAAATGTAAGCCGCCAGCTAAATGAAAAATTAAATATTCTAAATAAAACAAAACAAGATAAGCAGGCTAAAGAAAAACAAAAAGAAGAGAAAAAGAGGAAAAAGCAACTAAAAATTATTGAGGAAAAAACAAAAATCGCACAAGAAAAAATGAAAAGAGGAGAAAAACTAACAACAGAAGACTTGCTGGTGCTGCAAAATCTAAAAGATCAATCATCAGAAGATTTAGAAAAAAGCTAATAGCTAGTCAAACTTTTTTGCTCCGTCACTATTTCATCTTCATTTAAGATAACTTGACCATAAACTCCATCAAAACCAGGCTTGATCCTAAGATTTCCATCCCTATTTCTTAGTATAACATTAGCAAGTTTTTCACCAACAATCTTAATCAGGCTCTCTCTAGAAACATTAAGCAAAATGCTAAATTCATTTCCAAATTCTTTGATCAGTTTACTATAAATTTCCCAAACTTTTTTAGAATATAATTGTTTGATGTCATAAACCCCAGAGATTAATTCGTGTAGTGGAACTAAAGAAACAAAAGGCACTGCATTACCCCTTTTGTAATCAACCGGCCTATCAGCTAGCTTTTCAATCCTGTCGGCTACACCTATGGTTAATTTGTTTCCGCACTTTGGACAAATCTGGTTATGTTCCTTAGATTCCTCGGGAGAAAACGAAACACCGCAATTTCTGTGCCCTGAATAATGATACTTCCCATAAAAAGTGTATGTCTCTATTGTGTTCTTCAATCCTTTTCCAGTTCTAATTGCTTTTAGAAAATTCTTATAGCTTAACTCACTAAAATCAAAGATAGTAGCTTCTCTTCCTAAGCGCCAGGGCCAATGCGAATGTGCATCGCTAAAACTCACTAATTGAAATTTATCTAAAACGCTTAACCTCCGATTATCCGCAGGATTACTAGACATGCCTGTCTCCAGAGCATGAATATATTTTGTATTTTCCTTAAAACAATCCTCTACCCTACTTAGCTGATTATACTCGCCCATTAGTGAAAAATGCGATGTCCACACATGAGCAGGAATAATCTCTATATCTTCACTAATCGCCCTCATCATATCCACTAGCTCAACACTTGTAAACCCAAAAATGGGCCTGCCATCATAATCTAATCTGCCTTTTTTACTCAACGCATCAATAATCTGCTTAGCCACTTCTTTATTAGGAGAAAAAATTAAATGATGTATTCTTTGGCCTTTGCCATTGTCTGTGTAAATCAAACTTATCTCGGTCTGCCACAAAAAAGGAAATTTTGTCTTGCTCCATAATATTCCATTTTCATCTTCCTTTAATTCTTCATTAATAGATTTGAATTGTAAGGGATGTTGGAAATCCCCAGTACCTAAAAGATCTAAACCTTTAACCCTGCCATATTTTTCCAGGTTTTGAAAAGAAATGTCTTTACTCGTTGCACGTGAATGTTTACTGTGGATTTGTAAATCTGCAATTATTTCCATTAATTTTAGTAAATAAAAACCATATATATTAATTTCCAATAATCAAAATAAGAATTAAAAGTCAGGGCTTTGTATCGTAATTGATTTGGATATCGCATTCCTATAAAAATAGCTGACTATAATATTGATAGGCTCTTCAACAGCAGATTCAGGAGCAGAGCTTGTGCTAATCCTGCACCTTATCTGTTTTAAGCCATCAATACTCAATCTTACTTCTCCTTTATTTTTATTCCCTAGCTGGCTGCAACTTACAGTATGTCTCCCGCTAGCAGATCTAACCTCAACCTCTAACTTATCCTCTTTATCATCCTTTCTGATACATTCATTAGTAAAAGTATTTGGTGGATAAACCTTCCCAGATCCAACATTCTCAACTATAAAGTTCAACTGCACCTCATTTGTGCCAGAGCTCTTCTCCCTAACATCCCTAATCTGGACAGGCGCCCCAGAATTATCTACGTTAACATTATCATTATTGACCTGGCAAAAATCAGTCACCTCTCTTTGGCTGGCTTTCTTTTTCAAGCAGACTTTAGTAGTTGCCCTAGTTTGGTAAAGATAGCAAACATCTGCTCTTATTCTGGCATCAAAATCAGCAACTAAAGGATTCTTGGTCTTATACAAGGCGCTTTCATAAAGAATCTCATCTTTATCACCGCTAAAAACCTCTTTATCGCTCTTTGTTTTTCCGTTCAAACTTACATCCAATACCTTATTAGGGCTAGAAATCCCCAAATCCCTAGTATCGATCCCACCTAACGTAGCTATTACTTTTCTTTCAGGAATATTAAACTCGCCGACATTCTCAACAGAAATAGTAATATCAAATTCCTCATCATCAGCAAACACAGTGCTAGGAGGCTCATTATCGACAAATCCAAAATCTAAGCCATTTGTACCACCAACAAAAGGCCCCTTTGCCAAATCATCTCCTTGCGCGCATCCATAGACAAATATCATTAAAGCAGCAAAAAAACCAATCAAGATCCTTTTATCCACAATTTCAGCCTCCTTTTATAAAAATTATACTCAATAGTCATATATAAATTTAATGATTAAACACTCCTCCCCAAATCGCTTATTTTTACTAGTGGAACAGGCCCAACCTTAGCCCTTAACTTATATCCAAACTCGTAGCCAATAGTCAAAGGATAAATAAGGAACGTTTCCTTAGCAGTTATTCCGCTTATAAAGCAGTTTAAAACAGCAACGTCATTATCAAATATTAGCTCTGGTGTTGGAGAGCATTCAGCATTATTCCCTCCTAAAGAAACATGTGGAGTCTCAATTGACTGAAATAGTTTCCTTCCAGTTTCATCCTTAACCCCACCAACAGATTCAATAGTGCCTCCTCCAAAATTCCTGAAAGTTATTTTTAAATTTATAAAATAATCATTTTCGCTTAAAGGAGTGGCTGTTTTTTCTATTCTTTCAACAGTCACGGGCATATACTGTGCTTGCCTTCTTAATTGAGTTTGTGTAATTACTTCCTTATTTGAGCAAGTAGGATCAGGATCAGTTTCTCTTTTTAAGCATAGATTAGTGGCAATATTTGCCCTATACTGCGGAATAAATAATTCAGCAAAAACATTTAATTTAGTGCCAGAAACAATCTCCTCTTCTGTATAACTAACCCTCTTTGTTTCAGTAAAAGTTCTCGAAGGTATTATATTTGTTATAACATCCCCATCATCACTATACCTAAAAAACGCAGCCTCAATAGTGCCAATTTCTAGAGGATTATCTTCCATTTTAGTTCCAGGAAGATTATCATAGAGTTTTAATTCAGCATCATCAATTTCGTCTCCATAATTTTCAATACCAACCCTGATTAAAAATGCTGAATTTTCTCCGACCAAAATCCTGTCTTTAGGAGGAGCATCATCTGCAAAAAACA
>JBBSXW010000029.1:0-7690 GCA_038045665.1 Nanobdellota archaeon | reverse complement strand
TCATAGCATTCATAATTCCCTGTCGAGATCCATCGCTATTTAATACAGCCTCATTTAATGCCAACACAGCATCGTAAGCTTCTGCAGCAAAAATTGGCGGCTCAATATTATAAGTTTCCTTAAATTCGTTAGCAAACTGCCTTCCAATCAATGTATTTGACGGAGCAATAAAAGTCAGCAATATTCCTTCACCAGCGCCTTCGGCAGCATCAAGCACAGACTCGTCCTTCAAACCCTCAGAACCAAATACTTGGCTTGTTATTCCCAATTCTTTGATCTGCTTTAACGCAACACCAGCAGAACTAGGGCTGTTTGAAATAATGTAAATTGCCTCAGGATTTTTTTCTTTAATCTTAGTTAATTGTGTCCTCAAATCATTGCTTTCTTTCTCAAAACTTTCTGATATTACAACATTATCAAAATTCTCTCTCAATACTTTATCAAATCCAACGCCATAATCATCATTAACGTACAGCACAGCTAGGCTATTATACCCAAGTCTTTTAACAAGTTTCGCAGCCTCTACTCCTTGCAACGCATCGCTTGGTACAGTTCTAAAAAAATGATCCCCCGCATTACTTAAATCAGGGCTTGTAGAAGCAGGGCTTATTAAAACAACGCCAGCTTCTTTTGCAATAGGGCTTGCAGATAATGTAGCACCAGAACACAGTTCACCAATAACCGCAACAACGCCATCAACATCTATAAGTTTTCTAACAGCATTTACAGCATCAGGTCCATCGCATTTGCTATCCTCATAAAAAACCTCGAAATTAGTGCCTTGTAAAGCCAGTTCAATGCCTTGCTTTACATTTTCCCCATATGCAGCAGCATCTCCGCTTAACGGCATCAATGCGCCGATTTTTATTTTTGGTTGTGCACCGACAGCAGTAGCTTTGCCGGTTATGCCACCGCAACCATACAATAAGAATAAACCTAATACTAAAATAATTAAAATCAGTAGACTCTTTTTACCTTTCATGCTCATTTATAAGAAAATTTAACTATATAAAATTTACTACTCTAAAATTTCTATATAAAAAAGATATAATGGGCCGGGCTGGATTTGAACCAGCGACATCCGCCTTGTAAGGGCGACGTTCGTTAGATCATTACTATAGATTTCTATCAATGAACCAACAACACCATAGTAAAGACCACATAACCGGGCTAGACCACCGGCCCTTGTAAAATCCTTAAAAAAATAACCGCAAATTAGATTATTTAAACCTTCTGTAAACCTAATATCTTCCGCCCAAATAAATCTGTTTTATTTTTGAATGTTTTAAGATAAAGCTTCCAGAGCCTTCAAGCACAATCTTTCCATCTTCCATTAAATATATCCTGTCAGAAATATCTATTGCTTTTTTTGCATTCTGTTCAACAATAAGAATCGCAATACCATCATCTCTTAATTTTTTTATTATGTTTAGAATTTCTTTTTGTAATCTTGGGCTTAACCCAAGAGAAGGTTCATCCAGCATTAATAATGAAGGATTCCGCATCAATGCTCTTCCTATAGCAAGCATTTGTCTTTCTCCACCACTTAAACCATATGCTAATTTATTTTCTCTCTCCTTTAAGATAGGAAACTTTTTGTAAATTTCATTTATTCTTTTTTCTTTTTCTTCTTTGTCTTTAATAAAATCTCCACCAATTTCTAAATTTTCTCTTATAGTTAAAGTATCAAAAATAATTCTTCCCTGATTAACATAGCTGATTCCTTTTTTTATTAGTTCATGTGTTTTTAATTTTCTGATATTTTCTCCTTTAAAACTGATATCGCCTTTTGTAACATCTGCAATATTAAATACGGATTTAATTACTGTACTCTTACCTGCGCCATTAGGGCCAATTAAAGCAACAAGTTCTCTTTCTTTTACACTAATATCAATCCCTTTCAGAACTTCTAGCTCGCCATATCCTGAATGTAGGTTTTTTATTTGTAACATTTCATTCCCCCAAATAAGCCTCTAAAACTCTTTTATTATTCTGTATCTCTCTAGGCTTGCCTTCTGCAATAACTTTTCCATAATCCAAAACATAAACATAGTCAGCTAAATCCATAACAAAATTCATATCATGCTCAATAACTAGAATAGTCTCGCCTTTCTCATTTAATTTTCTTAAAATTTCCTTTATTTCTACTCTCAACTTAGGATTAATGCCTGCAACAGGCTCGTCCAGCATCAAAATAGAAGGTGATCTAGCAATAGCCATAGCCAGGTCTAATAATTTTCTCTGCCCAAAACTCAAATCAGTGGCATACGTATCTAAGTTCTTATTCAGTCCGACCACATCAAGAATCTCCTTTACCCCTTTATCTTTATTTTCTCTCTTCCAAAACAAGCTTTTCAAAAGTTTTTCATCGCTATCAGCCAGAGCAATTTCCAAGTGATCCTTAATAGTTAAATTTCTAAACAACCTTACATTCTGAAATGTTCTTGAAATTCCTTTCTTAGCTATCTCAAAATCCTCATTTTTACTTATATTTTCATTTTCAAGATAAATTTCTCCATTATCTTTTTTAATTAAATTAGAAATAACATTAAACAAGGTAGTTTTCCCAGAGCCATTAGGGCCAATAATTGCAATTATCTTTCCCTTTGGAATTTCGAGTGTACAATTATCAAGAGCCTTTATTCCTCCAAAATGCTTACTTATATTTTTAATTTCAAGTATTGATCTCATTCCAAATCAATTCTCCCAAATAATCCTCTAGGCCTATACATTAAAATCAATAACAATATCAAAGCATAAATAATCTGTCTTGCAGGTCCAATAATCGAGCTAGGCAGAGCCAAAAATCTCAAAGTTTCAGGAATTAAAACAATAACAAAGGGAGCGATAATAGAACCCTTAATTGAAGCTATTCCACCAACAATTACAATTGTAAATACGAAAATCAATTCACTTATATAGAAACTGCTCGGATCAATAAAGCTAATATAGTGAGCAAACAAGCTTCCGGCAATGCCCGCAAAAAAAGCGGAGATCATCATTGTCTTATATTTTAACTTCCTAGTATCTTTACCCAAAACTCTTAATCCGACTTCATCATCCCTCATCGCTTCCAATAATTTCCCAAATGGAGACTTAACAATTTTATAAATCACAAAAACGACGATCAAAGCAATAAAAAAAACAAAGATCAAATAAGAAAAATTACTCTTAATGATTAACCCAAATAAGTCAGGCTTAGGTATTCCAGGAATTCCCAAAGGCCCTCTTGTCAATCCAGTCAGGTTCAAAAACAAAGAATAAACAACAAAGCCAAATCCTAAGGTAGCCAAGGCATAATAATCTCCCTTTAATTTCCTTGTAGCCAAGACTAATAAAAAGCCAAACACGCCAGCAATTAAACCAGCAAGAATAAACGAAATAACAAAAGGAACCCCATTCATAGTCAATAAAGCAGAAGCATAAGCCCCAATGCCAAAAAGAGCAATATGCCCTAGGTTTAGCAACCCAGTATAACCCAAAATAAGATTTAAACTAACACTAAGAATAATATAAATTCCTATTAATATAAGTAAATGGATAATATACGGCGAAATCACCTTAACCCCCAATTTAATCCAAATAATCCGTTCGGTCTAAATAACAAAAATATGAACAAAAGCACAAATGCAATAGCATCCTTATAGCCAGAAGGTAAAAACCAAATGCCATAATTTTCCGCAAATCCTAAAAGGTATGATCCAAAAATAGATCCAGGAACAAAATTTATCCCGCCAATAACAGCACCAGTAAATCCTTTTATTATCAAACTTGTGCCCATTGCAGGCCCAAGATTCTGCTCTAAACTAATCAAAATCCCAGCAATACCCGCCAGTATAGAGCCAATAATAAAAGAATAATCTGAAATTTTTCTGTCATTAATGCCAACTATTGATGCAAGTTCCTTATTATCAGCAACAGCCCTCATGTCTCTTCCTAATTTTGTTTTTTTCATAAATAAATACAAGCAGATCATTAAAACAAAAGCAGTTAAAATAATAACAATCTGCAATGGGGTTATTACGGCGCTAAAAAAAGATAGACCTTTACCAACTTCAAGATATCTAAGGCTCTTAACATCCGCTCCAAATATCGCCTGCACAAGATTTTGAAATAAAATCAGTATAGCAATGCTGGCCATGAGCAGAATAACATTGCTGGCTTTTCTATTTTGCAATGGCAGATATGCCAGTCTAAACATTAAAAAACCAAATAACCCAGAAAGAATTAAAGTCAATAAAAAAGAAAGAAAAAAATTAATCCCTAACAAGGTAAATAGCGTATAAATAATATATCCAGCAACAACAACACTGATGCCATGCGCAAAATGCATAAACCTATTAGTGCCATAGATTAAAGAAAAACCAGAGGCAACCAAAGCGTAAATACTTCCCGCAATCAATCCGTTTATTGTTAGCTGCAGTAATAAAGCCATCTCTCACTTTTAAATGAAAAAGAATTAATAAACATTGTTATTTCAGCACGTCGCATGGAATATTGCACCGACTTTAACGCCACTAGAAACCGCCTCATTATACTTTTTAACAGCACCAGCATTAACACCAACAAACAGCCTAATCCTTCTGCCGAGTATCATGTCTTTTATCTCAGCTGGAATCTCCAAATATCCAGAGTTTCCAGTTCCAACAATAATCAATTCGGGATCGCTCTCAATTATGCTTTTCATATCCAAGAAAGTAATTACATGCTTCTCTCTGTCATCCCAATGTCTAGCCTTGCCATTAATTATTTTAATGTCTCCTAAATAGCGTCTGCCATTAATAACAAACGACCCGAATTTATGCTCGTCAATCATAAAAATACTATGTTTTTTCTATTTATATTTATACCCAAATTTTAGTATCTAATAACCCAAGCAAGGGAAAGCTTAATATAGAAAGGAGCTATAGATAGTGCAATAGAAGACTTTTTCCCATAGCAACAATAATAATGATTCTTCTATTTGTTGTCTTGTATATGATTAGTTAGAATAGAGTATCAAAGCCAGTTCATGTTAAACAGAGATTCTAATTACCAAAACTTTTAAATAGTAAGTTATAGATTCTCTAATATACACATGGCCACAAATACTTCTCAACCAAAAATACCCGAAGAAATAAAAAAGAATTTTGATGAATTAAAGAACAAGCTCAACAAAATAAAATCCAGCATCTTGAAAGAATTTGATAAATACGTAATGGGGATTTCTTTATTACCTCCAAAAAACATAGAAAGAGAGCGAGAAAGAATTAAAATAGAGGAAAACAGAGACCTTACAAAAGAAGAGGAAAATGCTATAAAAAATGAAATCGGAATTCTAGTCTTGGTTAATGATTCAGACAGCAGAGACGTCAACAGATTCACTCTTAAAGACAGGTTAATCGCAGCAATTGATAAAATCACCAAAGACATTGATGAAAGGATTTTTCCAACAGTATTGCTAAAATCTGAGCTAGTAGAGAGCTGCTATGATGGCAAATATGATATATTAAATCTAATCTCTTTAAGCGCAATAATTCATGATCCGTCAGACATACTAGCCGCAATAAAAATATCAGAAGTCCACAAGTCAATGGTCATCAAAAAATTCGATAAATATATTGTGAGTTATGTTGCCGCAGGCTCATTATTCAGGGGAGAGAAAAGCAATGACATAGACGTCTATATAGTAATCGACGATACTGATGTAAAAAAGATGTCAAGATTCGAATTAAAAGACAAGTTAAGGGCAATAATAATCTCAATGGGTATGCAATCAAAAGAAATAACAGGTGTTCAAAAAGAATTCCACATTCAAGTATACATCCTAACTGACTTCTGGGAGTCCGTAAAAGATGCATCCCCGGTTATCTTCACCTTCTTAAGAGACGGAGTCCCTTTATATGACAGAGGAGTCTTTATGCCGTGGAAATTATTATTAAAAATGGGCAGGATACGCCCAAGTCCAGAAGCTATAGATATGCACATGGATGTAGGAGAAAAAAGCATAGAGCTTGCTAGAAACAGGCTGTTAAATGTAGTAAGCCAGGATATTTATTATGGAATATTAAACCCGGCACAGGCAGCGCTGATGCTTTACGGAATTGCACCGCCAACGCCAGTAGAGGCAATACGTCTTTTAGATGAAATTTTTGTTAAAAAAGAAAAATTATTAGAAAAAAAATATGTTGATATCCTAGATAGAATAAGAAAATTCTACAAAGATATTGAGCATGGCAAGGTAAAGCAGCTTTCAGGTTCAGAAGTTGACAAAATGCTCAAGGATGCAGATTTGTATATGAAAAGAATAAAAAAACTTTTCAAACAAATTGAAAAGAAAAGCGAAGCAAAGACAATGGACGAGATTTATGATAATTGCATGGCAGTTGCAAAGGATATACTAAAGCTCGAAGGGGTAAAATCAAACCCGGAAAGAGGATTTAAAGAGCTTGCAAATAAAAACATAATTCCAGAAAGATTTTACGGAATTTTAAAAGCGGTTGTTAAGGCAAAGCAGGATTATGGAAAGAAAACAATTACAAAGCAAGAAATAGAAAAAATCAGAAGGACGTCAAGCGTCTTCATGGGCGCAATGCTAGATTACGTACAAAGAAAAAGAGGGCTTGAATTAGAAAGAGCAAAGCTAAAATTCAAGTATGGTGATGCATTCGGAGAGCTATACCTTTTGGATGACAAGGTATTTATTATAAATGATATTGACGCAAAAGAAAAAGAAGTGGCAAAGGCAAAAATTGTAGATGGAAAGCTCACAAACATCCAAAAAAGCTCGCTTGTTGAGCTAGAGGAAGCAATCGCACAAAAGCGAATTCCAAAGCATGTTTTCATACAGGAGTCTATCTTTGAAGATCTTAAGAAGCTATATGGCAAGGATATAAAAATTAGCGTTAATTATTAGCTCTCGCATCCACTTTAAATTTTATAAAAAGCAATATTTATAAATCATATATTTGTAAGGCACATTATGGAAGCTGTAATTACTAATTTTAGAGGCGGAAAGCATACTAAGTATAATAATCATATGATTTTAAAAGTCCCAAATATCGATAAAAAGGAAGAAGCTAAAAAAATAATTGGAAAAAAAGTAACTTGGCAAAGTCCAGCAGGCAAGAAAATTTCAGGAACCATTAGTAATTTCCATGGCAACAAAGGTTGTGTCAGGGTAATTTTCGAAAAAGGCATGCCTGGTCAATCAATAGCTCAAAAAGTCAAAATAGAGTAAAATGGCAGGTTTAAGAAAAGGTCATTGCTACAGCAAAGTAAAAAGACCATATACTAGGAAATCTAAAGTAAGAGGTAAAAGTTTCATTAAAACCATTCCTCAAAATAAGATCGTAAGATACGTAATGGGTGATCAAAAAAAAGGCTATGAGTACAAAATAGAATTAATTTCAAAGCAAGATATCCAGGTTAGGCATAACGCCATTGAAAGCTGCAGGCTGGTTGTAAATAGAAAGCTCCACAATGCCTTAGGTTTAGATTATTTATTTAATATCCTAGTATACCCCCATCATGTTTTAAGGGAAAATAAAATGTTAGCCGGCGCAGGAGCAGACAGAATGCAGAAAGGCATGCAAAAATCATTTGGGAAGCCTATTGGCTTAGCAGCAAGAATAAAAAAAGGCAAGTCCGTATTTTCTGTTTCAGTAGCTAAAGAGAATATAGAAACAGCTAAGCGCGCTCTTAAAATGGC
>JBBSXW010000028.1:0-4947 GCA_038045665.1 Nanobdellota archaeon | reverse complement strand
CCAACTTGTGCTGCAAAATGGTAAATCAAGTCTGGTTTTTCATTAGCTATAACACCCGGAACGTCTTCTATTTCTTTTCTGATAAAGTTCAAATTGGGAAACTCTTTCTTGAGCATCTCTAAGTTCTTTTCAGAGCCAGGCCTTATCAAGGAATCAATGGTGACAACTTCAAATCCTTTCTTAAGTAGTTCTAATGTAATATTAGTTCCAACAAATCCGGCTGCTCCAGTAACTAGGACTTTCATATGCTAACCACTTAACCAAACAATTTTTAAACATTGTCGTGCCAGAGTGGTACCATGAAAATACTTTTGGTTATACACAGGTTTCCTCCGTTTATAGGCGGCTTTGAGCTTCATGCTTTCCAGTTGGCAAAAAAACTAAATGAACTAGGTCATGATTTAACTGTCCTTACAACAGATAGTCTTGTTGATGCTCCAAGAGAAGAAATAATGGATGGTATAAAAGTCATAAGGGCCAAGACTTTATTTCACATCCCAAAAACAAGGATACCAATATCTCCAGGAATCTATAATATAAAAAAAGGATACGATATAGTCAATGTGTTTGGAGCAATTCCTTTAATTTCAGATCTAGTTTTGATTATTGCAAAATTAAAAGGAAGCAAATCAGTCTTGAATAATGTTTTTGATCCTATTGGAGACAATTTAAATTTAAAATCCAGTTTATACAAGGCAGTATACAAGTCATACATCTTTTTTGGCAGAGTAATAATTAGTTTATTTTGTGATAAGATAATAACATGGACTAAAGACTACGCAGATAATTCGGATTTGCTCAAGGGATTTAAAAAAACAGATGTAATTGGTTCAGGCGTGGATACAAATATTTTCAAGCCAAGAATCCCTAAAAAAGATTTAGTTGACAAATATGGATTAGAGAACAAAAAGGTTATTCTCTTTGTCGGAAGATTAGATAATTATAAGGGAGTTAAATACCTTATAGATGCAATAAAGAATATAGAAAACATAAAATTGCTTCTTGTTGGAGATGGTTTAGAAAGAAAAAATTTAGAAAAACAAGTTAAGAATCTAAAGGTAGCAGATAAAGTTATTTTTGTGGGTAAAAAAGATCAAGATGAACTGCCATATTACTATAATCTCGCAGACATCTTTATTCTGCCTTCAGTCACAAGACAAGAAGCCTTTGGCAAAGTAACGATTGAGGCCATGGCCTCCGGAGTACCAGCAATTGTTAGTGAACTCCTAGGAGTCAAAGAGGTAATTGATAATGGAAAAGCAGGATTACTCATAGAGGTTGGAAATAGTAATGACATAGAAAAAAAATTAAAGCTGTTACTAGAAGACGAAAAGTTAAGAAAGGGGCTAATAAAAAAAGGATTAGAAAGGGTAAAAGAAAATTATACTTGGGACATTATCGCAGAAAGAACTATTGAATCTTTCAAAAAAATATAATGCCCTTATGTAGCTATTCTTTTACTACTCGCCAAAAAACACTATATCTTAATCTATTACTTATATATTTCTCTATAGAATTGAGGGGTTCAATCATAAAATAAGGAAGATGCTTGTATATGAATGGCGAGAATAACAAGGTACTTTTTTTAGATTTTAATTGTAAGTTTAGATTATTTAATATTTTATTTATTTTTTTATCCTGATGTATATATATTTTACCTCCTTTGTTTCTGTTGAAGTAATATTTTTTTAAGCTCCACCTATAGGTTTCAAAAATAATTGAACCGCCTTGTTTTATAACCCGCTTAAATTCCTTCAGAAAAATTTCTGGATTTTCATAATGGTGCAGGAAACGGGTAGTTATGAGAAGGTCAAAACTATTATCCTTAAATGGCAGTTTTAATGCATTACCAATTTTTTTTGATTTATAGGGACATTTTTTTAGCATTTCTTTGGATGAATCTAAACCAGTGACCATGTAATTAGGACTTTGGAAGAGCACACTCAATCTACCAACTCCACAGGCCACATCTAGAACAGATCCTTTGCTAGGCAAAATAGATTTCACAGCAGACAATTCTCTTTTATTAATGTAACTACCGCTTTTACCAGAATATCTCTCATCCAAATATGTTTCTGCAACTTTCTTCTGGGAATAGTATTTTATTTTATCCATCATTCTTCTTCATAAGGTAAAAAATTGTCTTTTTCTTTTATATTCATATAAAAAATTATTAGAATCATTATTATTTGTATTACTGATAAAACTATGAACAGGGTTTGGATCATATTTAAAATTGCTCCTAAACTAATCAAAACAACTACTAAATCTCCAGTATAGTTAATATATTGTGATTTCATATTTAATTTTTTTGCAATGCTCGAGGTTAATTGCCCATAACTGGATTTTGGTTTTTTTTTGAATATTTTTTCGCCTAACAACATTGAGAAATTTTGAATGAACGATGTAGAGATGTATATTACTAATAGAATCAGAATTATGGGATCTTGCGTCTTTAAAAAGTATCCAATTGCCAATCCGGATAATATTACTACATTCTTTATTCTATCTGAAACATCGTCGTACCAAACTCCAAACCTAGTAGATCTTTTTTTGTCAGTTCTAGCTAATTCACCATCAACACAATCGAAGATATACGATATTTGGATAACTACTGCTCCGATGACCAAGAAAATATAATCTCCTAATAAAAATAATATGGCCACGATTAGTCCCAATATAAATGATACCGTTGTTGCAGCTAGAGGATTAAAGTTGGTTTTCAGCAATACTTTTGTAATCTTATTTGAAATCCTTCTATGAAAAATTTCCCTTATAAATCCATCTTTGTCTGTTCCAACCATTGTTCCCTTCTTAACCAAATTTCACTGAAATTGATAAATAATTAATAAAGGTTGTGTTCTCTCTGCATCTGCAAAATATGCACGAACGGGCTGAAGATTATTTCTCTGAGGATATGAAAAAGCCCAATCAGGATGCCCTTCGAAAACAGATACTACCATGTACTTTGCATTAAGCTCATTTATTTTTTTTACTGTGGTTTCCTCATCACCATAAGGTATAGTCTCTCTTTCAGCATAATAGGTAGTTTGAGTCCCAGAAGCAGTTAAAATTACATCATCAGGGTTAGAATTTTCTTTTAACCAAAGAGCAGCGTCTTTTACTTGAGCGTAAGTATCTTTTTTCGCATTAATTAATTCATTAGCACTGTCTAACTGTTCATATGCTCCGAAAAACAATAAAATTAATATTGCAATTATTGCAATATGTTTGTTGAATTTTTTTAGCTGATTGTAGATTAAAAGCACGCCCTTTGCGGTTATTAAAAATAAAGATAAAGCTATGGGCATTATCCATCTGTCTTCTGCACTTCTTTGTATAAAAACAAAAAACAACAAGTTAATTATTAAAAATAAGATAATTAATAAGTCAGAATTTAGTTCGCTGTGTTTTTTTCCTAGAACTAAATCAAAACCCACTATGAGCTTATATAATGTTAGTAGCCCAATAAAGAATAAAATAAAAAAGATAGTATCTGAAAAAATTGGAATAAAGTTAAAAACATACCACCCTATGGGTCTTCCAATTTCTTCACCAACAATAACGCTGCTAACCTGGCCAGATCCAGCTATAAAAACAAGAAAGTTTCCGAATTTTATCTTGCTCCAAATAAAGTAAGGAAGTAAAACTAAAAAACTAGTTAAAATTGTTAACCAAAAATACCTGTCCTTTAAAAACTTAAATCCTTGGATTATTATTAAAAAAATTAAAAGTGTTGCTATCAATAAAACAGAGGTAAATTTGGTTAAGAAACTTAGCCCTATAAGTAATCCAAAAAATAATTTACTGTTGTTGCTTCCTTCTACAAATCCTTTCCAAAAAAACAGGATGCTTAGAAATAATAAAAACATTAAAAGAGCTTCGACATGGATTCTTACTGTATTAAAAAGCAATGTCCAAAAAACACTCATAATAAAGGATGCTATCAATGCAATTTTTTTATTGTAAAGTTTCTTACCGAGCATGTATGTGAGGATAACTACTCCAATTGAGGGCAGAAGAACTAAAAAAAATCTGATTAGAGATTCCCCACCCCCTAAATTAAAAAAAATAGATTCTAAGAATGGTAATAAAATAGGTCTCTGGGGATTTATGTTATAATTGATTCCAGAAGCCCAGTGTTTTGCGGTGCTTAAATAATCTGCTTCATCATACCAAACCGGTTGGTTCAAGGTACTGATAAAAAAATAAAGTCTAACTAGGATTGCGAGTAGTAAGATTCCTAAAAAAATTAGATTATCTTTATCCTTTAGCCAATCCTTAATTTTATTTATCATTTATTTTATGCTTGCTACCATTACCAATATATCTTTGAATGGCTTTTTTTTAGATTGATATCTCTGTAGACTAATAACCATATAATACAATCTGATAAAAATTAGTTCTATTTAAATAATTAGGTTCCCTTCTTTATCTCTAATATGTATAACATTTACTGGGCAAGCTTCTGCACATTCTTTATTTATTTCTAAATCACCATCTTCTATCTCCAATGTTTCCCATCCCTTATCCCCTAGTGAAGAAGAATTTTTTAAGTGGGATTTATTTTCTTTATCCATCTCCCAGAATTTTTCACTTAAGGCTGCACAAACTGCACAACCTATGCAATCTGGCCTATCATGCTCTATCTTGTTCTTATTTGTCATATAAATCAAGTGGAAAACAAGTTTATAACACTTTCTCTTTTGGGGGGTGGTGCCCAAATGTTATGAAATTATACAATCTGAACTTAAGGAACTTAATAAACTTTATAAATAATAAAAAAGTGTAATTTATGGATGAAAACCAAAATAGTTTTACTAAATGCAAGGGCAAATGATGATATATACCAACCTCATTTAAAAAGAGTTCCAATAAACTTGTTAACATTGGCATCAATGTTTCATGAAGAAGAAGACAATTATGATTTTAAGTTTGTTAATGTAG
>JBBSXW010000027.1:0-2638 GCA_038045665.1 Nanobdellota archaeon | reverse complement strand
GCTTAAATAGAATCCTTCCAGTTTCTTCCTTTATGAGCGGGCGGGTAGCTCAGCTTGGTTAGAGCACTGATCCTAAGGGTAAACTTTATCCAATGAGTGTTCGTCTTATATGACCATCTTTGGTACAAAAACTCCAAGCCAAAGTCGGGCTAAGCCAGCCAGAGAATCATGGTTCGGCTCAAGGTCGAGAGAGAGTAAAAAACTCCTCGAATTCAAATCTCTCCCCGCCCATTTAATGATTATTATTTAACCCTCTTCTAACTAAGCCCATAAACTCTGCCCTTGTTTTTGCGTCTTCTTTAAAAGCGCCGATTAATTCTGTCGTTGTCACGATGGCGTTTAACTTCTTAACGCCCCGCAGTTCTCTACACAAATGTCTGCCTTGCATCAAGACAGCAACGCCTTTAGGTTTTAAAACTTCATTAAGGAATTCAGCAATTTGTTTTGTTAATCTCTCCTGCACCTGTAATCTGGCGGCGAAATGGTCAACCACTCTTGCTAATTTAGAAATTCCGATTAATTTTTTATCGGGTATATAAGCAATAAAAACTTTACCAAAAAAAGGGACTATATGATGCTCACAAAAACTATAATAATAGCCCTCATCCAAAATCATTTCATTATAATTTTCATCATTATTAAAAACAGTTACATTAGGTAATTCTTCATCGCAATATCCTTTAAAAATCTCCCTGTACGTCTTGGCAACCCCTTTAGGAGTATCTTTCAATCCTTCCCTTTCAGGATCTTCACCAACAGAAATTAGCAAATTCTTAACGATAGAACTCACTTCTTCAATATACTCTCCTTTATCAGCCTTGCAAAATCTTGCTCTTTTTTCTTCCATCCTTATCCCCCCATATATGTGGCATTAATTGTTTCCCAGACTTTTATTTCGTATAGCTTATCTATCTTGGTCTTTAACCTTTCCCATATCCATTTGGCAATATTTTCAACAGTAGGATTCTCTATAAATTCATTTAAGTGATTATGGTCAAGATTATTCAATACCAGTTCTTTAACAATTTTTTTTATTTCCGAGGCATCCATAATAATCCCATCTTCATTTATATTTCCTTTAACACTAACCTCTAATTTATACCTATGTCCATGTAATCTTCAATGATTTTCTCCGCCTATCCTCTCGCTTAGTTTGTGAGATGCATCAAATTCAAATATCTTTGTAAGCAACGTTTTAATCACCAAAAAAATCAAAACTCAAAGCTTTTCATTTCAATAACCGGATTTGGATATCTATCAGGATTTTGGACAATATTCATAACTCTATCAGCAACATCCTTAGGTTTCAGGATTTTTCCATAGAAGCTATCCAGGCTTCCTGCTTTTTGCTCAATTAGTTCAACAAGATCAGAATCGCCTTCAATAGTTTTCCTTAGCAATGGGGTATCAATATTTCCAGGGGCAATAGCAAATGCCCTGACTCCCTTGCTTCTTGTTTCTAGGTCTATTGCCCTTGTTGCATGATTAACTCCTGCTTTGGCAGAATGATATGGCACTTGATTAGGATAGACTTTTTTTTCTAAACCGGCATCAGAGCTAATATTAATAATTACGCCATTGCTTTCCATAAGCATATCCAACCCCAATTTGCTTGCATAGACAACAGCATTCAACATTAAATTTACAGCCTTTTTCATGTCTAGTAATGAATTCTTCTGGATCACTATCAACAAAAGATATTGCAGGAAATTCCCCTGCGACATTCACAAGAACATTCAATTTCCCGAATTTTTCCCTTGTTTCCTTAAATAAGTTTTTTATGTCATCCAGAATTGTCAGGTCTGTCTTAACAGGAAGCGTTTGAACACCATATTGCTGATTAAGTTTACCAGCGAGTTCTTTTAGAATTTCTATTCTCCTAGCCGCAAGAACCATATTGTAGCCGTTTTTAGCGAAAGTGTCCGCTATTGCATAGCCTACTCCGCTGCTGGCTCCAGTCACAATAGCGACCTTGTCTTTAAATTCCATTTTTCTTTAATGATATTCGCTTTCTAAATTTTTTCTTCCCCACTTCAATGCCTTTGTCATCCAGATTAATTCTTTAAAAGCCTTTTCAATTCTCCCAATATAGGCATTATCTTGCAACTTCCCTTTTTCATCAAATATTTTTCCTATGAAAGGAAATTGCACATCAGTAAAAGTAGCCACCATTCCCATTTCTCTTACAATAGGCACAAGAGATTCAATAGCTCTTACTCCACCCCATGGTCCTGCAGACGCTCCGCCGAATGCGACAGGCTTATGGATATAATTTTTTAATTCGCTGTCTAATAATTTTTTCAAACCGCCAGGATAACCATGATTATACTCAGGTAGTACAATAAAAAATCCATCTGCCTTCTTAGTTATTTTGCTATATCTAGGATCTTTATTGGACTCGTCATTGCCGTCATACTTGATATTAAAATCCAAAGGATCGACCAACAGCGTTTTAATGCCGTCAATCTTGTTTCCAACTTCAGCAACTAATTTGGCGGCATGAATTGATTTTCTTGCTTGTCTTGTAGTACCAGCAATTACAGGAATAAATAAATCTGTCATTCTGATAATCAAAACGAAAGATACTTTTAAACCTTCTCTTTAACCTTTAATATGCTATATTATTAAAAGCCCTTTG
>JBBSXW010000026.1:0-1438 GCA_038045665.1 Nanobdellota archaeon | reverse complement strand
AGAGACAAATAACTAGTAATTCTGCAAATCAATATTATCCACAAATTTATGATAATAAAATAGTCTGGGAGGATTATAGAAATGGAGATAAAAATTCTGATATTTATGTATATGATTTAATAAAAAATGAAGAGAGACAAATAACTAATGATTCTGGAGAGCAATATTCTCCTGTAATTTATGATGATAAAATAGTCTGGTTGAATCATAGAAATGGAAATTTTGATATTTATGTATATGATTTAACAAAAAATGAAGAGAGACAAATAACTAATGATCTTAAAAATCAATTTTCTCCACAAATTTATAATGATAAAATAGTCTGGGAGGATGATAGAAATGAAAATTCTGATATTTATATATATGATTTAACAAAAAATAAAGAGAGACAAATAACTAGTAATTCTGCAAATCAATATTATCCACAAATTTATAATGATAAAATAGTCTGGGAGGATGATAGAAATGGAAATCCCGATATTTATATATATGATTTAACAAAAAATAAAGAGAGACAAATAACTAGTAATTCTGCAAATCAATATTATCCACAAATTTATGATAAAAAAATAGTCTGGGAGGATTACAGAAATGGAAATCCTGATATTTATATGTATGATTTAACAAAAAATAAAGAGAGACAAATAACTGATGGTGGTGTCACAGATTTAACCGGATTATTTCCTAACAATAAAATCATGGGGGGATATGATTTTTCGGATGAAGATGAAAATCCTATTGATGATAATGGGCATGGTACTCATGTTGCTGCAACTGCTGCAGGAAATGGAATTTTAAAGGGAGTTGCTCCTGATGCTAAAATTTATGCATATAAAGTATTTCCTAATTCTTATGATGATGTTATTATATCAGCAATAGAAAGATCTTTAGATCCTAATCAAGATGGAAATTTTGAAGACAAGTTAGATGTTATTAGTTTAAGTTTAGGAGCAAAAAGGGGAAATCCTGATGATCCTAAGAGTACGGCAATAGATAATGTTGTTGATGCGGGAGTTGTTGCAGTTATAGCTGCTGGAAATTCTGGTCCAGAATATAAAACTATTGGTTCTCCAGGAACTGCTAGGAAAGCAATAACTGTTGGAGCGAGTTATAAAAAAGATTATGAACAATTTTATTTTCAATGTACACCTGGTGAAAAGACTAGCTGTGGAAAATGTAATAATGATGGAAAAGTATTATGTGATTATTGGGGGGATGGAAACCCTAAAACTGATCAAATAACTTCATTTAATTCAAGAGGACCAGTGGAATGGACAGATAAAAATAATAGTCAAAATTATTCTATAAATAAACCAGATATTGTTGCACCAGGAGCTTTAATCTGTGCTGCTAGACATGATAATATTTTTCCTGATGGTAAAAATCCTTATTATAAACCATGTCTAGATGATAAACATGTTCAGATGGCAGGAACCTC
>JBBSXW010000025.1:0-1650 GCA_038045665.1 Nanobdellota archaeon | reverse complement strand
CCTTTAGCAAGGTCCTGCGCTATTTTGTGTAAGGCGTATAAGTAATACGCCGCAGCCGTAATTCCAAGCCCCCCTGCTACTATTAAACAATTTCTCAGCAAGTGGCTCTTTCTATTAACAGGAGCATAATGTAAATCATTTACTTTTCTAAATAAAGTAGACTCTCCTCTTTCATTCTCAACTTTATTTTCTAGTGTCATATTAATATCACCAACCACTCAACGAGCCCACAGGCGCATAATCTCCATGCTTGAGTAAATAATCGCTATAAAGCCGAACGCCGACATAACCGGCTGCGACAATCGTCAAAGTAATTAAACCAACAAAGGCATAAACTTTCCAACGCGAATTTCTTTCTCGCTTAGCGTAATTTAAACTGGGTACGCTTGCTGCTCTTTCTTCAAGCTTACTTACCTCTCGCTTGATCTCTTCCATAAAAAATATAATTCTCCTGTATTTATAAATCTTTCTGTTGTAACCACTAATAAGAGATTAAAAAACCTCTAGTAACCTATAAAGAAATATTTATAAGAATAGCCAAACCAATTAACCTGAGAGGTGATATAATGTTTGACGAATTTGGTCCAGAAAAAATAATAGAAGTGTATAACCCGAAAGCAGGAATGAGAGGAATAGTATGCATTGATAATACAAGTCTCGGCCCTGGCAAAGGCGGCATAAGAATGACTCCAACTGTTTCTAAAGAAGAAGTATTCAGGTTAGCAAGAACAATGACTTGGAAAAATAGTCTTGCAGATTTGCCATTTGGCGGAGCTAAATCAGGCATCATTGCAGATCCTAAAGAATTCGATCAAAAAAAGAAAAAAGCCATTGTTGAGGCGTTTGCAGAATCTCTGAAGGCAATTTCACCAAGCCAATACATTGCAGCCCCAGATATAAATATGGCTGAAAAAGAAATGGAATGGTATGCCAAAAAAAACGGAAACAAGAAAAGCTGCACGGGAAAACCAAAAAAGATGGGCGGATTGCCGCACGAATTAGGAAGCACCGGCTTTGGCATTTATCATTCTTTGCTAATCGCAGCAGATTACTCAAAATTAAACATACAAAAAGCAACAGTAGCTATTGAAGGATTCGGCAATGTCGGATGGTTCGTGGCAAAATACCTAAGCGGACAGTGCAAAAACATAGTCGCTGTCTCAGATTCTTCAGGGGCTATATACAATAAAAACGGGCTGGATTTCAATAAGCTGGCAGAAGTAAAGGAGAAGCAAGGAAAAGTTACAGCCTATTCAAGAGGGGAAGTCTTGCCAAGCAGTACAATCTTGGATGTTAAAGCAGATATTTTAGTTACAGCAGCTGTTCCTGACTTGATTAAAGAAAGCGACGTAGACAGATTGAAATTTAAAATGATTGTCGAAGGCAGCAACATTCCTATGACTCAGTCTGTCGAGACTTTGTGCTATAAAAAAGGCATACTGGTAGTCCCTGATTTTCTAGCTAATGCTGGCGGTGTAATTAGCAGCTATGTAGAATACATTGGCGGATCTGAAAAAAAGATGTTTGAGTTAGTCGAAAGTAAAATTAAAAAAAATACAAAAACCGTGATGGATATTGCCATGAAAAAGAAGATCCAACCAAGAGAAGCAGCCATGGAAATCGCAGTTTCCAGAATCAGAAAATACTGCA
>JBBSXW010000024.1:0-1676 GCA_038045665.1 Nanobdellota archaeon | reverse complement strand
TTAATGTTATTATACTTATTATCAATGTAATAAATACTTATTATAAATGTTTAAAATATAAGTATTTATATACTGGTTCTGGCACTAGAAATATCATTAGCAGCTTCAATTATTGGCTATACTTAATAAAAATGTATTTAAACTTATAATAAATGTATATATCAAATAAAAGAACTTACTAAAAACGTAAAAATCATAACATTTAAATATTACTTCTATGAACTTTTTAGATGCAGTTGGCTAAGAAATTGAAAAGAGAGGATGATAGTAAAAAGTCTATTTTTGATAGAACAGATTCTCAAAATCCATTTCTAAACAAAATATTAAAGGAAGATCAAATAATTCTTGAGAGAATTAAGGAGCTAGTTAGGCTTCTGAAACTAAAATACAATGTTGCTGCGAGGGATATAATTTACCTTGCAGAGGAAAAGGAAATCTTAATTCCTGTATCAATTTTTACTAAGAAACTTAGGGTTCTTGAAACTTTAACAAAATATCTAAAAGAGGAATTAGAACTTTCTTATCATCAAATAGGTATTCTTCTTAACAGAGATGAGAGAAATATTTGGCATACTTATAATTACTCTAGAAAAAAATATCCTGACAAGTTAAAGATTACTGTTTCAAAATATTTTATTCCTGTTTCAATTTTCCAAAATAAATTGGGCGCTTTAGAGAATATTGTTTTGTACCTCAAAGATGAATTGAATCTTTCTTATCACAATATTGCCGAACTGCTTGAAAGAGATGACAGAACCATATGGGCAATGTATAACAGAGCTAAAAATAAACTAAAATATGAAAAATAAACCAGATGTTTACAAGAGGATTAGAGAAGATTTGATTAGAGAGATAGAGCTTTGCGAGGTTTACAAAGAGCAGATTAGGCAGGGCATTGCAAAAATTAATGATGAATATAGATCTGGCTTTATTGATAAAGGTGCTTATTATTCTAAAGTTAAAGAATTCCTTAAAGGAAAAAATGTTGAGGAATGGATTGGTATTTATGATGCTCGTATTGTAGAGTGCCATAAAAATATTGGATATTACGATAGTAAGATTGATGAATTAACTGAAAAAAATCAAGGTAAAGAACATTCATTTTCAAAGATATTCCTTGCAATAGGAATTATTTCTTTGATATTGGGATTGGTATTTTTTGTACGGCCCACTATAACTGGGTTGTTCTCACTGGAAGCTGAGCCTAAGGTAGTATTTGAGGATGGTTATGGAAGGGAAGGTTTCCAATGGATGGAAATTAATGGATTAAGAGTTTATGAAAGATGTTTGAAAGTCCAAACAGATGTAGAATTTGACGATATGGCTATTATTGCTAAAATCACTAGAGCGACAGATAATAATGATTTGAGGTTTAGGCTTTATGGCCACAATGACGTAGATGATGAACCTGATAAATTGATTAGTTCTTGCAGGGTAAAAAATTATGATAGCGTATGGAAGAGCTGTGCGATTAATGAGATAGAGCAAGAGGCTGGTGAATATTGGATTTGCGCAGCTTATCTTGGTGGAGAGTCAGATGAAACATACTATACTATAGCTTATCAAAATGGAGATTTGAGAAGAACGGCTTTGTGGACTGGAGAGAATTGGCAGAAATTAGATGGCGCTTCTTATAGTATGAAGGCACAGTTTAAGAAAAATGAATAAAAAAGCAA
>JBBSXW010000023.1:0-1708 GCA_038045665.1 Nanobdellota archaeon | reverse complement strand
ATGAGAAGCACGAAATTATTCTGCCCAGCAGGATGCATAGAAGGAATGTGCTTTAACTCTGAAGAGGAAAAACTACAAATTTTAGGTTTCGTTGCAAGCCGCCAACCAACAATCATTGAGCTAAGCCCAGTATCTCCTAGTTCTAGTCAGCAAAAAAAGCCAAGCACTATAGATCAATCAAGTACTAGAGATCAAGAATCCACAGGCGCCACTTTAGATGAACAAGAAACCATAATAAAATTAATAGAGATTCCGAAAAATAGAGATCTAACAGAAGATGAGGTAAGGAAAATCTTAGAAAGTCTATCAAGAGAATCTAGACTTACAGAAGGCACTAGAGACGAATCTATAGAAAGTTACATTCAAGGCTCATTAAGAAACGTTATAAGAACAACACAGGCGCCAGCATTAAGAATTTCTGCAACACAAACCAGGGATAAAATTACGATAGAATTGGATGGCATGGAACTTGTTATCTCAGGCCAAGGTTTAGATTTAAGGTTAAGTTAGAGCACTAATATAAAACCAAGGAAAGAGTTACTTACAATAGCAAGTATTTAGAGTTTATAGGCAACTAACCGGGATGCCTATTTGCTAAGAGTGGGAACCGTATAGATATATCCTTAATGCTTCACAGGTATTGTCTTCTTTATTTTTTCACTAAATCTAGATGCTTTTAGTATTTCTACTCCTATAACCTCGCCCTTTTTATTTAATTCTATATTAATTCCTGGAACAATTTCCTCGAACCCTTCTTCTTCACCTTCTTCTAAGTAAATCAAAAGGGAATCTGATTCCTTATCATAATGATATTTTTTATTCATTTTTTATTGATATTTAGCAAAATCCCTTTCTTCTATTTTGGCTAGCTTAAGAACATTTTTTAATGTTCCAATTTTGAGCTCTTTATGATTCGGGACTACGGTACCCACTTTCCCTGATTCGGTTTCTTTCTTCAGTACAATATGACTACCTCTTTGTCTCGCAATTGAAAAACCAAATTTATTGCATAATATTTTAACGCAATCTTTCCCAGAAATCTTTTTAAGCTTTGGCAACCTCGGCCACCTCAAATGTTGTCAAAATAGGATGAGAAGACCCCTTTAAAGGAAATTCTTCTAGGTATAATTCGGTGGCTTCTTTTAGGTTAGCGATAGCTTCTTCTACTGTAGAGCCTTGGCTAGTAGTTCCTACTTCTGCACATTGTGCTACATACATATCTTCATCTTTTTGAATAATTGCAGTGAATGTGTTCATTTTCTTTATATAATTGGCTCATTGTGTTTTTTGAGACTTTCTATATATCCTTGAATTGCGTCTTTAATATTTTTTAAAGCTTCTTTTCTATCTCTTCCTTGAGATACACATCCTGGTAATGAAGGACACTCTGCTACAACGACGTTATCTTCATCTTGCTCTAATAAAATTGTGTATTTCATTTTATTTGTATGGATAGGAATCGTTGTTTATATATTTTGTGTTAAATTTGGCTTTGTTAAAAAAGTCAAAAAGAATTAATCTTTTCTAAAGTGTAAGCTTTATCTAAAATATAAAAAGTATTCTTATTGCATATATATTGTTAAAATCAATGCTTCTAATGCATCCGGAAATCTTTTTTCAAAATCTCTTTCTTCTAAGGCAGCTTCTACTCCTTTTACGTATAGTTAAAACCCAGGAAAGAAGCCCCTCCCAAAGTTCAAAGAGCACT
>JBBSXW010000022.1:0-1715 GCA_038045665.1 Nanobdellota archaeon | reverse complement strand
TGCTTCATTTAGTTGTTTTGGCAGAAAGTAACGGAGAAAGCGAAGATAGATTTGAACCGCAATTTAAAAAAAGATATATTGACAATGGTAAATTTAGTTTTGACAAAAATAGTTTATATCAAGATATTTTTAAAAAATTAAAGAAACAAAATCCATCCTTAACAAAAGAAGAATTTAAAAAACAATTAGCTACATCAGTAGGTCCAGCACAGATACTTTATTGTACTGCGATAGATTACGGATTTAGAGGCAGTATAGATGAATTAAGAAAGCCAGAAAATAATTTAGAATATGCAGCAAGGGTAATCAAAAGGCAATCAAGACAAAGCAATTATGATTGGAAAAAAGTATTAACCGCATATAATACAGGCCCAATTAAAGGAAATCCAACAAGAGGACATATTGAAAGAGGAAAATACTATAGAGATTTACTTAGAAAAGAATAACCTAAATTATCTTATCAAACATCAACATAAACATCTTCACCTTCAACTTTTACTTTATAGCTAGTTACATCTTCTCTTGCTGGCGAAGACAATACTTTTCCTGTAGTAATATCAAATTGTGCTGAATGCCAAGGGCAAGTTACTTTAGTTCCTTCGACCGTACCCTCTGACAAAGGACCCATTGCATGGGTGCAAGCATTGTCAATGCAATAAACTTTGCCTTCAGCTTTAAAAAGCGCAAGATCCTTCCCGTTTACAGAAACATATTTAGTTGGATTTATTTCACTTAAAGAAGCTACTTTTTCAAATGCCATAAAAAATCAAGTATGCCAAAGCTATTTAAATATTTCTTAAGCCTGTTAATCTATATATTTTAAGATAAGAATAATTATAAAAGATATCTATAAATAATTTTAATGTGAATAAAAAATGGTGCACACGTTACCAAAATTGCCCTATTCGTATAATTCATTAGAGCCATACTTTGATGAGGAGACAATGGCCTTGCATCATACTAAGCATCATCAAGCGTATATCAATAAATTAAACGCTGCTTTAGAAAAACATCCGCAATTACAAAATAAACCTGTTGAAGAACTAATCAAAAACCCTAACTCAGTTCCAGAAGATATAAGGACTGCAGTAAGAAACCATGGCGGCGGTCATTTTAATCATTCATTCTGGTGGCCAATGCTGAAAAAAGACACTAAATTTTCAGGCGAAATCGCTGAAGCCATTAATAAAAAATTTGGAAGTTTTGAAAAATTTAAAGAAGAATTCTCAAATGTAGCTTTATCTTTATTTGGCTCTGGATGGACATGGTTGGTTTTGAATAATAGCAAATTAGAAATAGTGCAAACTCCAAACCAAGATTGTCCTTTAAGTCATGGCAAAATTCCTGTGCTTGGAATTGATATGTGGGAGCATTCATTTTATAAGAAGCGAGGTCCTGACAAGGCAGGGTATATAGAGGATTTTTTTAATGTTATCAATTGGGAAAAAGTAAACGAGAATTATAAAAAAGCAAAGTAATTAACTACTTTTCTAATCAAATGATAAATAACGATCAAATAACAAATAAAGTAGTCCAAGCAAGAATAACAGAATATATACCCGCGAGGCACCTAGCCTTGTGGGAGGTGTCAAATGTTCAAGTCGGACACTTATATAGGGGATTCTTGGTTGGTGACATCGAAAGATATGCAAATTCTAACGTGTTAATTAGGGTTTTACCTGAAGATGATCCTAAGCACGGAAAAGAATTGTGGA
>JBBSXW010000021.1:1728-13799 GCA_038045665.1 Nanobdellota archaeon | reverse complement strand
CTCCCAAAATAAACATTAGATCTTTTTCCTTCTCCAGTATTTATCTCTTCCATACGAATCAGCTTGGCATCCTCAAGCTCCTTTAATTTCCTAAAAAAAGTCCTGTAAGAAATAGTTGAATCATAAATTCCATGCAATTCCTTGGATGACTTGCCAGAATTTGTCCTAACAAGCTCCAATAATTGTTTCTCTTCATCATTTAATTCAGTCATATTTCTACTGGTAAATTCTGCTAATTTTCCCGTCGCCTCTTTCACATCTTCCTCTTCAATTTTTCTTTTTAATTTTCTCTCAGCAATATTCCCAGATTCCTTGAGTAAATGCAACCCAGCTCTCACATCGCTTAATTCAAAAGTCTTCCCTGCAATTAATTTCAATGCAGAATTCCCCCAAACGCCTTTTGCAAAAGCATAATCAACCCTATCCTTAAGTATTCCATAAATCTCATTAAGATTATAAGGTCTGAATTCCAGAGTTTCTAGCATCAGTCTGGAGTAAATTCTTCTGTCAAGTAAGGCTAAAAATTCCTTATTATTAGTAATGAGAATAATGCTCTTTCTAAAAAGATCCTCAGCAAAAGAATACAAAATGCCCATAGCTTCATTAGACAGCTTATCAGCTTCATCAAAAACAATAACACTAGATTTCTTATTCAAAATCTTTGAGACTTCATTCATTAATTGCTCAGTTGTTTTATTTATAGTAAACCTATAACCAATCTGATTACAAATATCCAAAATAATTTTATGTGCGCTGTCCTTCTTCCAGCAATTAACATATAATCTTGTTATATCATCAGTTTGTTTCTCTAATGCCTCTAAAACCTTTTTAGCTGCCAAAGTCTTGCCGATTCCAGGATTTCCAGTTATAAACAAATTTTTTCCGCTTCGTTTCTTAAATAATGGCTTAATACACTCAGCAATCCTATCATTTTCATTTTCCCTATATGGAATCTTCGGAGGAGTAAAATCAACATCTAAAGCGATCTCATCTTTAAATAGGCTTTCACCATCTTTTAAAGCATCATCAAACAAACCCATAAAGATAATAATAGATAATAACTTATAAGGATTATTATATTTCTTCTACACCTTCTTTTGTTAAAGCCACAAGCCTTATCCCTACTCCAAGTTTAAGTAAGGCAGAAATTAAAGCCATGTGCTCCTTCCCAGAACCAGAAATAACATTCACACCAACTTCTGTATCCTTAACCCTTTCCTTTAAAATGTTATAGATTTCGTCCCTTAATTCCTTCAATCCTGCTTCAACCTTAACAGACATTAATTCAGTTTTCTCATTCTTATTAAAATTCTCCTTTCCATAGTCATTAGTAATCAAGATTATCTTGTCCCATTCATCACCTTCAATCAACCTAGCTACATGCCCCCAGGTTCCTTTTCCAGTAGATAAATTAGCTATTAATGTTGGCATAGTCTTAAGAAAAATCCCCACTATTTAAGCTTTTAGCGAAAAACCAATAGAATAACCATAAAATTTATAAATAAACCAAACTTATAGATATCCATAGGTTATGTTAATTATACAATGACTAATATTCCATTAAACTTAAAATTAAAGAAGAGGGTACAAAGGGATCTAGCGTATGCTCAAGACATTTTAATTGGGGAGCTATATAGATTTTTTCCGGATGCGATCATTCATGGTGGTACAGCAATATGGCGCTGTTACAATGGAAATAGATTCTCCGAAGATATAGATGTTTATATTCCCAAACATAATGAAATAATAAACAATTTCTTCAAATCGCTAGAAATAAGGGGCTTTAGTATAGTTAAAAAAAGAATAAAAGAAAACTCGCTTTATTCGAAACTGACCTTTAATAGTCGCACAATAAGATTTGAAGCAACATTCCAAACAAAAAAATCTGTTTTTAAAAGATACGAAACTTCTGAGAGCTTTTTTATTAATATTTTTACACTGTCCCCAGAGAATTTAATCATAGAAAAGATAAGTGCTTACTTGAAAAGAAGGAAAATCAGAGACTTGTACGATATTTTCTTTTTATTAAATTATATTGAAAAAATTGATAACGTAAAAAGAGATTTAAACAAATTGATTAAAAATTATAAAAAACCATTTGATGAGGAAGCGTTAGCAGAAATCATAATTACTGGAGCAGTCCCAGATTCACAGCAACTCATAGAATCGATAAAGAAACAGGTAAGATAAAATGGGTAAGATAAAGTACATCGATAAAATTAGAAGATTTTTAAAAGAAAGCCCCGTTGTTAATATAAATTCTCTTAAGAAATTTATAAATAAAAAGAACAAAGATTATATTTATTTGATTATTAATAACCTAATTAAAAAAGGAGAAATGAAAAAAATAGTTAAAGGGTTCTATAGTATACATGAAGATCCTTCATTGGCCGTCTTTTGTTTTAAGCCAGCTTATTTGGGTTTACAAGACGCCCTTAGCGTTCACGACTTGTGGGAACAAGAAACGAATCCTGTTATAATCACAACCAAAAAAGCCAGGGTAGGGTTAAAAAAAATATTTGGTAATAATGTAGTAATAAGAAGGATTAATAAAAAATATTTTTTTGGTTTTGAATACATAAAACAAGGAGACTTTTATTTTCCTTATTCAGACATAGAAAAGACATTTATTGATATGGTCTATTTTAAACAATATTTAGATAAGGAAGTATTGAAAGAATTTTCAAAAAAAATCGATAAAAAGAAACTTGATTCTTATTTGAAAAATTATCCTGAAAGAATAAGAAAAAGAGTCAAGTCATATTTAAAAATTTAAAAAGCATATTCTTCAAATTTATGAACTTTCAAATTAATAACACTCTTCCAATCTGGATTAAATCTTTAAATTCTGAATTGAAGAGTCTTAGTAAAGCCCACCAATAAACTCCCCAATAAAGTAAGTAACAACAGCAGCAACAAATCCTAATATTAGCATCTCAAATCCAGATTTAAACCAGTTTTTCTTAGTCAATCTCGTTTTTAAAGCTCCAACTATAAATAAAGCCAAAACTGTTAAAACTATCGACACAATTAAAGCATCACCAACATTCTCAAAAAATAAATACGGGCTTAATGGTATCAAAGCCAAAATAAAAAACGTAAAAAACATAACAAAAGCAGCCTTGTAAGGATTCTCAAATCTTCCAGGAACAATTCCAAGCTCAGCAACAGTCATTTCCTGCAAACAAAGTTTCTTGTCAGAGCAGATAGTATTAACAATCTTTTTCAAGTCTCCTCCTTTAAACCCCTTACTCCTATAAATCATTTCGACCTGTTTCTTAACCAACCTGGGAGTTCTTTCTATTCCTTCTTTTTCAACATCAATATTCCTCTTCATTAACTCAGCCTGACTTTTTGTAGACAAGTAAGTCCCAATGCCCATCGAAAGCGCAGCAGCAAAAACCTCTGCAACACCCGCAATCACAATAAAAATATGAGAAAAGGCAGCGCCAGCAACCCCTGACAAGAACCCTAAAGTAGAAATCAAACCGTCTTCAGCACCAAAAATAAAATGTCTAATGAATTTGCCTTTTTTATGCTCCTCATGCAGAACCTTTTTCCTCTTTTTTTGCATAATCAAAATTAACTTTTATTATTATTTAAATCTATTTAACCCCCCATCTCTCTATAATAACTCTATCCCTATCAAAACCCATATCTTTAATCAATAAATTCAAAGTATCATTAATCATCTGGTTTGGCCCGCAAATATAAAAATGCTTATCCTTATTAGAATCAATAATCTTAGGTAAAACCTCAGTTACCCTTCCTTTAAAATATTCCCAATTTTCACTGGGCCTAGTAGAGCACAAGTAACTTTTAAAATTTTGTTTCTCTTTAACTAATTTTTCAATTTCCTCCCTAAAAAAGAAGTCATGTTCGTATCTGAATCCAAACACTAAAGTAACTTTTTTATCAAGATATTTCTCAAGAACATCGTGCATCATGCTTCTCAAAGGAGCTATTCCACTGCCGCCGGCAACAAATACAATCTCGCTAGGCAATGGTTCCTTAACATTAAACACTCCAAATGGCCCTCTTATCTTTAATTTGTCACCCTCTTTAAGCTCAAATAATTTGGGGGAAACTTTGCCCCGGTCATACTTTCTAATCAGCAAATTGATTGTGTCCTTCGACGGAGAAGACGCAATAGAAAACGCCCTGTTTTCTTCCTTTCCATCAACATTAACGTAAGTCAAAACAAATTGCCCTGCTTTAAATTCAAAACTACCATGAACATCTAGTTCTAACAAAAGAGTATTCTCATTAAGTCTTCCCACTTTAATCACAGTTGTTTCATAAAATTGCGGCAATCCCATTTTACTAAAAATTAGAAAATTAAAAAACACTATTTAAAGTTATTTATTAACGGCATTAACTGCCTAACCTCTCTCTCAATAAAAATTCCTATAGTTTTACGCTAAAATCCAAAGGATCATCCTGCACATATCTGATACCATGTTTTAAAGCTATCTCGGCCTTTTGCAATTCAGCACCCAAATCAGCAGCATGTTGCAATGAAGATATTAAATTTTCTCTGATTATAGTATTAAACACTTCCATGGCACTATTTCCAACAACAACCTTTTCAACCTTATTGGCTTTCTTACAAAATGCAGCCTCTAATAATTCTTTTTCCCTGTTAATTCTAATTAAAAAATACCCGAAAGGATCCATTCTCCAATCCCTAATCCTATCATACTTTGCCTCTATTATCTCCGCTTCCTCCGCATCTTTCACCATGTTTCTTTCCTTTTCAGGATCCCACCACTTTCCTTTGCTTTCCATAATTCCTCAAAATAACTAAATATTAATAAAGCACAATAATTTATATAGGTTTATAAATCTTTTAGATTTTAAATAAAAGGTTTTAAATAAATATAGGCAAAGCCAAATGGAACAAAAAAATCATCTTCTAAAATTCTGGGAAGAAAAATTTAAATTCCGAGATCTAGAGCTAGAGGCATTTAGATCCCTTAAAAGAGAAGACTTTATTCCAAAGCAACTAAAACCATATGCTTACCAAGATACTCCTCTACCATTATTAAGGGGAAAAACAATTTCGCAGCCAACAACAATAATGATAATGACTGCCGCTTTAGAATTGCAACCAAATGAGAAAGTATTTGAAATAGGTACAGGTTCAGGTTACCAAGCAGCCATTATAGCAAAAATAGTAGGTCCAAAGGGTAACGTAATAACGACAGAGGTAATTCCAGAATTAGTCATTTTCTCAAGAGAAAACCTAAAAAAAGCAGGCATTACTAACGTAGAAGTTTATGAAGAAGACGGGTCAAAGGGTATGCAAAACCAGGCACCATTTGATAAAATAATAATCACAGCGGCCTGTAAAGAATTTCCTCAACCGCTTTTGGATCAATTGAAGCCATATGGCATAATAATAGGCCCAATAGGAAACAAGGAGGAGCAAGAATTGATAATGGGCATTAAACATCCAGAAGGATTTATTGAAAAGCGTTCAATAGGGCCGTTTCTATTCACACCAATGTACGGTAAATACGGTTTTGAAATTTAAATCGACACTTTGTATAAACTCCTCTCTGTTAATATAGCTTTAATCCTGGAATATTCTCAAAATGTTTTTTATTCTTAGTCAGCAACATAAAATTATTCGCTATGGCAATTGAGGCTATTAGTAAATCCCTAAAATCTACAGTTTGTCCTTTGTTTTTCAATGTTACTAATATTGTACCCGCCAATTTAGTAGACTGTTCAGATAAATTCAATAGGTCCAATGTAGATATGAGCTTTTCCACTTCCATGAAATTTAATTTCCTATTTTCAGATAAAGCTGCTCCATAATACAGTTCAAATAGATTTATGTATGTTGTCGCTAATATATTGCTTTCTTCTATATTTTTTATCAGGTTTACTGTATCCTTATTTGATCTCAAAATATCTACTAAGATATTAGTGTCTAAACAGACTCTATTTTCCACTTTTTCCAACCCTTTCTTAAGTCTTCCATAAAAACTTCTGCTTCCCTATCACTCATTTTCCAGGTACCGGCAAAATCGCTTAATTTATTTTTCACTCTTTTATGCAAATAAGTTAAAGCATCATCTATTGAAACGGATTTCTTTTCCAGGGTCTGTAGTTTTCCTGCTTCCTGACAAAGCCACTCGTAATTTTTCTTGCTAATCTTTATTGCTTTTGTTTCCATAGTTACTTAGTAGTAAAAGTAGTATTTAAATCTTGCTATACGTCGACTGCAATAATAAAGCATCTTTCTCTATGTTTGGAGACTCACAAGTTACAACCCCCTTGCATTTAAATTCCTTTAATGCTTTTAATAAATCAGCATAATTAAATTTTGATTCTTTTAAATTTAAATGGTTTTTTTCTCCTTTATCCCCGTAGGCAATCCCAGAAATATGTATGTGCATATTATTCAAAACAGTTTTTCCAAGTCCTTTCTCAAGTTCAGTTAAAATTTGCTTAAACTCCTCTCTTGTGTTAAAAGCGCCTAGTGAACGAGCCATCATATGCGAAAAATCTACACAAGGCATAACCTGGTCAATTTCTTGACTTAATTTAATCAATTCTTTCAAATCTCCAAACTGGGTTGGTTTCCCTGAAATTTCAGGCCTAATCCAGATTTTATCATCGTGTCCCTTAACTTCTTTAACAATTGTCTTAATTCCTTCTTTAATTTTTTTGTAAACTTTCTTTGGATCTTGACCTTGATAATATCCAGAATGGAAACACACAGACCACCCACCACATAATGAAGTTATTATAGCTGAATTTTTTATATAACCAATACTGGCATAATACTTCTTCTTTTCTTCAGAGTTTAAATTAATAAAATAAGGCGAGTGACAAGTTATAACAATATCATTTTCTTTAGCAATTTTTTTAACTTCTGGTGCTTTCTCTTTCTTAATATTAATCTGCCTCACAAATTCTAATTCAAAAGAACCTAAGCCCATCTGTTTAACATCTTTAATCCCTTGAATAGTATCTCCTTTAGTGCTTACAGGAATACCCGCTGTTCCAAATCTCAATCTGTCCATTTTAAATTAATAGGCCTGTATTTTTAAATCCTTTATTCGTTCAAAGTGTTTAATATTTCTAGTTAACAAAGGTTCATTATTCTGAATCGCTATTGCGCCAATCATAACCTCTTCTATATCAATTATGCTTCCTTTGTCTTCAAAATCAATTTCTATTTCTCCAGCCAATATAGCACTCTTTTTATCTAAAGGTAAAGTAATAACGCTGTCTAAAAATGCTATTATGGAATTTTTTTCAGATTTGATATTTTTACCATACCTAGTACCAGCTATTAGCTCTACAATAGACGGAGAAGCTACTAACTTTACTTCATTTCTCACCTCAATCTCCTGCATTTTTAATTTTGCTTCATTTTTTCCTTTTAAGAAATCAATTATAAAGGTTGTCTCTAAACAAACCATTTTAAAAATCTTTAAACAACCTCCCGTATCTTTTTTTGCGCATTTGCCTATGTCTTTTTCTATTTTCGATTATATTCTTCTCAAGTTCATCAGCAGCCTCTTTACTTAAAATACCAAAAAATTCCATAATATTCCTTTTCCCAGTAATTCTGTTAATAGTCTCAGAAAAACTTTCATTTTCCTTTTTAAGCCTAGCTAATCTAATGTATGCCTCTTCTGTAACCGTTATTGTTTTAGTTGCCATAAATACACGTACGTGTACTTATATTTAAATGTCTCTTTTTAATGTTATAAAACTATTTAAACAATTATTATTCATTTCTATCTATGCCTAAAAAAACAATAAGCAAAGACCTTCCGTTATCTGAAATCACATTAAGAAAATACGAAAAACCAGACAACCTCACCCAAAGAGATCTAATAAGAAAACTATGTCTAAGTATAGGTTTACTTCAGCCAGGGGATTCTAGAGATATAGTAGTAGACGTATTGCAGGTAATGCTTAAATCATCAAAAAGTAAAAGACTTTTGAGCAGCGACCAAGTAAGGGAAGAGGTTATCCAATTAAGAAAAAAACAGAACCTGCAGCTAAAAGGCATAGCAGAGAGCAACATTAGAAGACAATTAAAACGTTTAAGAAGTCTTTTTTTAGTAGAAAAAATAGCAAATGACTACAGAATAACAGAATGGGACAACCTAAGCAACATTTTTGATGAAAAAATAGAAAAATACCATTTAGAAAGTATTAAAAAAAGAGTAAAAGACTACTTTAATGCCATAAAGGAGGTATCGTAATGTATAAGCTAATTTCAATCTTTATTGTGTTGCTATTAGTGATATCTGTACCATTTAGCATGGCACAATACGGAGACAGAGAAACAAACACGAGAGAGACAGGGCCAACACGAACCGAACCAACAAATGTTCAAGACATTGGTAGAATACAAACAGCTACTAGGGATCAATTAGCTGAAAGATTAAGAAGAGCAAATGCAGCTTTTAATGAAAGAGCAAGAGCCGTAACTGAAGTCTCAAGACAAAGAATAAAAGATATAGATGTAAGAGAATTAAAACAAAGGCTGAGAGAGTGCAAAGAAAACGATGCAAGCATAACAGATTGCAATAACCTAAGAAAAGAATCTAGAGAATGGATAAAACACTCGCTCGCTAGAATAACAGAAAAAACATTAAATTTCCTTCAGAGACTTAAAGAGAATATAGAAAATTCCGAGATAGCAGACAAAGATAGAGTATTAGAAGAAATCAACACTGCAATTAGTAATATTGAATCTGCGAAATCCAAGGTGCAGGCATTAACAAGGAATAGTTCAAAAGAAGAAATTAAATCGGCAATATCTGAATTAAAAGAGTCTATTAAAGAAGCAAGAGAACTATTCAGAGAGCACTATCCAAAATCAAAGATTAACGCTCAAAGACTAGAGAATGCCATTAATAAGTTTGAAATATTAGCAAAAAACATAGGAAACAGGCTGTCCAAATTCGAAGCAAGGGGGTATGACTTTACTAACCTAAGGGCAATGTTGAGTGAATTGAATAGTTCAATTGAAAAGGCAAAAGAAAACTTAAGCAATAGTAACACAGGAGCAACATTAGAAGTATTAAAGAATGCCCATGCATTAACGATAAGCATACTTCACGAGTTTAGAGCTTCTCCGCAGCTTCAAGAAGATGAAACGTCTCAGGAAGGCGATGCAAATGAAGAGTAACTCAATTATTACAATGGCGATACTTCTAGGAATATTAGTGCTTACTTTGGGTTGCCAAGAAACTATACCAACTTATCAAAATGCACAGGATACGGCAACGTCAGATACTGAAAAAACCCCTACTCTAGAAGAACTTGAAACAGAATTAAGTGATGTTGAAGAAATACTGGGGCTGGAAGACCTGAATGGGCTTAATCAAGAGTTAAGTGACTTAGAAACCATAGAAAACCAGGCTTAACTTATTTTTTTATTAAAATAATTATATTAGCCCTTCCTTTTTTTATTTTTCTTATTAGTCCTTGTGATTCCAAGTCCGTTACCATTAAAGAAACTTTAGCTTCAGATAGCCCAAATTCTTTCCTAATCTCTTTTTGCGTTGCTCTTCCACCTTTTTCTTTTAAAATCCTCAAAAGCTTATCTAAATCGTCCTCTAATAAAACTTTTTGTTTCTTTTTCTTCTTAAATAATAAAGCAAAAATAATCACCCCGATCAATATAAATACCAAGATCCAAGGTATAGCTATTGCAGGGCTGAAAACATCCTCAATTATAGTTAAATCATCAATATCTTCAAATAATTCATCTTCATCTTCAAAAGACGGAAATAATACCAAATCCAAGTTATATACTCCATCGTCTTTAACCTCGATCTTCTCCTCTGCAGAAGCTACAAGTGCATTGTTCTCGAATAATGAAGCCTTAAGAGTATAATTACCCATAGGGACTACTAAACTATAATATCCATCCCTAGAAATCACTTTCTGATTAGGAGTAGTATCTATCTCAATAACAACATTCTTCTGTGGCTCAATACCTATATCATAAACGGTTCCTTGAATAATTGCACCTTCAACTATTGGCACTAAAAATATAGCCAAAATTAATATCCGCTTAATCATGGCGACATCCTTCATTTTGATGGTATAAAAATCTTCTGAAAAACTAAAAAAAGCTATTTCAGCCTCTAAAAACAGAAATAAAGCATTATAAAGCATTCTACTTTGCTCACAAAAAGTTTGTTTTTATACTAAAGTAATTCTTTCCAGTTTAAAATTAATATTAAAAAATAATATAGGAGGGCAAAATGAAAAATAAAGTGATGGTATTTTCAGTATTGGCTTTATTAATAGCATTGCCATTAAGCCTTGCTCAAGCTATAACTGCGCAACCAAGTAACGCAATAGAAGCAAAACCAGCAGACATAACGGCAGCACCAGTCGGAGCAGATACAATGCTAGCAAAAGCCGATACGCAACCAACGCCTTTATTAAAAAAGACATTAAAAACATTAAAAAAGAGTAACAGGGATAACAGGAATAACCAAGCAACGGCGAGGAATAACCAAGTAGACGCGAGAAATCAACTTTGCAAAGGAGATTATGACAGACTAGGCAATGGTAAACTAGGAAACGGAGTAGTAAACGCACACGACATTGACGGATTCATTAAAGCATACAGCAGATTTGAAGGAAAAACAGGAAGAATAAGTGACCGTGCCAGCATAGTAGGCACATATAAAGACATGCTTTTCTGGATTACTGACATTGACAACAATAACGTAGTTAACAAAGAAGACATGAAAGGTTTCATTAAGCTTTTGTTTAACGAAGAAAAACCACTATGCAAAGAATATTAAAGGCTATAAACAATTATTTTTTTGTTTTTTTATTATTCATATAAATAAAATAATATTATACTAAAAAATGAAAAAGTCAATAATCACAATAATTATAATGCTTACACTAATTATTTCTATAGTAAGTGCAAACAGTAATAAAGATACATATTCAAATTTGCCAATAGTAGGAACACAAGCCGGCTACATAGGGCCAATGAAAATAATCCCACTAGACCCAAGCGAAGTAAAAAATATCGCAAAAGAGCATCCTGACTTAATCTCAAAAAGGTACATACCAAAACAAGTTAAAGAAAAAACAGCAGAAGAAAAATTAAAACTCTCTAAAGAAGAAGAAAACGTAAGGGAAAGGATAAAAGAAACAAAATCAAGGATAAATGAAATAAAAAATAGCAAATTTCCTATCAATAGAGAAGAAAAGATTATAGCGGTTAGCAGTTACCTTAGTAGTACTATCCAACTTATGATAATTAAACTAAGCAGATTAGAAAACGATATCTACAAAACAAAATTTATCGATGACAATGAAGCGCTACAGATTCTATCATGGATAAAGGGAAAAAAAACAGAACTGCAATACCTTAATAAAAGAGTATCTTCTTTTAACAACCAAACTCCAAAAAGTGAAATATTATCTTCAGTAGAAGAAATAAAAGACGCATGGGAGAAAAGTAAAGAGGGAATAAAAGGATATTCTCAAGATTTGGCAAATTCTAAAGTAGATCATAATCTAGCTAAATTAAACTTGGCCAAAACGCAGCTAAGCACTGCTGTCAAAGACCTCAATAAAAAAGGCAGGGACACACAAGCATTGACAAAAATTCATGAAGAATATTCAAAAGACCTAGCAAGTGCATCACTGCATCTTGAAAAAGCAAAGCAGCTTGCCGTAAATGAAAATTACGAAGAAGCAAAACAAGAATATGAAATTGCAAAAAAAGACTTGTTGGAAGGAACAAAAAAATTAAGCAAATTAACAACTGAATTAAGCGAAGTAGAGCCATTTCAATTAGGAATTAAAGAAGCAATATCAACTACGGAAAAAGAAGCCAATATTCAACCTGCCACAATCTTGCCACCTTACTCTGCAGACTCATCCAAAAGCATTGAACCAGATGAACAAGAACCCCAGAAAGAAATTAATATGGAACCATCAATAAACAATTATGAAAAAGAAACTGACGTAAAGGAGAAATCAATTAAAAAAACAATAGCAAACTCAGTAGCAAAACAATCAGTTAATAATATTTAAGTCGAATAATCAACAAG
>JBBSXW010000021.1:0-1628 GCA_038045665.1 Nanobdellota archaeon | reverse complement strand
AAGTCGAATAATCAACAAGAGGCAAAAGAATAATGAAGAAAATAAACATAGTAATAATTACTATACTTCTCACATTTTTATTATTCAATAACAGCTGTAGTTCTCAAGCAAGATCAGACGAGCGAACAACTGATAAAGAAACAGCAGACAATATGCAAGATAATGAAGAAGCAAACGGAGGATCAATAAACGATGAGTTCGTAGATAATTTTGATAAAGATTTGGAAGGATTAGATCTATGATATACGAGCCAAATGAAGATTCATACTTACTTGCGCTTGTCGTAAGCAAGCTGGCAAGAGGAAAGGTATTAGATATGGGCACCGGATCTGGAATTCAGGCAGAAGTAGCCCTAGAAAACACTAATGATGTTCTAGCAGCAGATATTAATAATGAGGCCGTAGCACTCTGCAGAAAAAAAGGAATTAATGCAGTCAGAAGTAATTTATTTCAAAATATCCAAGGAAAATTCGACACTATAATCTTTAATCCGCCATATCTTCCAGAAGAAAGAGAATATGCAGGAATTAAACTTTCAATTCAAAATTTCAATTATGCAAATGATATTGCATTGGTTGGCGGCAAAAACGGGTATGAGACAATAGAAAGGTTTCTTGAACAGGCAAAAAATTACCTGCCCCCAAATGGACAAATACTGCTTTCATTTAGTAGCCTTAGCGGAGATATAGAAAGTTTAATGAAAAAATATAGCTATAAATTCAAAAAAGTAGCAGAAAGAAAAATCTTCTTTGAAACACTTTACGTATATGTTTTATCCTAAACAACATAATGATTGAAACAGGCGCTGAATCCAGAGCCATAGCTGCACATTACTACATGCTCGCCTTCTTTAAGGCAATTTTCACCATACAAAACTTCCTCCAGCCCTGGACCCTGAGATGCTGTAGAATTATTGGCATATTCATCTATTGTCACAATAAATTTACTTCTAACATCCTCTAAACTGTTCGCATCCACTCCTAGCTTACTGCGCATCTTTGCGATTTTTCTAGCTGCTGTCTCTATAGTTCTACAATTCGCTTGATGCGGTATAATCTTAGCTACTTCAGAAAAGTTTACGCCGTAGGGGTTTAAAAGCAAATCATTTTCAAAATTAGCAAATGTATTTACTAAAATTTTTATTACTTCCTCATGAACTGATCCTCCGTCCATAATCAAAGTGGGGGCGTAACTCGTTTGATTCTTTGGCTCATCTAAGTATCTCCGCATACGCAAAGGAGAGGTTATTATTCCTCTTTTTGCACCATCTCCATAAAACCTGTGCCCGACAAACCCTGGTAAATCGCTCACATCTAAAACATACGCAGCTGCACCATCGCCAAATAACACGCAGGTGCTCCGATCATTAAAATCAACTATCCTTGAAAGAATATCCGCCCCAATAACCAGCACCCTATCCAGATATCCAGCCCTAATTAAACCATCACCAAACGCCGACGCATAATTAATGCCCACGCAACCAGATTGTATATCACTTATCCCGCATTTATCCCTAATCAAACCAGTTATCCTTTGTTGCACATCACCAGCTATACAAGGAAATCCAGCTTGGGCTAAAGGATCACTAACAGAAGTATTCGTAGCAAGTAAAACAAGATCAACAGGCC
>JBBSXW010000020.1:0-13834 GCA_038045665.1 Nanobdellota archaeon | reverse complement strand
TTCCCGCAGATGGATGTGCATTTGAAGAAGGAGTAAACTACTTATTAAGAACTTCGACGAGAGTAAATTTTGTTTTTATGTGTGTTTTTTAAAATATCTTTGATGTCCTTTTTTAATTGCGGGATTTTATTCTTAACAATATCCCACACAATTTCAAGATTAATTCCGAAATACTCATGGATCAGTATATCCCTAAGTCCAGCAATTTTCTTCCATTCAACCTTAGGATGTTTTGTTTTTATAGTTTGAGGAATATTTTTAACAGCTTCACCTACAATTTCTAAGTTTCTTATCACGCCATCTTTGATTAAATCGTTTTTCGTGAAATCGTCGTACTTCAAACCTTTAGTATACCTTTCTACTTTCCTTATTGACATCAATATGTCATCAAAATAAACCTTAGAGTCCCTTGATATACGAGGTTTCATTTTTTACATATTCCAAAGCCGGTTTAAGTGTTTCTTCAGTAATCAAATCTACCTTCCTAGCAAATAATTTCTCAAGATAGAATTTTAATTCCATATAATTGTCAAATGTTGCCTTCCTAAAAACAACAAGAAAATCGAGGTCACTTTTTCTATTTTGCCTACCTTTTGAAAATGATCCGAACACCCCCAGCCTCTTGACATCATATTTTTTAAGTTCATATCTATGATTTTCAATAGTCTTTATTATTTTACTAATAGTCAGATTTTGTTTTTTTCCCATAACATATTTCTCAATACCAGAGTTTATATTTTTATCGATATCTTTTAAACTACTTAGCTCAAATAAACAAAGAGTAAAATAACGATACGCTTATAAACTATATTTTATACTATATACTTTGATCAAAATGCATACGTGTATCTACTCAAATTGGAGAGAAGCAGAAAAGGCCCCAAAATTACTAGAGCACCTTAATGGTTTAGATGATCTTCTAGTTGAAGAGGGATTTGAAAAATTATCTCTAACGTCCAAAATAGGAGTTCGGGGCAGGGTAAGTGGATATAAAAATAATGACGAAGCTGTGAGTATTACTCATTTTGACTTTACTGAAACAAAAATTACTGAAGACTGTACAAATGTAGAATGTTGGTGCAACGCTTTCCATGCCATTGGGAATAACACTGATGAGCTTGTTGCTATACTAAGCAAAATTAGAGATTATTACGATAGGCTGGGCTATGAAATTTCCTGCTTTAGCTCGCCCTACGAAGAAGACAGACAAGCGAGAAAAGATGAAATATCAAATACTCGATGAAAAGTAAGTACAAATAGCATCGTAATTTCTTTGTTTTTTAATTCAGTTAAGTTTTACACGAAACATTTATATACATGTATATCTATGTAGATACTTAATGGCGGAGGTCTACTTTCAAGGCAAACAGGTCCTAATTAAAACACATGCCATTAAGCGAGCTAGAGAATATGAAATCGCTTACCCAGACCATGTTTATGCAGTGTTAAAAACAGGAAAAGTTAAGAGACTTGGTAAGAACATAATAAAATTTATTGGCAAAAAATCAAAGGGAAGCAGGGTCATATGCGTTAGAGAAGATCTCGGCCAAGTTATCATAATCAAAACAATCGAAAGGGGAAATTAAAATGAGATGTCCTATATGCAATAAAGGAGAAATGAAAAAAGTCAAAGATAAGATAGAGCAAGACGGCGTGGAATTTGAAGCATTTAAATGCGGCTCTTGTGGGGAAGAAATAATGAATATGAAACAACTTAAACTTCTAGCACAGAAATACAGAAAATTAAGGCAGGCTAAGGAAATCACCTTCTCAAAATGGGGAAACAGTATAGCAGTGAGAATACCAACCGAAATCGTTAATGAGTATCGTATTAAATCAGGAAAACAAGGAATTTTAACCAAAGATAAAGAAGGCATAAGAATCATTCCAGTGTAATCTAGCCTGCTAATTTCAGTCTCAACTATAAACTTCTCTTATCTCTCCTTTTTTCAATATGCCATAAGGGTTTCCATAATCTCTTAAATTATCAATCATTCTTCTGTTTGCCTTTGTTTCCATCCCATGCTCGACCATCTTTTCTCTTTGTTTCCTAATCTCCTCAGAAATCTCAACATTTGTAGGGCAGTGCCTTACAGTAACATCATTCATAGGATCAATGTAGAATATCTTATCCAAAATCCCTTTTTTAATTAAAACAGCTTTCCCTCTAGCAGTCACAGTTTCTTTGCCGGTTAATTTTAACAAAGAAGAATCTTGCCTGCACAATCCACATAATATGCACTTGTCAACGCCTGCCATTTAAATAACCTTCCCCACATTCAAAATTCCAACTGGATCAAAGCTTATTTTTAATTTCCTTAACTCAGCTTTCTCAACTTCATTTAATGATTCTTTTTTCAACAATCCTACACCGAACTTGCTTCCTAGCTTACCGTTTAACTTGCTAACTGCTTCATTAACTTCACTTACATGTTCTCTGCTTGTTAGACAAGGGTGTAAGATTTCCATTCCGATTGGCCCAAAGCATGGAATACTTTTCCCCTCTAGCCAGTATAAAAATTCAGCCATATTTTCAGTAGGGACATAAGGATCTTCCATCAAAATAAAATCTTGTGAAGCCAATTTGCTAAAAACCTGTTTCCTAACATTCACAATCCTTTCCATTTCTATATGATCTTTAATCGAGCCTTCTAGTCCAATATACTCAACTATTAAATAGTGCTTTTTTTCCAAGCCAATAAGCTCAGCAGCAACTTTGCTTATATGCTCAACAGAAATCGCTTCTTTATTATTCTTCAAAGAAGAAACCTTTTCAACCAAGTCCTCAATCTTATCAAATTTTAATAAATCCATACTTTTTTCAACTATTCTATCAGTTATCCTTAACTTTATCTTGGTAAATAGTCCAAGCAGACCTTCTGATCCAACAACCTCACTTCCGTGCTTTCTCATTCTGCCGCTCCCCTCTACCATATCTACTTCTAAAACCCAATTCTTCATTCTCCCAAATCTTTTTCCATAAATTCCAGTTGAATTAATCCCGCACATTCCACCTATAGTGCATACCGCAGAATCCTCAGGAACAATAGGAAAGAATTTTTCTTTAAGGGCTTTGTTTAAATCATCACAAACGACTCCGGGCTGCACAACCACATAATCTTTGCCTATAGCTTCAATTTTATTCATTTTTGTAAAATCAACAACCAAAGCGTCAAATGGCACTGCAGCGCCAACAAGATTTGTTCCGGCGCCTCTTGCTGTTATTGGCTTCTCGTGCCTCCTTGCATACAAAACAATTTGATGTACCTGCTTAACATCAGTTACCCAGATAACTTTGTCCGCTCTGCCTTTGATCTGAGAGCCGTCAGTGCTATATATCTCTCTGTCTATTATTTCATCAGAGATATTTTCTTTTCCAACCAATTTTTCAAACCAAGTCAAATCCACTTGACCAGCACCTCGCTCAATTCCAAAACTTTTACATTTGCCTTGGAATTATTCTTTAAGTGATAATAAACTAAAGGATCAGCAACTATTAGTTTTTTTGTTTTGCACATGGACAATACCTCTTCAGCGAGTTTGTTTGCTATTTGAGGAACATTTTGTATCATTCCTCCTTCTGCTCCGCATATTATACTATTTTCCTTGCTTCTTTCCAGCTCAACAATATCAAAGCCTATCGCATCTAGTACCCCTCTAGGAGCATCATAAATCCCTAAATCAACCGCATCATAATAGCTCACTTCCTCGTCATACATAACGGGCAGTTTATTCTTAAATCTGGACAGCAATTGAGTAGCATGCTCTACCTTAAACCCATAATGTCTGCCAAAAGTCCACAGGCATACAGATGAATTAGTAACAATATTCTTAACACCAGTATCGTGAAAAACCCCAATAGCTCTTTCTTTCAAATTCATAAAATCTTGCGTATAGCCATTTGAATAGGCAACGGCGCCACAGCAAATATTCTGATTCAGTTTGTAAACATCTAGATTTAATTTATTAAATATCCTCTCGTAATTTTCACTGATTTCAGGAAGCATAGTGCTAACAAAACATCCAGGAAAATATAGGATCTTTTTAGGCTTGAGGAATATCATTTTCAAAAATATTACTCCTAAAGAATGAACCCATTATCTGATATTTAAACATATATTCACTATAGAATATGCAACTACTCATCACTATTTTTATCCAAGCCATCAGCAGAAGGGCCTGTATTGTCAACCCCTTCTAATGGGACTTCGTCAACAGCTTGGTCACCGGCATCTAAAACAGGCGGAGGATTTTCTAATATGCTGTCAATTTCAACCCCACTGGGGAAAAATAACCTTCCGTCCTTAGTAATATAGCTATTAATATTTTGCCCGGCAATTGATATCGGAACAAGATACAAATTTCCTTCAGCGCTTGCCTCACCGACATTAGCAACAACCCTTCCAGCCAATACAGTATCAACATAGCTCTGCACTTTATTTCTCGCTTCAGTCTTAGTTATCCCGCCGCTTCCTCCGATAAAAAATAATGAAACAATAAACAATACTAAAAATATAACAGAAAGAAACTGCCAAAACTGCATTTTCTTAAAGAAATCTAACCTTACCTTTATCTCGTCAGTTTTAGGTATTTGTACTGTTTTTGCAGCCATATCTCCATGCGTTTCAGTCGCTTCATGAGAATGACCCTCACTAACAATATCGAGTTTTATTTCTTTATCCTGTGCTTCTGCCATTATAATCCCCCACGTAGAATATTGCCACATACGAATAGTATATAAAGATTATCATGTTAGATAACATTAAATCTCATTTATAAACAAGAATGGTTAAAAAATATATTTTAAGAAGATTATTTTTTATTATACTCATTATAACATCAATATTACTGCTCAATTTCAGATTTTATCTCTACAATACTAATTTCTACGACAAAGAATTTACAAAACTAAACATCTACGATAAATTCCCAAGAGAAACAGTATGGGAAAACACCAATAATCTGTTTGAGTTTTTCAAGTCCGGTAAAGAGTTGAATGATTTCTTTAATGAAAGAGAAAAGCTTCATTTAATTGATGTTAAAAACCTCATAAATTATGCTATATTTTCACTTTACGCAAGTTTGATTTTATTAATAATAACATTTTATCTAAACAGAAACTCATTAAGCAAGCCATTAATAATCTCAGGAATAGCATTAGTCTTAATCCCATCAATTTTCTACATGTTAAATTTCCAATCAATGTTTCTTTTATTTCATAAGCTGGCATTTACAAATAATTATTGGTTATTAAATCCTGAAACTGATAATTTAATAAAGCTATTTCCGCAGGATTTCTTTAAAGACTTCTTGATGAAAATAGGCATAAACTCTTTCATTATTAGTGTAGTTTTAATTGTTCTCGGACTTTTTATGGCTAAACGTAAAAATCGCTTTAATATCTTCCCTGTAAAATCTTAAAATTATATAAAAGCTTGCTATAACAGCCAATATGCTCAGCCATTGCCCCATGCTTAGTCCAAAATACCTTAAATCTTCCCTGATAAAATCCAAAAATAATCTTCCAATTCCCAATAAAAAAACAAAGCTCAAAAAGATAAATCCATCTTTTTTTGGCTTGGGAAATCTTAATAAAACAAAAAAAGTAGCCAGTCTTCCAGCAACAGCGTATAATTGCACAGGATGCCTGCAGTTATAGGGATCAATGCTTCTCAAAAATCTAACGCACCATGGAACTTCTGTTATAGTTCCTAATATTTCTTGATTAATGAAATTAGCAACCCTTCCTAATGCCAGCATAAAAACCGCAGGTATTGTTAAAATATCAGCAATTCTCATAAAATTAATCTTATCCTTCTTGCAGTATAAATAGAGAGCAACAAATGCTCCTAATAATCCGCCATGGTAGCTTAATCCTCCTTGCCATATGTAAAGCATCTCTATTGGTCTTTCTGAATAATAACCTAAATTCCAAAATAATATATGAAATGCTCTTGCTCCGATCAAAACCCCAATTATAGAATAAAAAATAATATTATAGATATTATCTTCACTAACATCAATAACATTTTTCTTTTTTGCCCTAAACAATGCATACAATCCTAATAAAAATCCAGCAACATAAACAATACCATAGTATCTGATTTGAAAAGGTCCTATTGATACTAATATAGGACTAATATCCAGATTAATCATAATACAACTCCTATAATTTCTTTCTTCGGTAATCCAAACACCATTTGTCTGCACCTCCCAAAAAAATGGCAATTGCCACTAAAGCGAGCCCAAAATCTCTTACGGCTATATCATTATAACCTAATCCGATAATTATAGCAAACAAATGCAACGCCAATATCAATGAAGCTACTCTTGTAAATAGTCCTATAATCAAAAGTGATCCAAAAACAATCTCAAATATGCCATTAAATAATATAAAAGTTCTTGCATTGGCGCTGTTAAGAATAAACTCGGGCAAATACCCAATAAAATATTCAGGATTAATAACCTGATTAATACCAAACCATAAAAATACAATGCTTAAGCTAATCCTGGTTAATATCGGAGCAAAAACAGATAAATTCTTGTTAAGCCACATATTAAAATAATTAAACTCATTATTTATAAATACCTCTCTTGTTCAATAAAATATGACAATCGTAATCGCTGGAGCCGGATTCGGAGGCTTATGCGCGGCTAAACACTTATTAAAAAAAGTTAAAGACGAAAAAATTATATTAATAAATAAGCATAATTATTTCCTACTCACGCCGTTGCTTCATGAAGTCGCCACAGGCGGACAAAACAGGCACAACATAGTATTGGAAATTAGAGACATTCTAAAGGCAAAAAAGTTATTTTATATACCCCTTAATCAATAATCTTCCCATCATACTCAAGCTAATTTCAATCTTGCCTTTTTTCTCAACAGTCTCAACCAATCCAAGTTCCTTCAATCCCTCGCTCTTCATTGTGCCATTAATATGATAGCTTATCAAAGGCAGAGACATATTAGTTCTTTTGCCCAATTCGTCTAAAGAAGCACAGCATCTGTCTTCATTATCTTTATTCTCATATAGAACCCTTAAAATATCTAATTTCTTGTCAGTCAGCATCTTGTAGTATGAAAACTTCAGTATAGGCAATAGCATTGCTTCATTACCTTCAACTGCAAAAGCTCTAATGCCGTTTACAAAGGCAGCAGAAGTAGCAGCACATCTTGTATCCCTGTCACCAGTACTTACATTTATCAGCAATGGCTTATCTTTCTCGCTTTTTTTAATATCGGAAATAGCTTCAAAAGTCTCTTCCCAAACATGGCTTTTTCCAGGCAATTCTCTAATCTGCACAGGAACCTTAAATTTTTCAAATTCAGCTTTTATTTTTAATGCATCGTCTTTCCTATCCTTGTCAGCAACCAAAACAATCCTCTCAGTTGGAAATTCTCTAATCCCGACAAACAAATCGTCCATATGGTCCCCGGCAGGAGCAATAACAACGTGTTTCATTTTAAATCACAGGTTTAATTTTTAAACCATTTCTTTATAAATGTTTCTTTTAACAAATTTTGCAATTCCACATTATTTAATTGTTAAATTATTCCCTATTAAAAAAAGAAAAATAATATAATGCCATTAAAAACAAAATAGCGTAATGCAAATAGAAGAAAACACTTATATATGTGAATCATGCAATTTTAAATCAGATAAACTTAAAGTTTGTTGCGGTAAAAAGATGGCGAATTCACAATTTACAACAAGAATAGCCTCAAACATCTGTGGCTGTCAAAAAAATGAATAAAGTTATTATTGCTAGCTTGTTTACGATACTAATCTTCTTAGTAGGTTGCGGAACTTTTCAAAAACAAGCCAGTGAAAGTGTTACTATAGAAGTAATCAGTGAAGAACCACCGTCAGTGCAAACGAGCGGAGTGCCGTACATTAGATATGAAAAATCAAAATATGAGCAGTCTCTAGCAGAAGGCAAAGTAGTCTTATTGGATTTTTATGCTAACTGGTGCCCTATATGCAGAATTGAAAATCCAAAAATAATATCCGCACTAAAGGAATTAGATAGTACTAAAATAGCAGCATTTCAGGTGCATTACAATGATAATGAGGTTAATGAAGAAGACAGGGAAGTAGCTAAACAGTTTGGTATTACTTATCAGCATACAAAAGTTATTGTAAAAGATGATACCCAATTTTCAAAATCCCTAGAAGTATGGAATAAAGAAAAAACCATCCAAGAGATAAATAAAGCATTGTAAAATGGTTAAGAAAAACTGGCATATATTTATTAATAGTGTATTCTATGTTCTAGGTTTTAGTGTTATTTTCTCTTTAGTGGGAGTTTTATTGCAAAGTGTTCTATCAAACATCTCAGTAACTGTCCAAACATGGCTGGGAAGAATAGGAGGAACAATAATAATATTATTCGGTTTATATCTGCTAGGATTAATCAAAATTCCATGGCTGGAAAGAGAGCACAGATTGAAAGTCAACAGAAAATTTAGATCCTCTTATCTTACTTCTTTTGTTTTTGGAGCAGCTTTCGCAGTGGGCTGGACTCCTTGCGTTGGTGCTATATTGGGCGCCGTATTAACATTAGCAATTACACAACCAACGAGTGCATTTTTCTTATTATTGGCTTATTCATTAGGCCTAGGAATTCCATTTTTATTAGTTGGTTTATTCACAAATCAAGCACAAAAATTAATTGAAAAATATTCAAAATGGATTAAATATGCTAACTATGTTTTTGGAGTTGTGTTGATAGTTTTAGGTATTTTGGTATTCGTAAACCAGTTAAGCAGAGTTGCTAATCTGGCTTTTGCTTCTAACCTACTTTTATCATTTGGAACAGTTACAATAGGTGCAGCCTCATTAAACATCGGAATTGCATTTTTAGCCGGATTTGTCTCATTCTTAAGCCCTTGCGTATTGCCATTAATACCGGCATTTTTAACTTATCTGGCTTCTACTGCAACTAAAAAATAAATTAAACGGCAATATCTTCGACAATTTCAGCTTCTTTTTCCACTTCATGCATTATAATCTCCAAATAAAAGGTTCTCAGCGCCCTCCCCGCTTTACTATCTTTATCATAAGTGTAAAAAACAGCCTTTCCCACTCTTCTAGTTTCTTTTACTAATCCAGACCTAACAAAGTCCCCCCAGATTCTTTTAATGGTCGCGTAACCAACCTTGCTTTTTCTTGCAATTTCCTTCAATGTAAAATCATAGCTAATCTCGCCTAGCAAAAAATCAAGAATTCTATTTCTAGGAGAATCTCCTATAACATCTAAGAAAACACTGGGTCCTTCTAAACTTTTAATTTCCATCTTAACAAAGCTACGCAAAACAAGTATATAAATATTTCTATCTTGAGACTTCAAAGGTATCATAAGAGGGCCCGTGATTTAAATACCTGAAGATATTTTGTATAAAGACATGGGCGAGAGGTTAGAAAAACATTTGTTAGAGAAAATGATAAGGAAAAGGATCATCGGGAGCAAACACATCAGGTATAATAATATTATAAGTGGGGTTCCTTCTCATGAAGTGGGCGATTTAAAAAATGCGGCTGAATCTTTAATGAAGAAAGGATATTTAGTTTGGTATGATAAAAGTAAAAAAGCGATTCAATTAAATAAATACAAACTAAAAGAAATAAAAGAATTTATACAAAGCTGAGATTTTTAATCAAAACATGAACAAAAAACCACTTTTTTTATTAATCTCCATTGTAATAATTGCATCATTAATCTATTATTTTGAATCATCAAAAATAACGTCAGCGAATATTACAAATACAGAAACTGTAGAAGTAAATACCAACGAACAACTTTCTCAAGAACAATTACGAAGAATACAAGAAAAAGAAAAGCTATACCAAAAGGCTCCGGAATTAGTCGGAATCTCTGGTTATTTAAACGCAGATGAAATAAAAATCTCAGACTTAAAAAATAAAATAGTCCTAGTTGACTTTTGGACTTATACCTGTATCAACTGCATTAGAACATTGCCATATTTAACTGAATGGGATGAAAAATACAGAGATAAGGGCCTAGTAATTATCGGTGTCCATACCCCGGAATTTGAATTTGAAAAAAATTACGATAATGTAAAGGCAGCAATTGAAAAATACAATATAAAATATCCTGTTGTACAAGACAATGACTACGCTACTTGGCAGACCTACAAAAACAGATACTGGCCGCATAAATATTTAATTGATAATGATGGCTTTATCAGATACGATCATATAGGGGAAGGGGCATATGAAGAAACAGAAAAGAAGATTCAAGAATTATTATCGGAATTAGGCCAAGATATTTCAGATATGGAAACCTCAAAATTAGAAGATAAAACGCCAGCTAAAACCTTAACCCCAGAATTATATGCAGGTTATTCCTTTGCATTGCCTAGAGGACAAAATATTGGAAATAATGGGGGCTTACTCAAAGATGAAATTGTTGATTACAAACTTCCCGAAAATATAAAGCAAGACAAAATTTATTTAGAGGGAAAATGGAAAAGCAATCCTGATAACCTACAAGCGCAAGATGAGGAAAAAAGCTCAATTATCTTAAATTTCCTAGCAAGCTCTGTTAATATAGTAAGCAATAAGCCAACAGAATCATTAAAATTAGAAGTTTTTATTGATAACGAATACGTAAAACAAGGCATGGCAGGTCAGGATGTTCAATTTGAAAATGGAAAGGTCTTTGTTTTAATTAATGAAGCAAGATTATACAATATATTCAATGGTGAATACGGTAAATATACTCTAAGAGTATCTACTGATTCTCAGGATTTCAGTTTTAATGCTTTTACTTTTGGGTGATCCAACAAATGTTCCTGTATTTCGCAACATTATGCTGCTATTAGCTCCAAAAATAGATAATAGAGAAATAAATTCAAAGCAAACATATATAAAAGAAAAAATATTCTAAAATATTAATAATTTAAAGAGGTGTAAAAATGGGTCAAGGTAACATAAACCTATTAGCCGTTCTAGTGTCAGCTATAGTTATGCAATTAATAGGAATGTTCTGGTACTCTAAGTCCGCATTTGGCAAATCATGGATGCAACTAATGGGTTTCAATGAAAAGAAAATAAACAAAGCAAAGAAAAAAGGCATGGGCAAACTATACATAATAAGTTTCATCAGCAGCCTAGTTCTAGCATACATCTTGGCATTGTTCATAAAAACAAGTGGCGTAAGAACGGGTGGCGGCGGAGCAACCGTAGGGTTCTTAGTGTGGCTTGGTTTTATTGCAACAGTAAGCCTGGGTAGCATTTTATGGGAAGGGAAGCCAGCAAAGCTATATTTCATAAACATTAGCTACTACTTGGTATCTTTGCTTATCATAGGCACCCTTTTAGCTGTCTGGATCTAAATTCAACAGTTAAAGATAACCTTTATTAATTATTTTTTTCTCTTATTTTTTGTGAAAAAGAACAACAAGCTATATCTATTATTAGGATTAATAGCGATAATTATAGTTACAATAATCATTCTTAGCGGTCCATCTCAAAACAATACTCAAGTAATAGAAAACAAAGATACAGGTACAAGAATAGGAGATTTGGCGCCGGATTTTAAATTAAAAACTCCCCAAAACACAGAAATCCAGCTTTCAAGTTTCAAAAACAAAAAGCCAGTTATTCTTAGCTTCTGGGCCACGTGGTGTCTTCCTTGTGAGGAAGAACTACCATTTTTTCAAAAAGAATATGAAAAAAACAGAATAGAAATCTTGGCTATAAATCTGCAAGAAGACCCAAATAAGGCGCAAGAATGGTTTAACAAAAGAGGTTTTACTATGCCAATACTTTTAGATCCAAATGCAGCAGTAAAAAACCTTTATGGGATATTTACCCAGCCAGTAACCTACTTTATAGATAAAAATGGAGTCATTCAAGATAAAAAATTTGGACAAATCCTAGAATCAGAATTTAATGAAAAAATAAAAAAAATAGTAAACACAGAAAAGTCAAATTTACCAACTGAAGGAGAAAAAACTGAATTCGGTGATATAGTCCAAATAACAAACGGCATAAAACACATAGCTCCTTTAAACAAACTCATTTCGGGAGGTCCAGGAAAAGACGGCATTCCATCAATTGACAATCCAAAATTTGAATCAGCAAAATCAGCAGATTCCTGGCTTAATGATGAAGATATAATTTTCGGAATAAATATAAATGAAATAAAAAGAGCCTACCCTCAAAGAATATTAAATTGGCACGAAATAGTGAATGACATGATAGGTAATCGGCCCATACTTATCACTTTTTGTCCTTTATGCGGCTCTGCGGTTGCATTTGAAAGAACAATCAATAATCGTCCTGTAGAATTCGGAGTTTCAGGAAAATTATTTAATTCAGATCTAGTTATGTACGACCGGCTAACAGATACCTACTGGAATCAAATCTCTGGAAAGGCCATTGTGGGAGAATTAGTTGGATTAAAATTAAGTAAAGTTCCTATAGATACCTTAAAATGGAAAGACTGGAAAGAACTTCATCCTGATACACAGGTTTTATCAAAAAATACTGGCTTCATAAGAGATTATTCAAGATATCCATATGGAGATTATGAATCTTCTTCCAGAATAATTTTTCCAGTAGAGAATGAAGACAATAGGCTACAAGAAAAAGAAATAGTGTATGGGATAGAAATAAGTGGAAAAACAAAAGCATATCCATTAAGGAATTTAAAAGAAGGAACGACGACAGATAATTTTAATGGGATTATTATAGAAATAAATAACAATAAGGGCGTGATTAGTTTCAAAAACAAAGATACAAATGAAGGAATAGTTCCTGTAAGAAATTTCTGGTTTGCGTGGGTTGCTCATTATCCCAATACAGGACTATATACAGAACAATAAATCTTTTAAATAGACATTTTAATTCTCACATTATGAACAGAATCATATAAAAATTTTCTAAATGTTTTAAATTTAGTAAACCTTTATAAATCTGAACTATATCTCAATCAATAATGGGGGCAAAAACCTTTTCAGAAAAGTGGGACAAAGAAGAAAGGGAGATAGAAAGTAGTGGTTATTCAGGACTTACAACAATAAAAAGAAAACCTCTCTCCGATAATTGGAAAAAATATCTAAAATATTTACTATTAGGCATCGCTATAGTAATCCTGCTTATAATAGTTATTAGGATTGTTTTGTAAATAAAGCTTTTAAAACTATTCTAAAGTGGTAACTTTTAGAAAGACTTAAAAAGCGAGGTTATCATTCTCGAGGGATGTCGTTATCCAAACTCTTAACTAAATTGGCACTAAGAACCTCTTTGTTCTTGCCTGCGCTTACTGGTTGTGGGATTCTCGAAGCAGCAAATAAACAAAATTTAATCCCTGTTTCTGGCATTGTAAATGCGTCTATTTTAGAAGAAGTATTAAATAAGTTTGATTCTGAAATAAGAGACGATTTAAGAACCACCCCTATATACGAATGTTCTTGTATTGACACTGCGTCAGCGCACATAGGCAACCCACTAAACCCATTTGACTTTGATCCTTATATAACTGTCAGTAATTATTGGGATTCATTCCAAATAGAATTGGAAAACCAGTACAATTCAGAAAATAACATTAAGGGACCTGAATTAGATGACCCTATATTTAATTATGAATTCAAAAGTGAATTAATCGCCCACGAATTGCTTCACATTGCACAAGATAAATATAACATAGATGTTTTGAATTTTTATGGAAAAGTCAGAGAATGGTATCTAAACCCAGAAACAGGAATACCCTCGGCTAACGGAATTTATCAAGGAAATTTTAATGGAACTAATAGGATGAAATTGATTCTTTGGTGGAATCTTTATGGGAAAAAAGGCAATCC
>JBBSXW010000019.1:0-4456 GCA_038045665.1 Nanobdellota archaeon | reverse complement strand
TGAAAAAATAAGGGACTTAGGAAATAAAATCCACCCTCTACTCTTTAATTATTGAGTCCTAATAAGATTTTGCTTTTAATTTTAATAGCGCTTTTGATTGTTATATATATACAAAAGGTATAACAAAAATATTACAACTATTGATCTTTTTTTTATCTATAACATTCAAATTTGCTATCACTGCTTTATTTGACTTATAATGATAGATAAAACTTCTGAATGACCTTGTAATCTTTGGTTTTGTTTTTACTTCTATAGGAATAATTCCCTTATCTTTTTCTATAATAAAATCCACTTCTGTTTTAGCAGTGGTACGCCAATATTTTACATTATAAGATTTATATTTTAGTTCATTATAAATAAAATTTTCATAAAGATTGTCAAAATTAGGATTTTCAAAATTTTCTAGTAGGTAATTTCTCATTCCATAATCAATGAAATATATTTTTGGGTTTTTTCTTAATTCATTCATCACATTTTTATAAAAAGGTTTTACAATAGATATAACAAAAGAATCTTCAAGTAAAGGCAACGTTTCTCTTATTTCATGATATTTTAATCCAGAATGTGTGCTTAGTGTTTCATAATTTATAACATTTCCTGAAATAGAAGCTATTGTTTTCAATAATTTCACAACTTTCTCTCTATATCTTATTCCGTATAATGCAACAATATCTTTTTCTACATATGTTATAAAGAGATTTTTAATAAGTTCTTTTTTCTTATCTATATTTTTTTCTAAGACTATTCTAGGATATGAACCGTATGTAAGATATTCATGTAAAAACTTATTTAGATCAGACAAGAAAATTGTTTTTTCTAATCTTATTTTTTTTGACAAATTTATTTTTAGCTTATTATATAGCACTTCATATTTTTTTTCTTTGGTCTTTAAAAATTCTAAAAAACTAAATGGATATAGATTAAATAATATTACTCTTCCTACTAAGTATGAACCAAGATTAGTTAAATCAAATGTAGATGAGCCTGTTATTATTAATTTTATGTTTTTTATAGAATCGAATATAAGCTTTAATAGTTTTCCTATGTTTTTTACATATTGTACCTCATCAAGGAGAAAGTAGTGCTTTTTATCTGTAGTAATATAAAATCCTATGAACTCTAGTGCATTTTCTTGAAATTTTAATCTATCCAAATCATTTTCAAAATTTACATAATGGATCCTTTCCTTATTTATATCCCTAGTTTTTAGGATATCTGTAATTCGCATAAGTAATGTTGTTTTGCCACATTGTCTCGGTCCTCTTACTGCTATTATCTCTTTATTATCTAGCCATTTTTCTATGTCCCTTTCTATCTCTCTTTCTATGTATACCATGATAATTGAATATTTAATTACTTTATAAATTTTTCTATTTTTTAAGAAATAACTTAGTTATTTTGATTTTTTTATGAGATTATAAGTCTCAAGTTACTCGTCAGAAAGCTCTGAACATAAAGGCGATTAGTCTAGATGAGTGCGTTGAAGAAACAGAAATTGCGCTTAAGAATACTGTGTTTACGAGACGTCTTCTCGGACAAGAAAAAAATTGGGTTGAAAAATTTCTTAGAAGTTGATAGCATACGCATTTATATATTAATAGATATCTTTAAAATTAATGGTCTCCAAGATAAAACAGGCATTATTGGCAATAAGCATAACAATTATATTTGCATTTTTCGTATTTTACGGCATCTGGGCCTTTTATAAAGCTCCGAAATATGAAAATTTCTGCAATGATTCTTCTATCTATCCAGCTGATAAATTCAGAGGAGCTTATCCTGCAGAAGCCTACCCTTCAAAGCCAGTACCAACACAGGCAGTATACGAAAACGAAACAGCCTGTTTAGAAATTGGAGGAAAATGGACCCCCAGGAATTATGAATGTCCTAAATGCGACTGTCCAGAAGGATGGTGGACAATAAATGAAGGAGACGATTTTAGAACTCTAAAGGCATGCAGCGACGGTTGTTATTGCCCTAAAGGCTCATGCGATCCTTATTACACATGCAGAACAAATTTTGAAAATGCAAGCAAGAAATACGAAAGAAACGTGTTTATAGTAAGCATGATTCTGGGAGTAATAGCCATTATCATTTCTTTACTAATAGCAATTGACAGCATCTCAATAGGATTTATGGCAGGCGGAATTTTAGTCGTCATAGTTGCTTTAATAAGATACTGGAGCGAGCTTGGCGATAAGCTCAGGTTTGTTATCCTAGCATTGGTATTAATAATCCTTATCTGGATAGGCTATAAAAAGCTCAATCCTAAAAAGCAATCCCAGCTTTTTAAGCACAAATCAAAAGAAACATAACTATTTTTTCTTATGCGCGAGCTCCTCAATTGTTTTTACAAACAAAATTGTTCTCTCAAAAAATGATTTTACTTTCTCTATATTGACGTCCATCACGCTTGTAAGTAAAGTAACATTTTTCCTAAACTCCTCTCTCCTCTTGAACGGAGCAGCATCCAGTTCTTTCATCATCAAGTAAAACTTCACTTCCTTAGAAAATTGAGGAATCTTCTCACCTAGCAGTTTTATTCTCAGTCTGGGAGCATCTGGTATTTTTTTAACCTTCAAATACTTCAATGCTTCAAGTGCCGCATAGTCATAAGCATTAATCAGTCTCTTAATAATATTTTTAATTACATCAACATTCCTGGTATACTTCAGAGTAACATAAAGCAGATGGTCCGCTCTTTTCAATTCCTGTTCAGCGCTATCCTCAAAGTCCTCAAAATCCATTTTAACCAATCACCTTGTCCACTTTTTGCATGAACGGCTTGACAGTAACAACATACTCTTTGATTTTTTGAAAGCTGATCATCCTGGTGCTGTAAACATTGTCAGCTATGATATAATTGCTTTTTCTGATAAACTCAATAGGGCTTTTTTGTCTGAACTCAATTAACTTATGTAAGTCTTCAAAAATAACAGCAATATCCCTAGAAAACCTGTATGTTTTCGCTACAACTTCTCTAAAAGTCCTTAACTTATCATTAAGATTTTCTGGCAGATAATCCAAACGCTTGTGGTAGTATTCAAAATTCAAAAGTGCATCAATCGCATTTAGTAATGCGTAGTAAAGATTTTCTGCAATTACTATCAAAATTTTTGGGTCATTTATAAGAGGAAATGTAACATAGACCATATGATCTGCATTCTTAAATCTCATATTTGCTTCTTTCATTGAAATAAAATATTTCTCCATTTAAAGATTCAAAATTAGTCTTTCTTTAATTTTAATATAGCCTCAGCCAAATCACCAGTTTCTTCCAAGGCCCCCTTAGCCTCTTTTTCACTACAATCCGTCTGCTCCATTACAGTCTGAACATCATCTTTTGAAAACCTGGATATTTCCTCTTCCATGATCTTCCCACTAATCTGAAAGCTTTCTTGTCCAGCCATGTGTATTCTGCTAACCTGTGGATTCAGAACATAAATTGCCTTATCTTTACATTTAATAACAACTTCTTCTGCATCGATTTCTTCCTGTTTGATGCCTAGCTGTTTCATCGCTTTTTGCATCATCTTTGGATTTATATTTGGCAGCATTATACCAAATATTAACACCCCTTTTCTATATAAACCTTATGAGAAAAACCTAAAAGCCCAGAAAATTCAATCTATGCAGCAATATCTCGGCTATAATAATGGCAACTATCACCCAAATTACTACCCATGGACTGAATTCAATCTTGCTTTTATAATCTTCAAAATACCTTATTAACCCGCCACCAGACTGTGGCATTTGTATTCTGTTGTCAGTCATTTTACTAAATTAGTAGATTTATATCTTTAAAAATTTTTTGTTTTATCATTTTTTGTAAAATCCCTACAAGACCAACATTTAACAACAATAAAAAGCTTTTTATAGTAGTCTTTTTACTAATTATCTGTCAAATAGGGGTGAAAATTGGTAATAAACTCTTCTTCCAGAATCTCAAAACAAGATGTTATCGACCAATTAATTAAAAATAATGTCGAGTTTCAGAAAAAAACTGCAGATTTGCTTATTTCTGTCAATAATCTCACAAAAAAAATGGATAATTTGGTAGAGATTTTCCAAAAAGCAGCAGAACATATTGAAAAGGGGGAAATCAAAGAACCTTTGGCGAGAAAATTAACCGACTTATTAGAACAAAATAAGAAAATTGCCCACGGCTTGCTGCTGTTAGAGAGGTTTGTAAGAAGCAAAGAAGATTTTACCCCGCGGGAAAACAAAGAAGAGGAATTTGGGAGAATGATATAAATGGATGAGCCAGTCTTCTTGTTTGATGAAGAGTGGGAAGAAAGCAGAAGGGATTTGCAGGAGCTCTTGGGCGAAATTAATGATCCAAAAACAACTAAAAATATATACGTTCTAGAGACATTCGCCAGAGCCTGTGCCTTTACATTTATCAAAGAAAAACCAAAAAGATTCTCGCTTCAGGAATTAAGAAAATCATTTG
>JBBSXW010000018.1:0-2456 GCA_038045665.1 Nanobdellota archaeon | reverse complement strand
TTTATATAGGATATTGACTTAATAGGAATTATGGGTTTGTATGGCGCTTTGCATCATTATGTATTTACTCCATTGAGAAAATGGGCAATTCGTGAGATTCCTGATGATTGGATTAAGTCTTCTAAAGTTTATCTGAATAAGGTCGAGGCACATAGAAAACAACTTGATGCTTATGATAAAGAAAGAAAAGAATTTATTGAGCAACTACATGGAGAAAGAACAAGGGCCTATAAAGAGGCGGAAGCTAAATTTGATAAGCAACTGACACAGCGTTTATCTCTTGCTACCCAAACTATTAGTGAATTAACGCAGGAAAAGGGTTTGCTGATTTCGGGGCTTGAAAAAATACGCGGTCAATATCTCGATGTAAAAATTAATTCAAATTTCCTGAGGTCCAGGATAAGATCTTTAGAACATAAAATATCAATTTATTCTAGGCTAGAGGCATTGCACAGGGAACATGTTGGTTTGGTATTAGTCGGTAATCCTTCTGCGCTGTTGCTAACTGCATCTGGTAAAGAGGTTATTAATAAGCTGAATAAGTCTCTATTAAGTGCAGCTAAGAACTGGAGGGGGAGGGCTATTGCTGAAAATGAGGCCAGGGAGAGCTTGGAGCAGAGACTTGCCATTTATGAAAGAGATCTGCTTGGATTAAGTCATGAGGCTTTAATTGGTGCTGCTGAGCTATCATATGCTCCCTATGCTTTATTTTCAACAGAACCAGAAAAAAAACTATTGTACAGCACCCTCAGATTTGACAGAATAATGAGAGTTACTGACCCTTCAAATAGGAGTTTTGATGATTTTGGTCAGAGACTCGGCATTTCAGATGTTGAAGCGGTTTTGAAGCAAGTTGATAACGAGGAATCTCATAAGCTTCCTATAAATATTGATTATGAGGACAAAATAATTAAGTTGATTCCTTTTGCGAATAGATCGGGCAAGTATATAGCATTCGGAATATCTGTAGTACCGAAACATAAAGGTGTTCGCAGGAAAAGGAAAAGAGTTTATTTGGAGTACAGACGTTCATCAGAAAAATTGCTAGAGCAAATGATCAATACATGGGAGTCCATTAAGAGCAGGTTTAGCCTTCATTTTCCAGAGGATCTTGCAGCAAAGTCAAAACCAACATAAAATAAGCTAAATGATTTAAAGTGTACCATTGATGTCTAAAAACCGCTCTTTTTTATCCTGCTTGCTCATTAAGACTACTGTGCTTTCTGGCTGTTCATCTATTATTTTTAATTTAGTATGTTTGCCAATTTCTTCTGCAAAATTTCTTATTTCTTCATGCGATGGTGTGTTTTCATAAGTTAAGCGGTACATTGCTCCCCCAATTGGCAACGCGCTTTTTAATTCTAGATAATCGAATTCAATGTTATTTAATATTTTTGCATAACCTTCTGGATTTAGGAAATTAATTCCTTTTGCTAATGTTAATCTAATTACTGATCTTTTGAAATGTTTTAATAAAGATAGACTTTCTAGGATTCTTTGCCAACCGCCGGGACCTAGAGGATTGCATACTTGATTATAAGTTTCTTCATCTGGTGCTGGCAAGGTTATATACAATTGGGTTGGTTGATGATTAATTAGCTTTTCTATCATAGGCGTGAAAGTGCCATTTGTTACAAGAAAAGTTGTCATTCCGTTTTTGTGTATTTCATTAATTAGTTCTGGCAATCTTGGATACATGCACGCATCGCCTGTTAATGACAATGCAACATGTTTTGGCCCCATACTTTCATCTAATCTTGTTTTGTGAGTTTTGGTATTACCATAGAAACCCATCAGTACCTTTGTATGCTCTTCTATAAAACCTGCAACAATCTCTTTTGGATTATCATTGAATTTAACGTTTTTTGGGTTGTAATCAATATCTCTCCAGCAATGATGGCATCTAAGGTTACATATATCGAGGGTTACAGAGGCCTGGATGCATTGCCAGCTATTTATTCCATAGAATCTATGCTTATAGCAGGTTCCTTTATTTCTTATGGCTTGTTTTGTCCAATGGCAAACTTTTATAGCAGAATGATTTCCTACTATCCTATAGCCTTGTTTTGCCAATACAATTCTACGTAATGCCAAGGTTTCTTCTGGCGAAGTTTTATTTGGGTTTTCTCTAAGCGGAATCTGTTCATTATTAATTTTGATGAATGAAACTAATTGCTCTGACATTTTTCTAAATAAAACTTTAATAGAAATAGGATTCTAATTTATAAAGTTTTTTAAAAAAATAAAATAGGAGAATTATTTTCTCCTTCTTGCACTGCTTGATCTTCTTCTCTTTGAAGATGATGACCTAGCAGCAGATCTTTTTCTTGCAGCCATCGCATATCACCTCTTAATTTGATTATTATGTTATTTACAACTTGTTTTTCATTTATATATTTTTCTATTTCTTAATTTTGTTGAAAAACCCTCTTGAAGTTCATGAAAATATTTTTTTT
>JBBSXW010000017.1:1797-6495 GCA_038045665.1 Nanobdellota archaeon | reverse complement strand
TAAAAAATTATTTCTGATTTATCTCAGAAAATCCAACTACCAGTAAAGCAATTGCGATTAGTACTATCAACCAGGCTAATCCGCCTAAGAAAGTGACATACACAGACCTCCATAATAATTGGCTGAATGAAGGCCATATGCTGAAGAACGTCAGCCAAACCAATGCAACAATTAATATTAATCCAATCAAAACCTGCATTATTCCTTTCATCTTTGTTATCCCCCAGATATTTAATTACTTCAAAGTGAAATCGCGCTTTAAAAAGATTTCTATGCTATAAAAGAATAATTTAAATAGTTTTTCCTTTAAACCATAATATATGTTATTTAGACACTATAGGCTACTTCATTTTACTTTAAAAAGAAACCTTAGTGAAGTTTATTCTACTATATTCCTAAGAACCTTTGCAGCCTCATTAGTTGGATTATTCGTACCAATCTACTTGCTGCATGAAATTAATATCTCTTTCTCAGATCTAATGATTTACTTAATTGTTGTATTCACATTCCTCCTCTTAGGATACATAATTGGAGCCTTAATCGGGCCATATATTGGAATAAGAAAACTAGTAGCCCTAAGCGTACCATTCTTCATTTCTCACTATCTTCTTCTTTATGCCCTGTCCTCATTTAACATACCAATATTACTAATTGCAATATTATTCGGTATAGGAGACGGAATCTTTTGGTTCGCCTATAATATAGATTTTTCAAAATTTAGTGATAAAAAACATAGGGGAGAAGAAGTCAAGGTCTGGTTTGTATTGGCCTCTTTAATAGGAATCATAGGCCCTTTCATAGGTGGCTTTTTACTTAATTACTTTAATGCCCCATTATTATTCGCCATTGTAGTCATATTGTTTACACTAAGCGCAATTCCACTGCTAAAATCCAAAGATGTCTTTGTAAGATATAAAATTTCAATAAAAGAGGTATTTTCAAAAGAGAATTTTGAAAATTCGCACAGATATGCAGTACAAGGCATTAGGCATGTTGCCAGCGGCATCTTCTGGCCGATTTTCGTATTTTTCTTAGTTAAGCAATACTTTTTTACAGGCATCATTTTTTCAGTAGCCGCAATAGTGTCATCAATTGCAATTTGGTTTATTGGAAACGAAATAGACAAATTAAATAGGAAAGTATTTTCTGATTTTACTTCAATGATAGACGGCATTACCTCTTTCACAAGAATATTTATTTCCTCTTTTGCGCAAATTTTAACAATCGCGGTTCTTGGCGGTGTCACTTATGGTGTTAGCGAAATTGCTGGAAGTACCTTGGCCTATGATCAAGCAAATAAAACAAAAATTATAGGTTTTATTATTTATAGAGAAGTCATATTTACATTATCAAGAGTAATTTTCTTAGGAATATTTTTATTATCAAATTTGGATTATATTTCTTCTATTAAGTTAAGTTTCATCCTTCTTGGAACAGCGGGTTTCCTCCAGTGGTTACTTTAAAAATTTGTTATACAACCAGCCAATTATCCAGCCACTAATAAATCCATCAACAAAACCCCAGATAGCTCCTATTACAGCCCCGCCAAAAGTAGGTTTAAAACCAATGTACAAAGAACTTATAGACAGCACCATTGTTTTTGCCCATCCATTAAAAAGTATAGGCAAAATTCCCAAAAGAAATATTCCAACTGCCCAAATAATACCCAAGCTTAATGCCAATGCTTTAGGATTTATCTTTTGATATTTTTCAGCCATCAACATTTAAGCACATTTATATCTTTTTATAGTTATGTTTTACCTAAGAACTCGTGAAATTAACGAATTAACAAAGATAATAAATAAATCAATACAATAATCGCAAGCAGATTCATAAAGCTCAAAGTATAAACGACCTTAGGAGACTCTTTAACCTCTTCTGGCCTATTTATGCTTACAATTAGTCTTTTACTGTCAATTAATCTACCTTCGCTCATTACATCAATCGCAATAGCATGCTCACCATTTGGTGCATTTTCCTTAATAACAGAATCAATATTTACTACTTCTTTCTTGTTCCCGGCAATTAAAACATTTCTTGTTATCGGATCTATTAATCCACTATCGCTTATAATAATCTGATACTCAGCAAAACCATCTCCTGTATTTGTAATTTCTACAGGAAATGTAATTATATCCCCGGGCATTCTTTCAAACACGCTTTCCAATGTTATTTCAGTCCTACTTTCTTTTTTCACTTCCAAGACTTTACATTCTTTAATATCTATTGTCTTTTCCTCGCTTTCAGTCTGATCGCCGTCATCAAATACCGCTTCTGCAACAACTTTATATGCCCCAGCCTTCACATCATCAGAAATTTTCAATATTATTGTTTTAGATATATCACTATTCTCATCAAATTTTTCTAAGGTGAACATAGAGGACTTAGTTTCTAGATTCAATTGAGGGATCTTTAGCAAAACATACATATCTTCTTCTTCGCTCTTCCCAAGGTTTTCTAATCTAAGCTCAGTCCTCAAAATATCCCCGCAACTTATTTCTTCATTCAAAATATTAAACTCATCAATCAAAACCTGATGCTTTTCCCTCTCAATTACAATCTCAATTTCATCTTCAGCACACTGTTTATCTTCATCTCCATCCTCAAAAGCCTTCACAAACAAAACATATTCATCATCCTCATCAATATCGCTGTCAGGCACTTCCAGCTCAAATTCAAATGTCTCCTCATCATCTTCATCAATGTCAGTTTCATCGCTTTCAGCATCCTCAATCTTGTCTAATACTCCTTCTTTGAAATCTTTTACAAACAAAAAAGCCTCAACAACAACATCTTTAATATCTTTATCGCCCGTATTCTCAGCCTCAACTTCTACATTAATTAATGATTTAGGAGCAAAATCATCGCCATCATCAGGCTCCTTTATCTTAATTTTCAAATCTCCAACCGTTCCATTTACGCAGCTTTCTTTATTAATTATAGTTTCATTTCTTTCATTATCTCCGCTTTCAGTAAACAAGCACCGTGTTGAACAGCATATGGCCCCGTCACCAGAATCTAGCAATTGCCCTTTGCAAAGCCGTTCATTTGCACAAACAAATCCCCCAATGTCAGAGCATGTTAATTCATTATGTGAATCTTCTCTTACAATTAATCTCCAAGCCCTCTCAATAGGATCACTAATACCATCGCTTATTTCAACTTTAATCTCATATTCTCTTTCAATGCCGTTAGATAAAAAAGTATATGTAGTTTGCCGCGATACTGGCTCTCCGTCCTTAAACCATTTAATATCCACCGGATCATTATCAACATCTTCATATTCAATAAAGAAGTTCTGTACCCTGTTCTTCCCGATTACAACTTCATTTGTATCCGGAAATGCTTTTTTAAGCCTTAAAGGATCATCAACGCCATTTACGATAATCATCACTTCTTGCTCATCAAATCCTCCGTCTCTGTCAGAAACTCTTACGACACAACCTGTTTCTCCAAAGAAATCCCTCTTAGGATTAACATTTAATTTATTTCCTGTTACAGAACATTGAGCCTTACTATTTCTATGAACAACAAAAAATAAATCTTCTTCTCTGCCATCTTCATCACTAGCGCTTAAATCCCATACCTCCTGTTGCCCAGAATCCTCATCAATCCTTATTTCGCCTATTGTGTCTAGTACAGGATTTATATTTGCATTGCTGACAATAACCCTCACGTTTTTTTCATCCCACAATCTTCCATCAGTCACATTAACCCTAAACAAATACTCCCCAGAATCAAAAATGCCCGTAGCCCATCTAAATATATTTCCTTCTTTTTCAAATCTTTCATCATTAATATAATAAGCCAATTGATCGTCATCAGCGTCATCTGCATTGGCTATTATTTCAACAACTTCATTTTCCTCTACAGTTATATCATCAAATGCATCTAGAACAGGCGCATCATTAACAGGATTTACACTCACAATAAACTCATTACTTTCAACATGTAATTCTCCGTCGCTAGCCTTAAAAGTCAGGAAAGTTTCTCCGTTCCAGTTTAATCTCGGAGTAATAGTTGCCCTTCCATTATTAAATACAATATTTAGATTATCACCATCTCTGTAACTAAATGTTAAAGCATCATCATCAGGATCTACAAAATGATCCCTCAAGTTAATTTCAAATGAAATATCTTCATCGGTATTTTTATCCCCAATATTTCTAATTAACAAAGGAGTCCTATTTACATTTTTAACAATAACATGAATTTCTAAATCAGAGTGCATTTCTCCATCACTAGCAGTTATAATAAAATAATACTCGCCAGCATCATTATAATTAGTCTGCCATGTAAATACATTATCTTGTTGCTGGAATCTTGCATCATTTATGGAATATCTAACCTCTTCTCCTTCAGGATCCATTGCAAATGCCTCAATTCTCAATAATTCGTTCTCATTAACCATATATTCAGTTTCCATATCAAATTCAGGAGGATCATTCTCATCAACAGTAAATCTAAAATTCCTAGGCGCAAAGGCCTTGTTTGTTCCGTCACTGCATTCTATATTCCAAACATAAGTTCCATCTGGAATGCCTTCCCTTGTTCCCACAGCAAAAATCTTTAGTTCACCCTTTCTGGTATTAAAAGGATTATTCGGATCATCAAACAATTCAAATTCTCCGCTTATGTCTGAATAAAATCCGCACAATAAAATATCAGCAACGTCATCTGTTGCAATAAACCCAAAAG
>JBBSXW010000017.1:0-1697 GCA_038045665.1 Nanobdellota archaeon | reverse complement strand
CAAATCCTCAATATCTTCCAATAAAACAGGGGCATCATTTACACAATTCTGATCAACATCATCCAATATCTCTTCAGCATTAATATTTATCCCATCATTACCATCATCACAATCTGTTCCTATGTTTCCAGGCTCTAATGGACACTGAAATATTTTATTTTGAATTAAAGTTCCTTCTAAACAATACCCATCTTCATCAACATCTAACAAGTCAAAGCCATCACAGTCCTGGTCTATTCCGTCATAAGGTACCTCATCCGCTCCAGGATAGATATCGGCATTATGGTCATCGCAATCTTCTTCAAAAATAAACCCATCTTCATCTTGATCAACATCAGAAATCATGTAGAGCAAAGAATTTTTGAAAATTATTTTCATATTGCTATTCCATTTTGTAGAGTCTATGGCTCCAATGAACAAATCCTTCACAGGTTTATTGTTTATCTCCTTAATTGATTCAGCTATAATCGCATCGCTCCCGCCAGATCTAACCGCTAAAGTGCTGACGTCCCTCGGTTTAATCCTTAAGTAATGCACGGCGCTCGGATTCGTGTATATCAATATCTCGCCGTCTATTGGAATATTCACGCCTTCAAAAACTTCATGATTTTTATTTGTGACCTTTATCCTAATTGCTCCAGTGCTAAAGCTGGCCGAAGTTCCTCTCCAAACATGTTCCGCAATCTTTCTATCAAAGAATATGGCATGTTTGTCTAAAAACGGGATAAATGCCTTGTTGTCCACATCCTCGACAACCAATATAACAGAATATCGAGAGAAATCAGTAGTCCTTATTTGGCTATCTCTAATAATATCAAAATCAAGATCAAGATCTCTAAAAGCACCAACTATATTCTGGCTTAAAGCACTTCCATCTTCTAATACATAAGCAACATCCGCTGCGCTGACAGCACTTAAGCTAAATAATAAAATTAAAGCATATATGTAATATTTCATTTTCTTAGTAAATAAATGCCTCCGATAATTACGCCTATAATTAGAACAGACAATATAATCACCAAAATAGTAACATAAGGAGTTACTCTCTCATTATCATTATTTTTTGGTTTATTTATTCCAAATCCAACAGCATTCCCGCTTAAATCAGAATCATCTTCATCAACATCCAAATTAACATCATCATCAACGATCTCAACAAGATCCTCATCATCATCAATCGCATCATCAGGAATATCCACCCCTTCATTAGCTCCAGCTCCAAGTATTAATGCTGAGGAAAGCACAATGCTATTTCCCAATTCCGGAGTAAATCTCACAAATATTTTTCCAGCCCATTCGCCAGGTTTTTTAAGTACAATATCGAATCTTGCTTTTTTCTCCTCTCCTGGCTCTAATCTGAATTCCTTGTCTATTAATTCAATTATATCCTCTATCTCTTCTGAAGCCCTTAAATCGATATCAACAGGCACGTCATTAACATTCCTTACTAAGATAGCTCTTTCGATTGTTTTTTCTCCTTCCCAATCTGTGTTAATTATTGTTCTAGCATTCCCTATTTCAGCTCTAATACCATAAACCACCGGAGCTAAAGCTAGTAAAATTAGTAAAATCAACACATATGTTTCTCTCAATTAAACTCCCCCCAGTTTATTACCACTTTAGACTAGCAACTTCTACAAACCACTTATTTATAATGATTAATGTAATAAGAAAACAGTTTTTAGAAAAGATGATTA
>JBBSXW010000016.1:0-1214 GCA_038045665.1 Nanobdellota archaeon | reverse complement strand
AAGCCTCAAGAGCTTCGGTTTTCTTTTTAACAATGGCGTACATCAGCCCCAAATGGTAATAAGCCCGAGGCACTTGCGGATTCAATTCAACCGCCGCTTGAGCGCTTTCAACCGCTTCTTCATAACGGCCCTGACCAACCAAATCAAGAGCCAAACCGTAATAAAATTCCTGGCGCCGGGGAGCCATTTCCATCCCCTTTCTTATCATCGCCTCCGCTTCTTTAAAAAGCGCTTCATTGCCCGGACGCTTCGCGAAAATAAACAAAATTTGATTTTTTCTCAAATAATAACGAGGGTCGTAATCCGGCTCGGCCTCAATGATTTCATCAATTGATTTTTCCGTTTCTTTTGAAAGCAAATCAAATTGGGGATTGCTGAAAATATCATAACCGCCGCTTACATTGTAAAAACGTTCAAAAAGCAAATCACGAATTGAACTTTGGCTGAAATTATACGGCTCAAACGCATTTTTAAGATAATCCATTATTATTTTTTGATTTTCCAAGGTTGGCCGGCTATTGTACACAAAATTAGCAGCTTTGGCTTGGTTATAAGGAATATAATTGTAAAAATAACTAAAAGCAAGAATTAAAAATGCCGCCATACTCGCGATTATTATTCCTTTGTTTTTTAACGGCTTCGCTTCTTCGGCAACGGTTTCAACGACTTTATTTTTATTCGCAAAATAAACTATCGCAAATCCGAGAATCGGGAAAAAAAGCAAATATGAATTGGTTTCTTCAAAAACAAAAAGATTTTGAACGAAATAAGCGATAAGGCCGGCTAAAACCAGCGGCTGACGGCGAAACGCGCGAAGCAATAATCCAACCAAAGCCAAATAAGCCAATATGCCGACGATTCCCTGCATCACTAAAACATCAATAAATTTATTGTGGGAACGGTCAAGCCAAGTTTCGCCGTAAACCGCGTATTTTGGATTGTAATATTTTGAATAAGCGGTCAAATAACCTTCAAGCCCCCAACCGATAAGCGGTTTTTCCTTAAAAGCCTTCCAGCTTGATTGCCAAGCGATAAGTCGAGTTTGAGTCGAAGCATCATTTAAAAAATCGGTTCTGGCCAATCTGTCAAAACCGGGCAATGTTTGCCAAAAAGAATTGGATTTGGTAATCCAAAAAACGCCGGTAAAAATAATCAAAAGCATTAAAAAAACAGCGAAGATTCGGCGCAAAGCAACTGATTGTTTTTGAAAAATA
>JBBSXW010000015.1:4385-28229 GCA_038045665.1 Nanobdellota archaeon | reverse complement strand
ACTCTATCAAAGGTGTCTTTTGTTATTGGCACTCCCATAAATTCCTTTGGGATTTCAATTTCTTTTGTCATTTCTCGTCTCTCCTTACGCTTTTTAGCAATCCTTCCAAAGTGTCCCTCATAAATTGCCATCTGCCAGTAAACAAGTTCATTACTTTGGCGTCTTTCTTAGTGTTTCTAACCATGTATAATCCGGTTGCTATGTTTTCTTTGTGCCTGTCAAATTCACCTCTTGTCGCTCTTAGTACAGCATCCATCGCAGCATAGTGATTTCCATCATAAACATTTCTTACTGCTGATTCGTCCAATATTCCTGAATAAGTAGAAACTAATTTATAAGCCTGCAACATAGAGTCAACTGCTCCGCTATCGATATCTTCCTGTGCTGCTCCTCTTGCCAACGATACATCATCTAATGCTTGAGAAAGTCTTATAATTGATTTAGCTGCCCTTGGTGAAGCCGGCATAACTAAAGCTTCATCTGAGCCTTTTTCATGCTTCTCAACTTTATTTGGCCACGCGACGCCCATTTTTCTTTTGCTCTCGCCATTATTGCAATAATCTAAACCGTGAAGCAAGTAATTCGCGACTATCAGCTTCGATAATGGAATTGATTGTCTATTAAGCGTTTGATATTTTTCAATAATTCTTTTTTCATCTCCCTCACCTCCTTCTGTAAATTCAACTCTTGGATTTGTGTTACCTGCTAAAATTTCTAATGTGTCGGATGGTCTAGGAAAGAAATGATCCGTATCAATAATGACGTGCATCCTATCTTTAATGGCTCTTCCTAGGTCATTTGAGGATTCTGTAAATTGCTGTCCAATGTTTCCTGTAGCAATACCGACTGAGTAATTATCGCTTCTCATTTCTATTCCTTCAGCTCTTAATTTTTCTAAATCGGCGATTGGAACTGCTCCTTCCAGAAGTTTTACATCTCCGTTTGGATAAACCATTGTAAAATAATTTCCGAACGGATAAGCTTTTCCGCTAATTTCAATGAATCCGTCAAATATATTGAATAATTGAGCCCTTACTGCGGGTACACAATTAGGTAGTTCATCAACCACACAAATTCTATTATTAATGTTGGACGTTAGCTCTCTTAAATTTGTAGAATTTTCTGCCAGAGATTCCAAACTTCTCCTTACTCGATCTGCCTGTTCCCTCGTCAATTTTTTAGGGGCAAAAACACCGCCATCGGTCAGTTGCGGGTAATACCATTCAACTTCGCCTGTTTCAGGATTGACCAAAGGCTCAAGCTGGTAACTAGGTTTATAATTTAATTTATGAAGGTTAATCTGCTGGAATAATTCTCTTGTGTCCATATCGTTTCTTCCAAGAACAAACAAACTTCTATCTGGAAAATAACTCATAGCATCTCTTGCCAATTGTGTTTTTCCTGAACCTGTGTCGCCTTGCAAAAATAAATTTAATCTTCCAACTAAGCATGCATCTACCAAATCGTTCATATAAATTGGTATGCCGTGTAATTGTGCGATTTCAGTGGAATTTTTATATACCCTTGTCATTTTCAAACTCCTTCAAAACATTAATTTTAACTTCTACAATGGTTTTTGGCTTTAATTCTGGCTGTAATAATTTTGGTATGATTATCACAGACTGGTTGCCGTGTTTTGCTATTTTCTTTGTTATGGTGAATGACTTTAACATTTTATCCATGATTAATGTATTATTTACTACTTTTTAGTAGAATTAATCCTATATAAAGCTTTCTGATAGTTACTACTTATTGAAAGTATCAATAATGCGAGATTAGGCACTATTTTACTGCTAGCTTAATATCAACTGCTTTTACTGTTTTTCTGCCTGTGTGTGATGCAAATTCTGTTGCTTTTCTGGCAATTTCTTCTGATTTTAATTCTAGGGCTTCTCTTAAAGCTTCTTTTGCATCTTCAGATACCCTAGAAGCACCGTATTTTTTAAGCAGTTTTTCCATTGCAGCTAAAGGTAAAATATTTGTGGACATTTTATCCATGTTTTTAGAGAGTGATTTATAAACTTTTCTAAAAAATAAGGCTGATTTAGGCTTTATTTGATATTTTAAGCATATTTCAGACTTTTCACAGTAAAACCTAAAGGTTTATATAGAAGAAATGGAGATTTCAATTTATCCCTTACTGATTGAAAATGGAAGCCTAATTTAACCGCTGATTCTAGAGCTAGTTATCTAGCTTTTTTAACACACTAGAAAATGCCCAACAAAAGACATCCAAGACGAGGAAGCATGCAGGTCTGGCCTAGGAAGAGGGCTAAAAGGCCCTTTGCTAGAATAAGAGTATGGCATGGCAATGGTAATGTAGAACTGCTTGGCTTTATTGGATATAAAGCCGGAATGACGCACGTCATAGCCAAGGACAATACTCCAGATAGCATGTACAAAAAAGACAAGATTTCTATTCCTGTGACAATTATTGAATGTCCACCTTTAAAACCTCTTTCTTTGCGTTTTTACAAAAATTCTTATGATGGTTTAAAATTAATTTCTGAGATTTATTCTAAATCAAGTGATAAAGAATTTAAAAAATATTTTAAACTTCCAAAAAAAGAAAATAAAATTCCTGATGTATTCGATGATGTTAGGTTCGTCGTTTATACTCAACCAAGATTGACAGGCATAGGAAAGAAAAAACCAGAGATTCTTGAAATCGGAATTGGTGGCAAGGACAATAATGAAAAACTAAAGTTTGCTCTGGATCTATTAGAAAAAGAAATTAGATTACAAGATGTTTTTAAAAATAAAAAGATTATAGACGTGCACTCAGTCTCGAAGGGAAAGGGTTTTCAAGGAACAGTGAAAAGATTCGGGGTTAAGATCAGGCAGCATAAAGCTGAAAAAACAAAAAGAGGAATTGGAACACTTGGATCTTGGCATCCAAACAAAGTTCAGTTTACTGTTGCTCAGGCTGGGAAGATGGGCTATCATCAGAGAACTGAGTATAACAAGTTAAAATTAATTGTTGATTCTGACCCGAAGAAAATTAATCCTAAATCCGGATTTTTGCATTATGGATTTATAAAAAATGACTATATTGTATTGAAAGGCTCTGTTGTCGGACCTGCAAAAAGAGCAGTTGTAATGACGCCTTCTTTTAGGAACGTTGGTGCTAAAGATATTGAAGTATTGTCAATTAATTTGGAAAGCAAACAATGAAAGCTGACTTATATGGGATTGATGGGAAGAAGATTAAAAGCGTAGAGCTACCTGAGCAGTTTAATGAGCCTATAAGAGAAGACCTGATAAAAAGAACGGTTCTTTCACTACAGGCTGGAAAAAGAACGCCTTATGGAGCAAAAAGATATGCCGGGATGCGACAAGCTGTAGAGATTTCAAAGAGAAGAAGAAAATTCAAAGGCTCGTATGGAAAAGGCATTTCAAGAGCTCCAAGGAAAACTATACTGAGGAGAGGTTCTCAGTTTTATTGGGTAGGGGCATTTGCTCCTGGCACTGTAGGTGGAAGGAGAGCGCATCCGCCAAAACCCGGAAAGATATGGAAACAAAAAATAAATACCAAAGAAAGAAGGAAAGCCATTAGGTCTGCATTGTCAGCAACTACAAATTTACAAATAGTTAAGTTAAGAGGACATAAGATAGATTTTCTTCCTTTTGTAGTTGAGTCGAAGATTGAAAAAATAAAAACCACAAAAGAAGCCAAAAATGTTTTGTTATCGTTGGGTCTCGGGCGCGAATTATTAAGGGTCCATAAAAAGAAAGTGAGGGCTGGAAAAGGCAAAATGCGCGGAAGAAAATATAAATTAAAAAAAGGTCCATTAATAGTGACGTCAAAAGAATGCTTGTTGAGCAAATCTGCCAGCAATATAGCCGGCGTTGATGTTTGCGTTGTTAATAACCTCAATGCCGAGTTGCTTGCTCCTGGAGCTGTTCCTGGGAGATTAACAATTTTTACTGAAGATGCTTTAAAGATTTTGAATGAGAAGGGTTTATTTTTTAATAAGCGTGTTGGGGGTAACAAATGAGCAGTATATTGAAGTACCCTTTGTCTACAGAAAAATCTGTTAGGTTAATAAATACCGAAAATAAAATTACCTTTATAGTGGACGATAGAGCAAACAAAAATCAGATAAAGGATGAGTTTGAGAAAATGTTTAAAGTTAAAGTTTTGAACGTGCGTACGTTAAATCAAAAAGGAAGAAAAAAAGCATATATTAAATTAACGCCTGAAAATCCAGCTATAGATATCGCTACGCAAATGGGGCTAATGTAAAATGGGAAAGAGAATAATCCAGCAAAGGCGAGGAAGAGGCACGGTTACCTATAGGGCTCATTCACATAGATGGCTAACTGAAGTTAAATATAGGGGGCTAGATGATATTGAAAAGAATTCTAGTATCACGGGAGAGATTATTGATTTATTGCATAGTAGCGGGCATTCTGCTCCTATTGCATTAATTAAATATTCAAATGGTGAAAAAGTTTATATGTTTGCTCCAGAAGGTGTAAGGGTAAAGGATAGCTTAGAAAGTGGAATAAAAGCAGAAATTAAAAAGGGAAATACCCTGCCTCTAAAGAATTTGCCCGAAGGTACTTTGGTGTATAGCATAGAGGCAAATCCTGGCGACGGTGGAAAACTTTGCAGAGCATCGGGGGTATCTGCGAAGGTTATATCCCATTTGAGTGATGGCACGATTGTCGAATTGCCTTCAAAAAAACAGAAAAAATTCAACTCGTTGTGCAGAGCGACTGTTGGGATCATTGCTGGAAGTGGCAGGTTGGATAAACCTTGGGTTAAAGCTGGAAAAAGACACCATGCTACGCGAGCAAGGGGCAAATTGTATCCTAGAACCTCTGGTGTGGCAATGAACGCGGTAGATCATCCTTTTGGGTCAGGTAGAGGAAGACATCACTCAAAGATTAAATCGCCATCAAGATTTGCGCCTCCTGGAAGAAATGTTGGTCAGCTTAGGGCTAGGAGATCTGGAAGGAAGTAATCAACATGGAAAAAACTGCTTTCAAAGGAAAAACAACAGAAGAATTAAGGAAGATGGAAATAAAAGACTTTATCAAGATAGCCACTGCCAGGGTCAGAAGATCTTTAATTAGGGGGTTGACTGAGCAACAGAAGATACTTTTAGAAAATATTAAAATGAACAAACTATCTAATAAGGCTACAAAAACTCATGTAAGAGACATGGTAATCCTGCCAGAAATGATTGAGGCACGGTTGCTCGTGCATAATGGAAAGGCGTGGAATCCTATCACAATTACTGAAGAAATGCTTGGCCATTATTTAGGGGAATTTTCGCCAACAAGGAAAAAAGTTGGACACTCTGCGCCTGGAATAGGGGCTACTAGGTCAAGTGCTGCAGTATCTAAGAAATAAAATGGAAGAAAAGAACATTGCTATTGCCAGAGGATTTGATTTGCCTATATCGACTAAGCATTCAATAGAAATTTGCGATTTTATTAGAAATAAAAGCATTTTTGTGGCTAAAAAACAATTGCATATGGTGCTGCAAAAAAAACTTGCTATCCCACTTAGGAGATTTCATGATAACAGGGGCCATAGGAAAGGTAAAATTGGGCCCGGTTTTTATCCTGAAAAAGCAACTAATGAAATTATAAAGTTGCTATCGACTCTAGAGGCCAACGTTAACAACAATGGACTATCAAAAGAAAATGCTTACATATTCAAAGCAATTGCCAACAAAGCGTCAAAACCGATGCACCATGGAAGGATGAGAAGAATTTTCATGAAAAGGACCCACATAGAACTGGTGGCTAAAGAAAGATCAAATGTAAAAAAAACTGAAACGGCTCAGAGCGAGAAGAAAGAGAAAAAATGATCGAAAAACAATTTTTAATGCAGAAACTGAAAGAACACCAGGTTCAAAAATACATAGCTAGCAGATTGGCTAAAACTGGTTATTCGCATTCTGAAATAAAAAGAACGCCGTTGGGTGAGAAGATAATAATATACACAACTAGGCCCGGACTTGTTGTTGGGGGGAGAGGAGAAAACATACAAAATTTAACAAGCACTCTTAAAAGGAAATTTAAAATGGAAAATCCCCAAATAGAAATCGGAGAATTGAAAACCCCCATGCTTGACGTTTATTACGTGTGCGATAGAATTGTTGCTACACTTGAAAGATTTGGGGCGAGCAGATTTAAATCAATAGGGTACAAAACGCTACAAAATGTAATTGACTCTGGGGCGCTTGGGGCTGAGATAATAATCTCAGGAAAAGTTCCTGGAGCTAGAGCAAAAACGTGGAGATTTTCTGCAGGTCATTTAAAGAAATCGGGGGATATTTCTGAAAACTATGTAGCAAGAGCTTATGGCGCTGCTCAACTAAAATCCGGTGTTATAGGCATCAAAGTCTCAATAATGTTGCCTGATACGCCAATGCCAGATAAAATAGAATTTATAGATGGTGGTGTTAAAGTTGGCGATGTTGTTAAAGAGATTGAACCAAAAAAAGAGGAATTGGATAAAACAATAAAGGTTGAGGAAGTTGAAGAGAGTGCTGAAAAACTTGAAGAGGAAAAAGTAGAGGAAAAAGATTTGAAAAAAGTCGAGAAACCTGAGAAAAAAGCAAGTAAGAGAAAAAAGAAAGAATAAATATGGCAATCATCAAAAAAAAGGAACTAGTGAATTTGAATGCAACTCAGATAGAATCAAAGCTAACAGAATTAAGTAAGGAATATATGAAGCTGAATGCGCAGCGTGCGGTTGGCACGGCTATAGAGAATCCCGGCAGAATAAAACTAATTAGAAGAACAATCGCAAGATTGTATACTAGACTAAACCAGATTAGTATGCAAACGCTTGCGGGAGGAAAACCTAAAGTATGAGTGAAATAGATCCTGTTACTGGATTGCCCAAAGAGCTAGGCATTTGGGAAAATATTGCAAAAAGTGAACAGAGAATACAGATGAAGGAAGAGAAAAGAAAATTTGGCAAGATAATAACAGTGATTAAAGGGATAAACAGCAAAGAGATAGATTTAAAGGAAATAGCAAAGAAATTAAAATCGAGACTTGCATGCGGCGGAACGGTTAAAGATAGCACCATAGAGCTGCAAGGAACTCATGCCAAAAGGGCAAAGGAAGAATTAATAAAATTAGGATTTGCCAGAGACTCAATAGAGACTAGCTAAGATTAGATGGGAAATGAATATGTGGAGACGTGAATTGATAGGCTTAAGAATCACAGTGATTAATGCGATAAATCCTGCACTCATTGGCATTAACGGCAAGGTAGTCGATGAGACGAAAAACACAATTAAAGTGATGCACAAAAAAGTGCTTAAACGGTTAATAAAGAATCAAATAAAAATGAAAGTTAGATTGCAAAAAAGGACAATTGAATTGGATGGGAAAGATATAGCCGGAAGGCTTGAGGAACGAATAAAAAAATGAGAACCGAACCTAGAAACATAGGAATAAAAGTAAATCTGCCTAAGAAGAAAAGCGAAGATAAGCACGATCCATTTTACAATAATCTAGGAATTCGTGGGAGGATTTTTACCGGCAGGGTAATTTCAATAAAATCTGCTAAAACAGCAAAGGTCGAGTTTGAGAGAATATTCCCAATAAAAAAATATGAAAGATATGAAAAAAGAAGAACAAGACTATTAGTTCATAATCCTGACTCTTTGGTGGCCGAAGTTGGTGAGATCGTGAGGTTTGCTGAATGCAGACCTATTTCAAAAACAAAAAATTTCGTGATAATTGAGAGGCTGGGAAAATGAGAGCAATTAAATCGAGAGTTGCAAAGGGATTGTGCCATGGGTCTATTGTAGCTACTTGTGACAATTCCGGTGCAAAACTTACTAGAATAGTTTCTGTTAAATGGTCTAAAACAGTGAGAAGAAAAAAACCTGAAGCTGGAATCGGAGATTTAATTTTTGTGTCTGTTATAAAGGGGGATAAAGAAATAAGAAAGCAGGTGCTTCCTGCAGTGATAGTCAGGCAAAAGATGGCTTGTAGGAGACCAGACGGTTCTAGGATCATGTTTGAAGATAACGCTTTGGTGATACTGAAGGATGAAAAGGGAAATCCACGGGGAACAATTTTTAAGGGGCCTATTGCGAAAGAAGCTGTTGAGAGATGGCCGGGAATTGGAAAACTAGCTGAGATTGTTGTATGATGATTTTTAGGATGGTTTAAATTAAAATGGTGGGAAAAAATACGGACGGAAAAAAACTTAAACTTGTTGTTAATTTTCTTAAGCAGGTGGATGATAACCTTGGATCTTCTGAGTATGAAACAAAGTATTATAATAAAAAGTGGGAATTGACTAAGGCGCAAAAAACATATAGAGTTATTTTAGATGTCACATGAAAGCGGAATTTTCTATACATTGGAAATCAAGCAAGCAACCAAGAAAGCAAAGGAAATTTTTAGCTAGAGCTACATTAAAGGACAAGCATAAGTTTCTAGCAGCCATGCTATCAAAAGAACTGAGGAAGAAATACCAAAGAAGAAGCATTCCTGTGAGAAAGGATGATGAAGTTATGATAATGCGAGGACAATTTAAAAAAACAAAAGGTAAAATAAACAAGGTGTTTTTAAAAAAATCTTTGGTTTATGTAGAGAATGCACAAGTAGTTAAGAAAGACGGGTCTAAGACGTACTATCCTATTCATCCGTCGAATGTTATGCTCCTTAGTCTAAATTTAGATGATAAAAAAAGAAGGAAAATTTTAGACAGATCAAAAAATGGCACACTTAAAAAAGCTAGTGGCTCCTAAGTCGTGGTCGCTGGACAAAAGAAAAGACAAGAAATTTGTAGCTAGACCTATGCCTGGACCACACAAATTAAAAGAGTCTATTACCTTGAGTCAGATATTAATCTCTATTTTAAGGTACGCCAAGAATAAAAAAGAAGCCATGAGTATTTTGAACGGCAAGAAGGCACTGGTAAACGGTAAGACTAGAACTGAATTGAGGTTTCCTGTTGGGTTATTGGACACTTTATCTATTGCAGACGAGCATTACGTGATTGTTTACAACAGCAGTAAAAAATTTTCATTATTGCCTATTGATAAAGCGGGCGCCGATATTATATTTTGTAAGATCATAAATAAGACTATTTTGAAGGGTAAAAAAATACAGTTGAACTTTCACAACGGCAATAATTTGATTGTGAAGAAGGATGGCTACAAAGTCGGCGATACCCTGCTCATAAAAAATAAAGAAATCAAGAAGCATTTAAAATTTGTTGAAGGCGCAACTGTTTACATAACCTCCGGAAAATATATGGGGGCTATGGGCAAACTGGAGAAGATGGAAAGAACCTCTGAATTGTCAAAAGACTTGATTTTGATTGAGTCTGGCAAAGACCAGATACTAACTAGAAAAGATTTCGCATTTGTGATAGAAAAGGAATTTGAAAAATGAACAACATGAGAGATGTTTACGTGGAAAAGGTAACCTTGAACATTGGCACTGGCGGACCAGGAGAATCACTAGACAAGGCTATACGCCTGTTAAATAATATTACAAACGCAAAACCAGTTCCGACAAAAACTAACAGAAGGATTCCTGCATGGGACATAAGACCTGGCTTACAAATTGGATGCAAAGTTACCTTGCGAAAGAAAAAAGCCCATGAACTACTACTAAGGTTGTTTACTGCAAAGGGCAATAAGCTTCAAGAGAAAAATTTTGATGATGCGGGGAATGTTTCATTTGGTATCCTTGAGTATTTGGATATTCCTGGTGTCGAGTATGACATGCAGATAGGCATTATAGGTTTGGAGGCTGCGGTTACTTTAGCTAGACCAGGATTTAGGATAAAAAATCGACGCATAGCGCCAAGGAGGATATCAAAAAAAGTCAGAATAAACAAGGAAGAATCAATTAAGTTTATTCGAGATAAATATGGAGTTATAATTGAACGATAGAAATGACAACTAGCAATTTCAGAAAGGCATATACGCAACTTAAGATGAAACCTGTAAAGTGGAAGAAATACCTGAAGCATAATGCACCAAAGAAAAGAAGCACTGGCGCTGCATTGAAAAAATGCCGAATGTGCGGAAGTCATAGGGCTTTTATAGGAAAATATGGCATAACTATGTGCAGAAGGTGTTTTAGGGAAAATGCAAAAGAAATCGGATTTAAAAAATATGGTTGAAGGAGTTTTAAGATGTTACACGATCCATTAGCTACTGCGTTATCTAACATATGGAACGCGGAAAAAGTCGGAAAAACGCAGTGCATAGCTAAGCCCAGCTCTAGAGTAATAAAGTCTGTGCTTGGCATACTCCATAACAATGGATATATTGGTGATTTTGAAGAGATTGCCGATGGCGGGAAAAATCTTCTTAGAATAAATCTCTTGGGCAAGGTGAATAAATGCTCAGTTATAAAACCAAGATACCCTGTTAAATATACAGACTTAGAAAAATATGAAAAAAGATATTTGCCTGCTAAGGATTTTGGTATACTTATTATTTCTGCAAGCAAAGGGCTCATCACGCATATTGATGCGAGGAATAGTAAAACCGGGGGCAGGTTGATAGCTTATTGTTACTGAACATGAAACCAAAAATGCTAGAGATGGAAATTGAAATCCCAAGCGGAATAGAAGTCAGTATAGATAATGGAAAACTAACGGCCAGAGGACAAAAAGGAGAAATTGCGAGGATATTAAAGCAGCCTAGCATAACTATTGAAAAGAAAGAGAATGGGATAAGGGTGTTTTCTAAGAAGACTTCACGTAAAGAAAAACGCATGATAGGAACTTTTGCAGCGCATATAAAGAATATGCTAATTGGCGTTAATTCCGGATTTGTTTATAAATTAAAAATTTGTTCAGGACATTTCCCGATGAAAGTTTCTTTGGAAGATAAGAAAGTTATTGTCAGTAATTTTCTTGGCGAAAGGATTCCTAGAACTGCTGATATAATGGAAGGGACTAACGTAAGAATAAATGGCGATGAGATTATCGTCGAAGGCGCGGATAAGGATAAGGTTAGCCAAACCGCAGCCAATATAGAAAGGTCCACAAGAATAACAAACAGGGATAGGAGAGTATTCATGGACGGGGTATGGATAAGTCAAAAGGCGTAAGGAATTGATTCAGAATGACGAATAAAATTGATAAAAGATTGCTTGAACTGAGGAATATTAAGAAAGGGGAGAAACCCAAGTTTCTAAGACAACAAGGAATGAGTATAAAGAGTTTGAGCAAAAAATGGAGAGCGCCTAGAGGAATGCATTCTAAATTAAGAAAAAAATTGCGAGGGAAAGGTAAGCATCCATCTATGGGCTATTCTTCTCCCACTAGCGTAAGAGGCTTACATAAAAGCGGGTTGATTCCTTTTCTTGTACACAACATTAGCGAATTGGAGAGACTAAATGCTGAATACGGGGTTGTTGTTGGATCAACTGTTGGACAAAAGAAAAGAATTCAGATATTGAAAAGGTCTAAGGAATTAAAGCTTAGCGTATTAAACGTGAAAAATGTTGACGGGTATATCTCTTCGGCTGAAGAGAAATTGAAGAGTAGAATAGAAAGGAAAAAAAGCAAAGTTAAGGAAAAACCTGAAGAAAAAATTGAAAAGAAAGAGGCAAGCGGAGAGGCCTCAGAGGAAGAAAAAGAAAAACAAGCAAAAGAAGAAAAAAAGAAGATTTTGGAGAGCAGAAGATGAATCTAAAAAATAAGAAACAAATGATTGCGCGCACTCTAAATGTTGGCAAGAAGAGGATTAAGCTAGAACCTTCTAAACTAGAGGAAATAAAGAAAGCAATTACGAAGACTGATATCAGATCGCTTTTAGCCTCCGGCGCAATAAAGATTGATAATATTGTCGGCCAGTCCCGTTACAGGACTAATAAGCTTAAAAGGCAAAAATCAAAGGGTCAAGGGAAGGGGGTCGGCTCTAAAAAGGGGAGAAAGTTCTCTCGATTGGGAGCAAAGAAGAGATGGATTTTAAGAATGAGAACCCAAAGAGGCTTTATAAAGGCCTTGAAGGATAGGGATAAGGTTTCCAAGTCTACTTATAGGGATTTATACTCAATGATAAAAAGCAATAGATTCAGAAATGTTCGTCTAATAAAATTATACTTAGAAGAAAATAAGCTGTTTTTGAAAGATGGAATACAAAAGAAAGATACAAAATAGGACAAACTACAGGAAAAGACTAATGTTGCTTAAGTCTGAAAATATTCGTTTAGTAATACGCAGATCATTAAGGGGCGTATGTGCTCAATTAGTTCAGTATTACCCTGAAGGCGATAAGACACTTGTTTCTGCAAACTCAAGAGAACTTATTAAGCTCGGGTATAAAGCGCCTAGAAGGAATATTCCAACTGCTTATTTAGTTGGCGCATTAATTGCAAAAAAATCAAAAGAGAAATCAATTATAAAGGCAGTTGCCGACATTGGATTTTATGCGCCGATTCACGGATCTGTTATTTTATCTGTTATTAAAGGTGCTAAAGATGGTGGGTTAAACATAGCGATAGGAGACGAAGCAGCACCAAAGCAAGAAAGAATTGAAGGTAAGCATATAGCAAACTATTACGAAAAAGAGAAAGGTAGGTTCTCTAAATATCAAATTGACCCTGCTGAGCTTCCCAACATGTTTAAGGAGGTAAAAAAGAAATTAATAGGAAATGGCTGAAGATACCTATAAGAAGAGTGAGGAAAGCGGCATAAGGAAGATCAAGCAATTTGATTTTGATAGTTGGCACCCTAAAACAGAGATTGGAATGAAAGTAAAGAATGGTGAGATTAAGGATTTCGATGAGATTATCAATTCTGGGTATAGAATTTTAGAGCAAGAAGTTGTTGACTCTCTAATTCCTGATTTGCAGTCTGAGTTATTATCTGTTGGGCAAAGCAAAGGAAAATTTGGCGGCGGAAAAAGAAGTATTTGGAGACAAACCCAGAAAAAAACACAAGAAGGCAATAAACAAAAATTCGCTACAGTGGCGGTTGTTGGCAATAAAAACGGGTTGGTTGGTATTGGTTACGGGAAAGCAAAGGAGACAGTGCCTGCCAGAGAGAAGGCTATTCGGAATGCTAAATTGAATATAATAAAAGTAAGATTCGGGTGTGGCTCATGGGAAGGAGATCCTTCTGGTGATAACTCTATTCCTTTTGCTGTAGAAGGAAAATGCGGCTCTGTTGGAATTAGACTTATCCCAGCTCCCAAGGGCACTTCGCTAGTTATAGAAAGGGAATGCGCTAAAATTCTTGATATGGCTGGAATAAAGGATATCTATTCTAAAACGTTTGGGCATACAAAAACTAAATTGAATTTAGTAAAGGCATGCTTTAACGCTTTAAAAAAATTATCTGAAACCAAGATTAATACGGTAGCCAGCTAAAATGGAAAAAAGAATCGCGATTATCAGGATACATGGCAAAAAGGGCCTTAGAAAAGACGTGAAAGATACCTTTAACATGCTGAGACTGTATAAGAAGCATAACTGCGTCATAGTATCTAGCTCTAAAAGTTTTGCTGGGATGATTGGCAAGATAGACAATTATGTTTCGTGGGGCGAAATAGATAGTGAAACTATGATGCTCCTTCTAGAGAAGCGCGGTAAACTTGCCAGAAAGAAAAAGTTGAATGAAACTTATACAAAAGAAAAATTGAATCTTTCCTTAGATGAGTTTGCGAGCGAGATAATCAATTTTAAAAAAGAACTAAAAGACCTGCCAGGATTAAAATTGTTTTTCAAGTTAAGCCCTCCTAAAGGCGGATTTGAACGGGGGGGGATTAAAAAACCATTTGCGATGGGCGGAGCTTGCGGCTATAGGAAAGATATGATAAACAGCCTTATCAAGAGGATGATCTGAATATGACAGTTAATAAAAGAAAGAGATTAGTAAGATTTAGAGGTTCTAAAACTCATGGATGGGGCAGCATGAAAAAACACAGGGGAGCAGGCAATAGGGGTGGAAGGGGAATGGCTGGAAGCGGGAAAAGAGGAGATCAAAAAAAACCAACGATCATAAAAGAGTTCGGATATAAGAATTATTTTGGCAGACATGGTTTTAAGAGACCGCAAAAAATTTTGAAAGAAATTAGAGTGATTAATGTTGGAGATTTAAATTATGAAAAAAAAGATGTAAATCTTACTGAGATAGGATATGATAAACTGCTTGGAAAGGGCAAACCTGATAAGGGATACAATGTAATTATCAAGTCATTCAGTACTTTAGCGAAAGAGAAAATCGAGAAAGCTGGAGGATCTATTGTAGCAAAATAAAATGGAGCTATTAGACAAGATTCTGGCTATTTTTCCCGAAATAAAGAAACCAGCTGAAAAAAGGGTATCTTTTAAAACAAAGCTGAAATGGAGCTTAATAATTTTAGCTGCGTTTTTTGTTTTGGGCGTTATTCCTCTTTATGGGCTGGGACAGAATGCACTAATACAATTTGAACAGTTATCTATTATACTGGGAGCGAGTTTTGGATCAATAGTTTCTTTGGGCATAGGCCCTATTGTTACTGCTTCAATTGTGCTTCAATTATTGTCCGGATCTGGGTTGCTTAAAATAGACACTACAGGTCCAGAAGGAAGAAAATTATTCCAAGGCTTGCAAAAATTACTAATTGTTTTTTTCATATTATTTGAAGCATTGATCTATGTATTAATGGGCGGTTTGGCTCCTTCTTCTAATTTGCCGTTGGGAAGTTTTAGAGCCGCGCAGATATTGCTTGTTGTGCAATTGATATTTGGTGGACTTTTAGTAATGTACATGGATGATGTAATAAACAAATGGGGCTTTGGGTCAGGAGTTTCGTTGTTTATAGCCGCAGGAGTTTCGCAACAAATTTTTATCAGGGCATTCTCACCTTTGACTGCAGCAGGCACCTTTGCTCTTGGAACTGGGGAAGGAGCAGTTGGTCAAGTATGGGTATTGTTCACGTCTTTGATAGGCAGAAATACAATTGGTGCAATGCTCGCACTTTCAGCAATTTTGGCAACAATTATTGTATTTTTGTTTTCTGTTTATGCACAATCTATGAAAGTTGAGATACCTTTGTCTTTTGGCAGGATAAGAGGGCATGGAATCAGGTGGCCGTTGAGATTTTTATATACATCAAATATTCCAGTGATATTAATCGCTGCATTATTAGCTAATATTCAATTATTGGCCAGTTTTTTAGAAAATGCTGGCAGGCCTTGGCTAGGTACATTTGTTGGCGGAGCTCCGGCAACCGGATTTGTAACGTGGATATTTCCTACAGCGATAATTCAAAATATTATTACTGGGTCATTCAGGTTTATTGATTTGGCTCATGCCGGCGCATACCTGTTTTTAATGATTGGCGGAGCAGTATTATTCTCTTATTTTTGGGTTCAAACCTCTGGAATGGACGCCGCATCTCAAGCTAAACAGATAATGGCGTCTGGTTTACAGATCCCTGGGTTTAGGAGAGATGAGCGGGTACTAGAACAAATATTAAAAAGGTATATAGCACCTTTGACAATTATGGGCGGCATTGCTATAGGATTTTTGGCTGGATCAGCAGACTTGCTTGGTGCGCTGACATCCGGCACTGGCTTGCTTTTGACGGTTATGATTATTTATAGGTTATATGAAGAAATTGCACAGCAACATATGGTTGATATGTATCCTGCATTAAGGAAGGTAATGGAGAGATAAAATGAAAGGCATGAAAACTATATTCATTGTAATGATTGTTGCTTTGCTAATAGCCAGCGTATGGAATGCTCTTCCAATTATTAAATCTTCGGTACATTTTGCACTGGACCCAACATTTGGTAAAATACTGAACTGGAATCTTTTGTGGGGAATGATTATTATTGTGCTCTTTATCAATGTAATACAGACATTAATACATAAGTACACTACTGACCAAGAAGGATTAAAAAAATTGAAGGACGAGCAAAAGGAATTTCAGGCAAAAATGAAAGCGTTAAAAGACCAGCCAGATAAGCGAATGGAATTACAAAAACAGCAGATGGCTAAACTTCCACAGTCTTTTAGCTTATCAATGAAATCTGTTGCTTATACGTCTATCCCGCTAATCCTCTTTTTCAGATGGTTTGATGATTTTTTTAATACCTTGGGAGACCCAAAGGTTATATTGGGACTTGGATGGATAGGCACCTATATAATCTTCTCGATTGTATTTAGTATGCTCTTAAGGAAGGTATTGAAGGTGCATTAAATGTTACAGCCGCATAAAACAAGGTCATTGAGAAGAGTAAAAAAACGAACGCCGGGTGGCAAATTAATAATAAGATATTTGAAGAGAAAACCAAAAATCGCCCATTGCGCAAACTGCAGGAAAATTTTGCATGGAGTACCGAGGGTTAGAGCAGTTGAAATGCGGAGATTGCCTAAAGTGCAAAGAAGACCGCAAAGACCCTATGGCGGAAAACTGTGCTCTGCTTGCAGCAGAAAATTTATTATTGAAAATTCAAAATTATTATTCGAGGTGAAATAAAATGCTAGAAAATGGCCAAGTTTGCGTAAAAACTGCTGGGAGGGACAGCGGAAAGGTTGCTGTTGTAATTGACCAAATTGACGATAAATATGTTTTAATTGACGGACAAGTAAGGAGGAAAAAATGCAACAGGCTGCATTTGGAGCCTCTTGGCGTGAAAATAAAAGTAAAGCCTAGCGCATCAACTGAAGTTGTGGCTAAAGAATTGAAGCATATTGGGGTTGAAGTGATTAAAACTAAACCTAAAAAACCTGAAGAAAAACCAACTAAGCTCAGAAAACATAAGAATGAAGAAGCTAAAGGTGAAAAGAAAGTTTCTGAAGACAAGAACATGAAGGATGTCAAAAAAAGCAAGAAAACGGCTACTAAGAAAAAAACTGCTGAAAAGGTTAAATCGAAAAAAGGAAAATGAGCGAAGATGAGGATAAGAAGAGAATAATGCAGGAAAAATATTTAGAATTTCAAATATTAAAACAGCACATAGATGAAGTGCAACAACAGCGGTCAATGCTAGTTCAAAACAACAAAGAAGCGAAAAGGGCGCAAGAAACATTGGCTACTATTGGCGAAACAAAGATTAATGACGATATGTTTGCGCAGATTGGCGGCGGAATCTTTGCTAAAACCGCTTTGATTGATAATGAGAATATTTTAATGGATGTTGGGGCCGATATTTTTATTTCAAAAAGCGTTGCTGAGGCTAAAGGGTATATTGGAGAGAAGATAAAAGAATTAGAGAACGTGATTGAAAACGTTGACCAAGCGCTGAATAAGGCTCAAAATCAATTGCATGCTATACAGGAAGAACTTCTTAGTTTGAATAAAGAAAGCGAGTAAAAAATATTAATTCTATCACAGATATATATATATATATATATATATAGGAAAATTGGGTAGTTTTAATAAATTATTTTTTTAAAAGAGGTGGTATCTTTGGCAAAGGAGAGTAATAAAAGTTTCTGGATAATTGGTATTATCTTAGTGATTGTTGCTGTTTTTATTTTTGGAAATTTTAGAGGTTTAACTGGGGAGGCAGTAGCTCCTAAAATAAGAGCACATTCTTGCGATGCTGATAGCTTTTGCGAGACAAAGAGCGCTTCTGTGGCAAGTGAGTTGGTGCTTGAGACTGGGGCAGAGCTTATTCTAAGAACGGGAATACCGGGGGACACATGGCCATTTTTGTGCCTAAAGCCTGATGGCAAGGTTAGAATATCTTCCGCTTCTTGTAAATATTATATGCCTTATGAAACAAATATCTTAACACATGTTTCTCCTGGAGAAATAGTTACGCTCGATATGCATAATGAAATGAGAGTAGAATATGGTCAAGGATGGATAGATGTAAAATTAGATGGTTATGACCCGGAAGGTAACAAAAACATATTTCATATAACCCATAGCAGAAAAAACGGAGAATATCTTCAATATACGCTTTATCTCCGTGAAGAAGATCAAGGGAGCATAGTTGAAGTGTTTAAGGTGGGCGAGCTAAGGAGCATTATTTCTGTTCCAGTCAACAGAAACTACTTAAACTAACAATATTTATTTTATCTTTAATTTAAATTATCTTTTTTCTTAACTTTTGTATGTTCGTCTTGCATATTAAATAATAGGAAATATATTTCATAGTATAATGTTAAGTGACAAATGCGCGCAGTATTTATAAATAACATTATCATATTTATAGTTTTATGCAGGATATTTTGAGGTTTTATTCTAGAAAGGATATTCAAAAAGAGATTCTTAGATTTGCCAAGGATAGAGAAGTTGCAGCAAGGTATAATGAAGCGTTTGGAAAAAGGCCCGATATTTTGCAGTATCCGTCTGACATACTGGAACTAGCAAAAAATGGAGCTACTTCTTTTCACATGTCTGTAGAGAGATGGAAGAATCCTTTGGATCTTAAGCCTGGGCTTACTAGAAGGCAATTGGATGATATGCGAAAAGGATTTGATTTGATAATTGATCTGGATAGCAAATTTATAGAATATGCTAAAATTGCTGCTGATTTGGTTGTAGAGGCTTTAAAGTTTAACGGGATAAAAAATATCTCTGCGAAGTATAGTGGCGGATCAGGAATGCATATTTTAATTCCGTTTGAATCTTTTCCGAAGGAAGTAAATGGCAAGGAAACTAGATTGTTATTTCCTGAATTGCCTCAGACTATTGCGGAGTATGTAAAATATTTGATTAAGCCTTACATAAGCAAAGAAATGCTTACTATGAGCACTATTGATGAAATATCCAAAAGCACAAAGATATCTCTAACTGATCTGAAAGAAAAAAATGAATTTAATCCGTTTAAGATTATAGATATTGATGCTCAATTGATTTCTTCTAGGCATATGATAAGGGCTCCTTATTCCGTTAACGAAAAGATGAATCTTGTCAGCGTTCCTGTAAAAATTGATAAAATAAAAAGGTTTAATCTTAAGGAAGCAAAGATTTCTAATGTGGAAGTTGATCATGTGTTTTTTAACCCGCAAGATTCTGAAGAAGGAGAAGCAAGACAATTATTTATCCAAGCTATTGATTTTGCACAAAAACAAACTAAAGTAGAGATTGCACCTAAACGGGATTATGAAATTCCTAAAGTTGCGATTGAAGAAAAGTTTTTCCCTGAGTGCATTAAAAAATTATTGGATGGCGTTAAACAAGACGGCAGAAAGAGAGCTGTTTTTATATTGGTTAGTTTTTTGCAGCACATGGGGTGGAACTATGATGAAATTCATGATCTGTTGCTAGAATGGAATGCTAAAAATTATGAGCCGCTTAGGGACGGATACATAATCACGCAAGTAAGGTGGTTTAAAGCGCAAAAAGATAAGATCTTACCTCCAAATTGCGATAATGAGGCTTACTATAAGACAATTGGGGTAAAGTGCTTTAATTGTAAATGCAAGAATCCTGTTAATTATGTTAGGATTAAACTGGATAATATCAAGAGGAAAAAGCATGGGTGATTTGTTTATTGGGGCTAGTTGGTTTTTAACTCAAGGATATTGTGAATATAAATTATATTTGGAGAAAGTCTTGAGATTAAAGGCGCCTGATACTCCTGAAATGTTATCTGGATTAATGATTCATAAAGATAAAGAAAATAAGTTCCTAGAAGAAGCTGAAATTGGTACTTGGGAAGAGTTTTTGAAGTCTGAGAAGCTTACGATTTCTAGAGAAGTTTCGCTTAAAAAAAGAATTGGTGATGTGACTGTTTGTGGTGTTGTGGATGAGATTGCGATTGACAAAGATTCTATAATGATTATCGATGACAAGCCAAACGCACGCCCTTTTAATTCGATAATTATGCAAATATCTGCATATTGTTTTTTGTTTAAAGAGACTTTTGCTAGTCATAAGAAAGTATATGCCTTATTGAGAGACAGAGATAGTACGAAAGTAGTGTGGCAAAATGAATTTGATAAAGAAATGGAAATGAAATTTTTAACTGCCTTTCATAGAATGAGGAATATCCTTATTGGCGAAGAAGACCCTGTGCCGACGACTAATCAAAATAAATGCAGGGCTTGTAAATTCAATAATGTTTGCGAGAATTCGCTAGCAAGATGAATTTTAAAGTTATTAATGATTTTTGGAAAGAAAGAAATTTACAATCTTGTTGTAGCTTAAATCACTAAAATCCTTTTTATATTGCTTTAATATTTTTATTAATGCGCCCTTGCTGACTTTAAACCCGCGTGAGATTAAGAATTGGGCAAACTGTGTTACATTTTTTGGTGATTTGCTATATTTGCATCTCTCAAAATCAATCATAATCACTTTTAATTTGTTATTTTTTTTGTTTATTATTACGTGCTTTAGCGGCCTGTGCATTTCTAACTTATCAACATGCAACTTGTCCATTATTCTGCATTGTGTAAAAACCTGCTTAATTACCTCTATTTTTTCTAGAAAAGAGCATTTTTTAAAGAAATCTAAAATTGCCTCACCTTTTACATATTGAGTGATAATAAATCTATCACTACTATAGTAAAGCCTTGGCCCTATTCCATACTTATTTAATTTTTTTAGCCATGCTGCTTCGTTTACTAATCTTCTGACAGCTTTGCTTTCTTTGTTTTTTACCTTTACGGCAAAATTAAGAAATTTATGGACTTTGCCCCGCTTTCCGGTGGAGATTTTCATAGATAAATTTCACAGAAACTTATATAAATAAATACCCATTGAGGTTAATTTAAAGAGGTTGATTATGAAAAAAGTCTTACTACTTGTCCTTTTGCTAGTATCTACAGTTGCGGCTCAGCAGGCAGACGTTGATAAGGCCTATGCTTGGCTAATAGACCAGCCAAATAGCGATGTTTTTACTGCATCTTTAACTGCTCTAGCTATAAACAATGCGGACAGCACTAGAACTAGCAGCTATATTAACTATATCAAGTCGCAGTTTAATCCGACTGAGAATTGCTGGCCTAAAAACAGATGCACTGTGCGGGATACTGCGCTTGCGCTGATAATTGAATCAAAAATAGGGCTTAATGTAGAAGGCAGGAGTTCTCAGCAGTTAATAAGTGATGTTGAGAGGTGGCTTATTAAAAGGCAAACGTTAGCTGGATTGAATGGCAGATGGGAGTTACAAATAATAACTCCTGAAAGTGGCATATGCAGTTTGAAATATCAAAAAAGGGATGAAGCCGAAAGCAGATCGTTTAATCTGGTAGTTAATGAAGGAAAAATATCCTATGGGAATTGCAGGGATCAGAATTTTTTTAATTTAAACTCGTGCTTAGGTGTTAATTTGGCAGACAAGCCATCCACAAGGGTTGAGGTAAGCTGCGCCAATGATTTTGATAATGCGCGGATATCCTTAATCTACAGAGAAGGGAATACAATTTATTTGGTTTCTGAACCTAGTACAACTCGGGCTGTTATGTGGATTAGTAATGGATTTTTTGGAAATAAATTAGATACACTATATGCTGATTGGGCTTTAAAAACTATTAACAGCAAGGTTAATTCATTGATTTATTTGAAGAAAAATGCTGAAAATAAGGTGGTAGATAATGCATTATTGTATTTATCAACATTGGATAATTCTTATGCGAATAAACTAGCTTCTTTAATAACTAATTTTGGTAATTTCGGGGATCAAGATGGAGAAAAAGAATTTGACAATGGCATTGGAGCTCTTGCAATTAAAACAAGCGGCCAGCATACGGAGATTTTGGATGGTGTTAAAATATGGCTAAGTGGTAAACAAAAACCCGATGGATCTTGGCTGTCAGACGCGAAAACAACAGCAATGGTGCTTTATGGCGCATTTGAAGGTGGAAATCTTCCAGAAGATGGTGGTCTTCCAGAAGATGGTGGTGGCGAGGGGCCTGAATGTGGGAGTGATAATGATTGCGAAGAAGGATTTGTTTGTGTGAATGGAGAATGTGTTTCTGAATCGCCACTTGATTGTGCTTTAAGCAATCCAAAATGGCTAAATAAATTTGGGGTTGAAATAACTCAGGCAACTGGCAATGCTGAAGGTAGGAAAAAAGGAGATACTGTAATCTTGTCTGTTAGCGGCGAGGATTGCGATGATACGTCTATAAGCTTTAGAGTTTTTGAAGATGAGCCAGGACAAGATCAATTAATAGGAACATTAGGACCGGTAGAATTTAATGTTCAAGAAGCTACAGCGATTACTGAATTTAGTCCTGCATGGTTTGACGACAATCCTTTGCCTTTAGTTGAAGATGATCCTGAATATTATTTTGTAGCAAAAATAACTGGAAGCAGCACTTCAAGCCAAAATAGCTCGCTATTGGCTGTGAAAAAACCTCCTGAAATAGGCACGAAAGAATGCAATGACGATGAAGACAATGACGATGATGGAAAAATAGATTGGCCTGAGGATCCTGGCTGTTTTGATGCCAATGATGATACAGAAAGCGACATTTGCAATTCTAACTGGAGATGTGCGCCATGGAGCCCCGCATGTGAAACTGGAGCTGATACTCAAACAAGAACTTGCACAGATGATAATAGATGTGGTCCTCCCTGCAATGGGAATGCCACATGCATAACTCAAAGAAGCTGCACTGATTGTGTGCCTACTTGGCAATGCACTGATTGGTCTATATGTTTCGATAATGCTCAAATAAGGTCCTGCAGAGATATTAATGACTGCGGCTTTGTTTGTGAAGAAGGCGATGAAAATTGTATTGATGAGAGAGAATGTTTTGTTGATGCTGGTGACGAAGATGAAGAAGATGAAGATTTAGGCGATGAAACTGAAGGCGAAAGGGATGAAGAAGAGGAAGAAACGCTAATATGTTTCATAAATGGATTGTGCGAAACAGAGTTTGGCGAGAATAGCGAAAACTGCATTGATGACTGTCCTCTACCTAGAGAAGATGGTGATAGATTGCCTGATCTTGGGCCTTCTGATGAAGGCGATCTTGATGGTGGAGATTTGGATGAGTTTGATAGTGATCAAGCAAGGGGTGGGAATACGGTTTGGATAATTTTAATTGTCATATTATTGCTTGCTGTATTGTCTGCTGTTTATTTTTTCTTAGTGAAGAAACCGAAAGGAAGTAAAAAAAGACCTGGGTTTGGTTTGCCGCCTGCCCCCAAAAGAGAGTCTTTATTCGGACCACAGCAACCTAAAACGCAAAACTATGAACTAACTGGGTCTCGATCAAGTAAAGAAGAGAAAAGCAAACTAGACTCTGCACTAGAAAAATCTTTAAAAGAAGCTAAGAAATTATTAGAAAAATGAAGTACTTGTTTTTGATCTTGCTTTTCTTGCCTACTGTATATGCCCAAACAACATTTTTCAAAGAATCTTTTTCTCCGGGCGAAACGGTACAGCTAGAAATAAGAATAAATCTTGAAGTTGTTGGAGATATCAGCAGTAATCAAATCGAAGTCTTAAGTCCATTGGGTGGGGCTTTTAGGATTTCTGCTAATCTAATTAAAATTGAAAATGATTACTATCTTGCTTTTTTCGATCTGCCTGCTAGCATAAATGAAGGCAACTATACGTTTAAAATTAGAAATATAAGGTATAGAGACGGGGGGGGTATAAGACTTACTGATATCGCAGGAAATTTTGAAATTAGAAGGAATAACTACAATATTATTAGAATATTTCCTGGAATGGCTGTCTTTAGAGAAGGAGAAAATAGTTTTTTGAAGTTCAGGGTTTCAAATTTAGAAGAGCGGGCTGTAACCATAAGGTTGGCTGACCGTGGAGTATTTAGTCCGAGTGTGAGTTTATTACAAATTCCTGGAAGATCTGCAAAGATATTTTATTTATTAGTTGACCAAAGAAATGTAGCTAATAGCGGTTTAGAAATCTACGCATTAGATAATTATGTAATCCCTATTTATGTTAGAAAAAACATCTGCGTTGCTGATTGGAGATGCAATGAATGGGGGAGTTGTGTGGATGGGAAGCAAAGAA
>JBBSXW010000015.1:0-4285 GCA_038045665.1 Nanobdellota archaeon | reverse complement strand
GAGAAAGGCTGTGAATGTGCTCCTAGATGGGAGTGTGTTGGCTATGATAAATGTGCCGGTGGTAAAAGAAAGTGTAATAATGCGGCAGATGTTAACGCTTGTGGATTAAATTATTTGGGAGATTATTCTGAATTTTTATCTATCGCTTGTGATAGTTGTGTTGCTGATTGGAGATGCAATGAATGGGGGAGTTGTGTGGATGGGAAGCAAAGAAGAGATTGTGTGGATTTGAATAATTGTGGTGTTGGATGTAATAGTGATTTGTGTTTTGAAGAGAAAGGCTGTGAATGTGCTCCTAGATGGGAGTGTGTTGGCTATGATAAATGTGTTGGAAATAATAGGAAATGCAACGCTGTATCAGACATTAATAATTGTGGATTGAGCTATAATGGGAACTATTCTGAGTTTGCAGCGATTGGTTGCAATATCTGCATTGCGGATTGGAGATGTAGTGGGTGGGGGAGTTGTGTGGATGGGAAGCAAAGAAGAGATTGTGTGGATTTGAATAATTGTGGTGTTGGATGTAATAGTGATTTGTGCAATGGTGAGAAATCATGCAGAGTATCTGTGGAAGATGCAAGGCGCAGGTATTCTGTTGTTTTCTTTAAAGATATTGAAACCCCTGACGCGATTATAAATTCTATCGTAAATCCTGATTTAAGTGAAAAAAATGACTTAAGCGGGGTTTTATATATTAAGAATAATGGCGAGGACTCTATCCGTAATATTAGATTCAGATTAACTGGCAATTTAGAAAATATTGTCAGAATTAACACAACAACTGTGGGGGGCTTAGCCCCTGGTGAGGTAATCGGGCAATCAATTTTTGTCAATGAGAGAAAAAATCCTCGGCATGATGAATATAGGGGCGACATGCTATTTATTTCTGATCAGTTAAATAAGAGCTTTCCTATGCTTTTTGTAATTAGTAGAGGGCCTATAAAAGAGGGTGATGCCAACAGACCTCCTGAAGGAAGACGATATCTTTTTAGAGAGGAAGTGGAAGAACTAACACAAGAGGAGATAGAGTTCCCGTTTTCTGAAATGGAAAAAGAGGAAATAACAGAAACTGGAACTATAAAGGAACTCCCTTATAAAACTATTGTGTTTATTTTGGTTGTTTTGCTTGTTATTGTTGTTTATTTTATTTTCAAGAAAGCTACAAGAAGGAAACTCTCTTTTGGGGAGTATTTATCAAATATTGAAAAGAAATAAGTTTATTTTTTAGACTCTTTCTTCATTAGTTGCACTTCTGCTATTAAGTTTCTCAAAAAAAGTTCATTCTGATGCAATCTTGCTAGTAATTCATTAAACAAATCTGCTACAACTGTCGCGTTCATTTGTATTTCGTGTGGCTTAATTATTTCTATAGAGCTTGGCATAAAATCAAAACAAAAAGAAGTGACGTCCTCCAGTTTCTCAAACTCTGCTTCATATTCCATAAACGCTGTGTAAAGCGGATTGTCCTGCATTTTTTTCGCTTCAAATTTCTTTTCAGCTTTTATCTTAATGTCTTTTCTTTCCTTAATCTTGTCTAATAATAAGTCCATTGTTTTGTTTACGTGCTCTTCCGGGCTACCTACGATTTCGCTTATTATCTTTGTTTGAATCATCTTCTTATATATGCATATGTTGCTATAAGACCTATTACCAATATCAAAATATATATCGGAATCCTTTTTTGAATGGCTGTTTTTGACTTATAAATGATTTCTTTTGAAACTAATCCCTTAGAACCTTCATTTAAATTGGTTTCGGATTCTGAAACTCCTGGCTTGTTTATAATTTCTATTTCTGACTCTATTCTTTTTGGTGTTTTTTTGTTTTCTGGGAGAATATTTATGCTTAGTTTGTACATGCCTTCTTCATCTACATCAACTACATTGTTTAACCTTACATTTGCTGAACTTGCCGGAGGTATTTCTACGTTGACTGCTGAATTTTTGTCTTTTTTTGAAATAATTTTCTTTCCGTTGTTTACCTGAGTCCAGAGGTTAAATTTCTGAATCTTATTAAGATTGTTTGTTATTCTGATAACTGCGTCAAATGATTCAAATGAGAATATAGAGGATGGCAGTTCAACAACCTCATAAACATATTCTTTTGGCGAAGATGCTTGTTCACATAAAGCTGAATTTATTCCGCTGATTTTTATTTTTTTAGTTGTCTCTGTACCTAGACCACTTACGATTAGCGTATAATCCCCATCATCTAGGTTTTCTTTACAATTCGGATCTATTTGGATTGGTATTGTGTATTCTTGCTCTTCAAATTTATCATGGACATTCAGGCGGGTTCTTTTACTTATGGTTTCTGAGCCCTTGAAGAACCAAGCTTGAACAGACTCTCTAGATGTGTTTCCTTTGTAAACTAGTATTTTTATTCTTAGATTGTCGCCCCATTTTGCTTTGTTATCTTGCCCCAAGTAAACATTCTCTATTTTAATATATGAATTGAGCTCTGTTTTCTCTATGCTTTTTGGATTATCTTTTCCAGGGGTTGGTTTGCTTGGATACCAGACCTTTTCAATGAATGCCCAACTAACGCCCTCTTGAGAATTAGAGTAACTAATTTCATCGATAATGTTTTCATTTTGGTCTAATAGTTTTATTTCTTCAAACCCTTCATTATTTAAAAGACCACTAAACCCGTTTACATAGATTACAAGATAATCGGAACTTTTTATTTTGGTAGAATCTATAACGTTTGTATTTGAGATATGGAGTTCTTTTCCTGAGTTATCTCTTAGAATAAATCCTTCTAAATCTATTTCAAAATCCTCTAGATTTAGTATTTCTATCCATTCCCCTTTTGGTAGCAATGCATTATCATCTCCTACAGGGTCTGGCAATAATTCGTTTATCTTTAAATTATGATGCTTAGCGAATTCATTTGGATTTCCGGGTGTTGGGGGGCATTCTTTGAACGGCCCATCCATATCCGGGATTCTGCATAATGCCTGTCCATTATTATTCGCACCAAATTTTTCCGTGTATGAAAAAACGTCCATTATTTTTCCGTTTTGATCCTTTAGGACTATTATGTCGCCGTTGTTATTTAGGTTATTGCCTATTGTAGCTCCTACACTATATACATTTGCGTTTATTTCTGAAAAATTAAATTCTTCTTCTACTATGAGGGAATAATTTGATCCTGTAAATTTAACAATTTCAAGAATATCTGATGAGGCAGAATCTTCCACTGTATACCCAGAAATATTGAGGTCTGTAAAAATTTCAATATATTCATTGTTGTTGTCGCTGCCTTTGGGATCATACATAACTTCATTGATTGAAAATTGAAGAGAGATTGCTGTTGTTGTTGTCAAAATAATCAAAAGCATATATATTAATAATCTCATCCCTATTAAGCATATTTTTATGAATAAAGCTTTTTCTGTTTGTACTTTCCTATTAATTCCTCGAATTTTATTCCTTTTTTAATAGCTATTTCTTGGTCTATAAAATAATTTTTTCCTTTGCTAATTCCGAGTTGGTTGAGTTTTAAGAAATACCAGGGCATGTTATTAAACCTCGTTGCTATCCATGGCTCTGCACCGAAAATCCTAGAGAATTCCTTTAATTCCTCTATTTGCTGTTTATCAATATCTCTTCTACCTTTGCCTGACTTGCACTCTATAGCAAAAACTCTGTTCATGCCGCCTACAATTAGGTCGGGGCAGGGGAGTGGACTGCTACCGGAGCCGGCTATTCTTAAAGGTGCGAATTTTCCTGTAGAATGAAAAAGGTATAGCAACTCTCTTTCTGTCCTGCTTCCTTTTGGATTTCCCATAAAAAATAGAAAATATTCCTAAATAAAAAGTTAATTATTAGGAATAAAAAATTAAAGATCGTAAGACTTTATTGTCTTTCTGCCGTTGTCTGTTGCCCTTTTTTCTGCTGCCTTTATTATTTCCCTTACCCTGTCACTTAAGGCTTCAGCAACATCGCCAGCGACATTGCATTTTGTGCATTCCTTTAATTTGCTTCTTACAACTAATAATTCTGACATTTTTAACAGTCCTCCATATCTTTGAATAAAAATTTTGGCTCTAGAAGGCTTCTAAACGCCAAATTCAATAAATTATAAAAAGTTTGACTATTTAAACCTTTTGTTTTTTGATAGTAGAAGCCGTATAAATGCATTTTATTACTATTGGTAAATAGACACTTGGATTTGCCTTAATATTTGTAATTATTATATAGTAGTTAAAATAGAAAGATTTAAAAACAAGTTCAACTCTAATAATAGTAATAAAATATATATCTCATAGGAGAAAAAATGA
>JBBSXW010000014.1:0-10850 GCA_038045665.1 Nanobdellota archaeon | reverse complement strand
GTTCTTTCTAGACAGTCATAGAAGCCATTAAAAGATGTTACCACAAGTCGTAAGTCTTTAAAACACTATATTCTGAGCCATCTTTGCTTAAATCGCTTTTTACTAAGCTAAACCCCTCAACGAGAAAATCCTCACAAAGTACTTTAGTATTCCTAAGCGCTTTCAAAAACTTCTCTTTATTTTTAACATATTTTACTCTACCCAAAGTAGCATGAACCGCAAATCTTTCATCTTTATCAAATAAACTACCAAGTTTTATCTCGATTTCTCCATGTAAATTAAGAACATCCTTCTCAGGCCTAAAACCAACCCAAATCACATTAATCCTCTCATCGTTAGGGAACCATCCGATTCTATCTAAACTAATCTGAAATTTTCTAAAATGCACCCCTAAAAGAGCCTCCTTTATAATTTCAATTTCTTTATCGTCTACCTCACCTAAAAACTTCAAAGTTATATGAATCTGCTCAGGCAAAACCCATTTTGTCTTAGCATATTCCCTCCCTATTTGCTTCTGAATATTTTCAAGCATCCCTTGCATTTCTTTTGGCAGAAAAATCCCAATAAAGCACCGCATAAGTTCTTTATCCTTTTCAAAATTAATAAAGCTTATTATTTTATTTCTGCCCTATCGCCCGCGGTTATGTTGTTCCTCTTATTAAACCCTCCATTCACTTCCAAAACATACTTTGCATTGCCCGCAGATCGATAAATTTCGCACGGCTCTTCTGTACATGGCACAGCCTCTACAACATTTATTATTTCAAAATCTTCAGAAATAAAAACAATATCCAAAGGGATCAATGTATCTTTCATCCAAAATCTCCTGGGCTGAGAATCGTCAAAAATAAACAACATTCCCTTATTTTCTCCTAAAAAGTCCCTGAACATTAATCCTCTCATTCTTTCCTCAGGGTCATCTGCGGTTTCAACTTTAATTCTATTTCCCTTAACCTCTACATAGCCTCCGGTACAACCGCTAATTAATACAATACCTATCAAGAGTATCATCAAAAACCTCATTTTAAGTAAAAATTTCAATAATCTTCTTACCGATCTTTACAGTAACATCATTATTATCTTTGTTCGGATTAATCTCAACCAGATCAACTCTTTTTAAGTTACGTAAGTTACGCATTCGCTTAAGAAAATAAAATAATTGCAAAGTACTCATTCCGCCAGGCTCTAAATATCCTGTGCCCGGCGCAAACGCCGGATCTAAAACATCAATATCGATACTCAAGTAAACACTTCCAAAATCTCTAGCTATTTCCATAATAGAATCACAAACCTCTTCTTCACTATTAAAAAATTGATCCATATAAAAACATTTTATCTTTTTGTCATTCAAAAATTTTTCCTCCTCTTTATCTATCGCTCTTAATCCTACAAAAACTATGTTCTCTTTTTTCAAGATGCCTTCTTTGATCAAATGATAAACCCAATTCTCATGATTAACAAAATCCTCAGGATAGCAATCAGGATGGGCATCAAAAACAAGTAATCCTGCATTAGTAAATTTCTTTGCAAATCCTTTAAAAAGGCCATAAGTAATACTATGATCCCCGCCCAAGAATATGTTCCCATCAGCATTCTCAAGAACTCTCATTGTCTTATCCACATTGCAATTATCAACAAACAAATCGCCCCCAGATATAACCAACTTGTCAGGAGCCCTTTCGCAACCAAGATTTCTCCCCAAACATCCTCCGTTATACTTAACTTTCACGATATTCATCTTAAAAAGCTAGAAAAAGTCGTAACGATTAAAAAAGCTACAAACAAAATAACAATAACGATTAAAGTTAAAAACATATTCTTGAAAACTCTGGGCCAAAACTCTTTTAGTGTTTCTTTGCTGGTTTTCATTTTAGACTTTACTTGTAGGAATCAAATCTCCGTGTTTTTCAAAATATTTCCTCACTTTTTTGAATATATCGCTTAGCTCTTCACTTAAAGCATTTTTCAAATCTGCAGGGTGTATTTTATTATTGATAAAATCCTTTTCCAGATCAGCATAATTAGCAAATACTACGTCTCCGCCAAACTTTTTTTCTCTTTCGACTTTCAGTTTCGTTTTAACTCCAAAAACTATAAACCGCATCAGCTGTAACACAGGGTTATTTTCAATATCTCCTATTCTACAGTATGCGTTACTTATATTTTTTCTAATACTTTCTTCAGAATCGTGTACCAAAATCCTGCTCTCTAGAATAGATGCACTCATCTTGACACCTGGACCATTTAGACTCACAATTACGGGGGTCATAACTTCTACCCTACTTTCATATCCCACAAAAGGCAAAAACTCTCTCGCATATGCAAATATGTGCCTCTGATCAATTCCCCCCAATTGAATATCAACTTTTAAGTACTCTTCATCAAGGGCTTGCATTAAAGGATAAATTAATTCTGAAACTTTTGGATTCTTCATCCTTGTCACCTCGGACGCCGCCCTTGTTGCTCTTGCCACAGTAGATAATGTTGAAAGCTTCAAAACATCCAACTGATAATTCTTATTTAACTGAAAACTACTTCCCAACACAAAGGAGGGCCTTTCTTCCCAAGGAAAACTTAATTCTATACACTTTCTATAGTATTGGGAAACCAAACTAATTCTATCCCAAGGCGTCTTTAGATCATCCAATGCAGCATGTATATCAGCCAAAAGAATTTTATTTTCTATCTTGGCCTTAGCAAAGTCAAATAATTTACTCAGCGGCACCAAATATCCCATGTGATACAACCCAGTTGGAGCAGTTCCATAATAAGCAACTAACTTAGTAGCTTTTTGTAATTTGTTTTTCAAATGTTCCTCAGTTAATATTTCCTGAGTATTCCTTTTTATTAATTCAAATCTTTTTTGAGCATCCATAACAAAATAAAAAAGCTAAAATCTTTATAAAACTTCACATTTTCCTTAGCGGATCGCAAATAATCTCCCTAATTTCGTGTGCGATTCTTCTCGTAGCATCCTTTTGTGCTTGCTTGCCTTTTTTTCATGCAAAAAATTCTTCAAAGCGACAGGCTCATTAAAGCAGATTTTTGCCTTGCCTTTATTCCTCTCAAACCATACCCATCGTTGATAAGCCCACAGATCCCAAAAATAATAGCCAAGAGACTCAAAGCCATGCTTGTCTATTTTTTTAAAGTAATTTTTTTCAGGAACATTCTCGTATTTGCATGCGCCACAAACTACCATTACATCATTATCAATCCCTCTGTGCAATAATTGATTTTGAGCATAGCGCACTACCCTGAAAAAAACCATCTTTGAATTCCATCGGCTCTCTGCCCAGTTCTCTATTCCTACTGCCTTCAGGAAAACCAAACTCAGAATATCCTCCAAGAAATGATTCAGTTACTTCCTGTATGTACTGGTGTTTGCCGCTAGCGCTTTGGTCTCTTCTGTTATGCCAAACTGCCCCAGCTTTTCAAAATCCCACATAAAATGCCTAACAAAAAAAGTATCTAAATCGCTGCCGGCAATCGGTTTTGGATATGGCAATCGTTCTTTTAAGATTGCATAAAGAGGAATGAAATAATCGAGTTGTGTTTGATATGATTAAAAACATAAAGAAGTAGTGAATCGCCTGCGGACTGAACCCTATCGGCATTCATAATGTCTAACCAATCTACCCATCTTCTTCTCCAATCCTCGCCCTTAGTGCGGAATTCATTATTTATCCAATTCAAATCAACATTCTTCAAAACTTTTTCTAATGCCAATTTGGTGTCACAGTAGTCACATATCCATTTATAGCTTTATTTATTTTGAAGTTTGTTATGGAAGAGCAAACCCTTCTAAAATTGTCATGGATCATATCATTAACTGGCTTGCTAGTCCTAATCTTTATATCTGATTCACTAGAGCTGAAAAAATACAACATAAACGAAATCAACAACGAACTCCTGAACAAACAAGTCAAAGTCTCCGGCACTATTTCAAGAATCGCAGAAACTCCCGGGCTTATAATCTTCGATATCGCAGATGAAACAGGAACAATCACTGCTATTGCTTTCAAAGAATCATTCGTTAACCTAACTCAAAATCAGCAAATAGACACCGAAGGTAAAATAGTAAAGTACAAAGGACATTTAGAAATTCAAGTAGACAAAATACTTTCATAAGATGTTTTCAATACTTATTGCAATCATTTTAGGACTTGTGTTCGGGATTTTAACAGGCCTTGCCCCGGGCATCCACCCAAATACAGTAGTCGTTGGCTTATTAGCCCTCTCTCCATTTTTGTTATCTTATACATCCCCTATAGCCTTAGCAGTTTTCATCACAACCGTAGCAACTGTTAACACATTTACAGATGCAATCCCATCAGCTTACTTAGGCGCTCCAGAAGAGAGTACGGCCCTAGGGGTTTTACCTATGCATCGCTACTTATTACAAGGCAAGGGCCATGAAGCAATAATGCTCACAGTAATCGGCGGCATTTTTGCATTGATTTTAAGTATTCTTATCATCCCGATACTTGTTTATTCTTTAAAACAAATCTTTCCTTACTTACAAAAGTTCATTCCATACCTGCTGATCTTTTCAGTAATTTTCCTTCTGCTAAGAGAAAAGAAAAAATTCCTCGCATTAGTTATCTTTCTCCTGTCAGGGACCCTTGGCATAATAACCTTAAACTTCCCAAACCTCCCAGAACCATTATTTCCATTATTCTCAGGATTATTTGGAATATCCACGCTTTTGATCAGCTTGAATACACAATCTCATATCCCTCATCAAACAATAACATTTCCAAGGTTAACAAAAAAAGAAATAATAAGAACTACACCGGCTGCTGTTTTTTCTGGCGGATTAGTTTCTACCCTTCCTGCATTGAGTACTTCTCCTGCAGCAATCTTGGGTTCTTCTTTAATAAGAAAGATCACTAATAAAGAATTCCTTATTATGATCGGAGGTATAAACACAGTAAATTTTGTTCTGAGTTTTGTTTCTCTCTACGTCCTTGACAAGGCAAGAAACGGCGCGGTTGTTGGCATTTCGCAAATTATAGAAAGCCTAACCATCCGCCATTTCATCTTGTTCATCGCAGTATGCCTAATCTCGTCTGGCCTAGCAGCAATATCCACTATCTACCTATCAAAAGTTTTCTCAAAATACATCATGAAAATAAACTATCAAAAATTAGTGCTAACAGTCATAGCCTCAGTGATGTTCCTTGTCTTGCTTATTACAGGCATCTATGGTTTTTTAATCATGATAACGGGGACTTTTATTGGCATGATTCCTACGATAAAGAATGTTGGAAAAACTCATCTCATGGGCTCATTGATGTTGCCTGTTATCTTATTTTACTTTTTATAACTAGCAGACATCTGTTCACCACAAGTACCGCATCCATCAGGGAATAACCCGACAGAATCTCTAAGCAAAGAAAAAATTCTGTAGTAAGCTAGTACCTCGCCATTCCCTGAAGCAAGAGAATCAGAAAGCTCGAAAAGTTTATTCAACGCTTGCTTTTTAGTCACGCCATCCCTCTTACAAAACTGCATAAATACATACGCAAGAGAAACATGTGGAACATGGACCTCAAGTTGCAACGGCAACTGATCATAATCTCTCAATAACCCGCACAGTCTGTCATAAGCAAACCGATGATCATCTAAAGAGTACCTATCCACAAGTCTCCCTTCTTTTTCTTTTCTTTCTCTAATTTCCTTGTGGGTAATGAGATCGGCAATAAGCAAAACGTCTAAAGCTCTAGATGCATCCATTGCTTCTACAATGCCCTTTAATTGCACAAATAAATCCCTACCATTGGTCATTTGAACCACTTAACCAAGCCCTCTTGTTTATCTTTTTCTTTTCCAAAAACACTTTCTATTCTCTGCTTGGTTAGTTCTAAATTTTGTTTTAAATAAGTTGGCAGATTATATTTTTCAGCTAAAAACAAACTAGGCTCCAAATACTTAACAATAGACCCTTCAGAGATTGTAAATATTATTCTGCCGCCACACTCGCATCTGCCAATTAAAGGTGGCCTCCTATATTTTTCATTACAGTCTACGCATCTAAATTGCTGCATACTAAACTTACGCAAATTACCCTTAATGTCCCTTATGAAATGTCTTTCAATAACCAATCTTGCCACATCATTTTCATCCACCGCCCTTATTTTCTCCCCGAGGCGCATCTGCCCTGCCACCTTGCCCATCATGTTCGGTATAGTTTTATAGCTACTGCACACTGCCCCAGCATTAATACTAGAAACATGATGCGTAAACTTAAAACCAGATACCTCTCCATCAGTATTCAAAACATCTCTTACGGTTTTAATCTTAACGTCCCAAGGATATTTATATTCCAAGGCGGCATCATATAGTTCTAAAGGATAACCATCAGCTATATCAAAATCAAAAACCATGTCATCGACTTCGCTAGGAATTATCTTTGTACTCAAAACTAGCGGCTCGTCTTGTTTCGCGCCCCTATGTGCGGGCAAATAGCTCTTTGAAAAATTTAAAAAAGCGTCCATCAACAAGATAAAACCCGCTTCATCACCATCACAGTCCCTCCTCATAAAACAATGAAAATATGGATGACAATAAAATCCTTGTGTTTTAGAAAATCCAATCACCCTCCCAACAATGCCTGCACTGGTATGGGGGCTCATCCCAACTATCAGATGTCCAACAACGTCCTCTCTTTTTTTAATGTTATAAAACTTCTTCATGCCATATAATTTAACTAGCATATCATCAATAAAATGACAGGTGTTAATCAAAACATCATCAGCCCTCTCATCCAAAGTTTCATGACAACTTGGTAAAATAACATCCTGGACTTTAATTTCTAAAACCTGATTATCATTTTCTAATTTCTTTCCATACATATCTTCTTCATATCCCATCTTCCTTAGCTTCTTAATACTAGTCCCAATTTCACTGGGCTTAAAATGCGTAATTACTGTTTCGGTCATGTCATATCTTATAGTACCATCTTTGTTAACATACAGACCGTAACTTGCTCTCAAAATGCCCTTCACCAAATGCTCAACAACGTGATCTTTGTTACTAGTCCCCCTAACGCCTTTTATCAATTCTGGATAATTTTTTGTTCCAATCTTTTTCAAGGCCATATCAAAATAGTTCTTTATGTCCAATGATAATTTCCTCGCACCCACAGCCCTATTTCTCGTTTCTCCTCCACAATCTTCACAAACTGAATATATAATTTCTTTTTTGCACTTATCGCAATAAAAAACACAAAACTCAGAAGTGATCTTGCCTTTTTCTAATGCGCTCTTAAAGCACCTCATCTTCCCGCCTTCTTTTCCAACGGGAAATAAAACATGCGGACTGCCAGTCATTTTCCTCATCTTGGCCTTCTCTGGCCTTCCCATTCTCGCCCCAATAGTTGTTCCATTCTTATCCCTTATAAGAACCTTGGAAAGATCATTCACGCTTTCTAAAGCGTCTTCCTTATCAGACATTTCAAATTTATTCCCTAAAGAAAACATCAAAGCCTTACTCCACGGATACTCAATAATAACATGTTCCTCAGCAACTAATTTGTGAGGCACACCTAATAATTCCAAGGCCCTTTTGGGATCTTTTCCTTGAATATCTTTTGCGACATTATACTCATACGGCAAAACTATCTTATCATCATTAACAGAACTTTTTTTTAACCAGTCGATTAAGTTCACTAGCTGCTCTTTATTAATGCTTTTCCAGTGAAAACAATATCTAGGATGCAGGGGCTTTCCTTTCTTGCAAAACTCAATAGCTTCTTCCACACTTACATTTCTTTTCTTGCTGCCAGACTCTAATTGCCACCATTCTTCGCAGTAACCAACAGGAACTAATCTATGCGCACGATTCAAAAAATCTCCGTAATTAATCAAAATATCTCCCAAATAAATAATCTCTTCAACATCTTTAACCACTTTCCTCGCCTCTTCCTCGCTTTCCAAAAACACAACACTTCCGTTATTTAATTTAACAATTGGCCCCTCAATAGAATCACAACTAGCTATTACTGTGGCTTTACCAGGACGTTCAACCTTTAATTGCGTGCCTATGGCAATAAACCCTTCCAACACAACCATAGTAGCCGGATGCAAAGCCTGGCTTGATAACCCACTATTTCTGCTCCTGCCATATCTCAATCTAAATCCGCCGGGAGCCAAAGGATGAGTAAGAACTGGTCTTCCAGCCACAATATCCTTAATGAAATTATAATCCGGAATAATCTTTTCATCTTTCTCAATTCCCTGGCTTAAATCTCTAATTCTGCTTTGTAACCGAACAAAATCCTCGAAAAACTTCCAATTTTCCATCCCGAAATCCTTATTCCACCTACTAAATTTTCCCCAAAACTTCTTTGCTTTCTGAGTCAGTCCTTCACCTAAAACAAGAGCAACACCATTCCTAATTACATTAGTTTCAATTCTCTCTAGATTTCTATAATTGCTAACCTCAAATTTCTCAGTTGGTTCACCATCAATTTGCAAAGGCAAATTACTAACAATAAACTCAATTTCTTGTTCACTAGGTAAATATTGTAAGTTAGTAATTTTTTCATGGAAGTCAACCACCTCAGTGCTCATCCTCTTGATCTCATTTTCACTAGGGTCGTATTCATTGTAACCCATTTGTTGCCTGACATAATCGGCCAAAGCGACAAAAATACAAATAGCAGTAGTACCAGCACTTCTTATTGGCCCAGCAAAATACAAACAAAAATATTCATCGCCGTCCTTTCTCTTTTTTAATTCCAATCTAGTAAACCCTTCCAATGGAGAAGCAACAACCCCGTTGGTAATATAAGCTAATCCAACTCTTAATCCAACTTCAAGCGATTCTTTCTTGGTTTTAAATCTGCAGAATTTTTCTTTAGCCACAGCTAAAGCAATCTTAAAAGCCACCTTCCAATCTTGGTTTCCGTATTCTTTTTCATATTCCTCAATGCCCTTGGCCAATCCACTATCCTTGATTTGCGGGGCAACAACAGAAACAATCCCCTCTACTCTCTCAGCCATATTCTTAGTTAATGGGATCTCAACATCATCAACAGGATCATAGCCCTTTCCTCTGGCTACTCTAGCTACTTCATGTGTCTTGACAGTTTCCCTTTCTATTTCCTCAAAATATTTATTCATAGAAGTTAAAAACCTCAACTTCTCTGGTTTTCAGATTTAAAACAGGAACCTTCCCGGGGTCCGGATTATTCCCGGTTTTAATTTCAAAATCAGTAATGCTCTGCCAGCAACTTGTATTAATCGTTATAACGCCATTATAATCCCCAATATCACATTTGTGCAAATGCCCAGAAGCAAAAATATCAGGCACTTTATCTATAAGCATGGGGTCAAACCGATTGTCGGGAATATAAATAGTCGATGCGTGCGTAGGCGCCAAATGTCTTCTTTGCAATAAAAATTTCATAACGTGTCTTGGGTTATTAACAGGATCATTTTTCCTTATGGACTCGACATTGCTTGTATAATAATGATACCCATGTCCATGGTATAACAAAATATCAAAGCCGGAAAAACTAACACCACTATGAATATTCACGACGCTGGGATTGGTAACTAAAGTCAAATTTTCAAGTTCCCATAAGTCTTTCGCAAGTTTTTTATCTAATACTGGTTGCGGATGCGTCAGTCTTACAGCATCATGGTCTCCGGGGCATAAAATAATATTAATATTTTTGCGAATCATTCTTAAACATCTTGCCAATTCAGAATACTGCTTCCCTGCATCTAAAATAACAGAATTGTTTTCTTGCCCAGGATAAACACCAATACCGTCCACAACATCCCCAATCACAAAAAGGTATTTTATTTTAATGGCCTTTTTGTCTTCATTAAGCCATTTAATAAATTTCAGGAATTCTTTTTCTAGAAAGTTTCCGCTTCCAACATGAATATCAGAAATAAAAGCAACCTCAACATCGTCGGCACATTTTTTAACTTTGTTCGAAAGCGGGATATCGGGCAAAAAAATAGAAGAAGCATAAACAACCCCATCTGAAGCAATGCCTGTCATTCCGATTACTTCATCCAAAACCAAATCACAAGCAATAGACATCAATGTTTCTTTTCTTTTCTCAGCGATTACAGTAACCTTGCCTGTAATATCCTCGATATCAAGAAGATAATTGCCGTTCTTAGTTTTCCTTTTGTTTTGCAACATACCAACAAAGGAAACCTCCTCCCTATCCTTCTTATTAATAATTCTGTTAATAGAAACCGCGTCTCGCAATTCTGGTCTAGACAATAAAATATTTCGCAAGGCATTAAACCTCAGTTTAAAATACTGAACAAAATTACTCACGTCTTTTTGTTTTAAATCTTCGTCAACATAATTTTTTGTGACTATGACCCCGGCGGTTCCAGATTGATTTTCAACTTTTACAACGCCTTCAGGTACTTTAATCTCATTGTTTATACTATCCAACATTTTTTTTGTCTCGGGGGCATAATGGTAAGAAAGAATATCCAAAAAAGTTTTGTAAATCTTAATATCCTTTCCCTTTTCAAAAGCAGCCCTTGTCTTCTCAAACTCCATCCAATTTATTTCAGAGACCTTGCCGCTATTTTTTAACAGCGGAATAATATCCTTATTCAATACGATGGGCCCCTCGCGTTCGGGTAATTTTTGTAATGCTACTTCATCAATATCCGCACACTCAAAAAAATCAGGACTAACCAATAAGTTCTTACTTAAAAACCTCTCAACAATCTCGCCCCGGTTCATAAGTTTAAGCCTTCTCTTAATATTTCTTGCACCCTTGGCATTGTAGATTGCGGGATAGCCAAAGTAATTTCCCTAGTTCTCCCGTATCTGCCTTTGCTGATCACCTTCGCATTAATAAT
>JBBSXW010000013.1:0-6901 GCA_038045665.1 Nanobdellota archaeon | reverse complement strand
AACTAACTAAAACAAAAAGCATTATAAAATATATTCTGCCGTAGCCCCTTTTCATGGATGTTCAATAATAGAAAGTAGGTTAGTATTAATAAGTTTTCTTATTTTTTGATTTTTTATTGATTATTTTGTGGGGAAAATCAACCCCTGGAACGCTTTTATAGCCACATGACTTGCATACGTGATATGCTGCCTCTAGTTTTGCATCAAAACTGATATTAGTTGATTTACACATCGGGCAGAAGATTATTTTTTTCATTGTGAAATAAAAATCTAATATCCTCCAGCAGCTTTTAAATTTTCTATATATTTTTCAGCTTCAATTGCGGCTTTGCATCCTGCACCTGCAGAGGTGATTGCCTGCTTATATATTCTATCTTGAACATCGCCTGCTGCAAAGACCCCTGGCAAGTTAGTATTTACTCTTTTGTCTGTTTTGATATATCCTTCTTCGTCCAATTCAATTAGGTTATTAAAAATTTTTGTATTTGGGTTGTGACCAATTGCATAGAAAACGCCTTGACATTTCATTTCTGATTCGTTATTTGCGTTAATATCTTTTATTTTTACACTTGTGACAAATTTGCCATCTCCTAAAACCTCTGTTACGATTGAATTCCACTTTATTGAAATTTTGTCTGAAAGCTTGAATATTCTGTCTTGCATTATTTTGCTTGCCCTAAACTTATCTCTTCTATGAATTATTGTGATTTTATTGGCGAACTTGTGCAAAGCCAACGATTCTTCCATTGCAGAATCCCCTCCACCGATTACAATAACTTCCTTGTTTCTAAATAGTGCAGCATCACACACGGCACATGTGCTTATTCCGCGGCCGAAATATTTGTCTTCGCCTGGAATTTTTAATGTTCTTGCTGAGGCTCCTGTTGCAATTATTACAGTTCTTGCTTTGAAAATTTGATTATTAGCTTTTATTTCATACAGTTTATTATTTTTAGAAAATGATTCTGCGTTCTCTTCAATGTATTTGGCTCCAAACTTTATTGCTTGCTTTTTGCAATTTTCAACCAATTCAGGGCCGAGGATTCCTTCAGGAAAACCAGGATAATTTTCAACTTTTGTTGTTAAAGACAGCTGATCTGGCTCAATCCCTGAAATAACTATAGGGTTTAAACTTGCTCTAGAGGTATAAAGCGCGGCTGTATGGGCTGCTATCCCCCCTCCTATTACTACCACATTATTTATTTCCACAGAACGAATAAACAAACCAGCATATAAAAAATTAATGTTTAACTTCGAGATATTTGAGCCTTTTAATCAAGTCTAATTTTGATAGGCCGATTGGCTGCGGTTCATCATACGGCTGTGCTATAAATGGGTGGCCTTGTGAGTTAACATAGGCTATAAATCTTTCAGCTTCTGAATAATCCCCGAATCTTATAAAATTGTATTGCTTATCATTAATAAGGTCTATACCAAAGCCCAAAACATTAACGTTTGCTTCATCCTTTAAGCGTTTAATGAGAGTAGAAAAATTGCTCCAGGAAATATTGTCAAAATAGTCCTCTGAATGAAGGCTTTTTGGCGTCAAAATCACTGTTATTGAGCTTAATTCTTGTGCTATTACATGCAAAAGCCCGCTATTTTCTTGCTGCGCCATGCATGTAAATAGCACAGGTTTATTTATAAAGCCTTCTCTTAATCACTATAGAGTAATGTCAAAACCGAAAGCTTTATAAATATGCTTTTCATCTTAAAGTAGTAAAAATGATAGTTCAAGAAAATTTTTTAAAGAAATTAAGATCGGCATTTGATTTAAATATTTATGAAGTCAAAATCTGGACCGCTTTGTTATCCAGAGGTGTGGCTACTGCAGGCGAATTAAGCGATATTTCTAATGTTCCTAGATCGAGATCTTATGACGTTCTTGAAAGCTTGGAGAAAAAGGGGTTCATTATACTGAAATTGGGCAAGCCAATAAAATATATAGCTATCATGCCAGAAGAAGTCATGAAAAGGGTCAGAAAACTTGTCAAAGAAAAAGCAGAAAAAAAACTAAAGCACTTGGAAGAGATAAAAGATGATAAGATGTTTATGGATATTGAACTTTTATTTAAGCAAGGGATTGAAAAGGTAGATCCTGAATCATTGGCAGGAACAATAAAAGGAAGAGAAAATATTTATGATCATTTGGATACTATGTTTCAAAATGCAAAAAAATCAATTATTATTGTTACAACACCAGAAGGGCTTTTAAGAAAATTTGATAAATTTAAATTTAAATTAAAAAAACTAAAAGAAAAAGGCATTAAAATAAGAATTGCAACGCCATTTAATGAAGAAGTAAAGAAAAGAGCTGGGGAAATAAAACAAATAGCCGAATTAAAATCCATCAATCCTATTAGGGCAAGGTTTGTTCTTATTGACGGGAAAGAGTTATTTTTTGTTGCAACCGACGACAAATCCACTCATGAATCATACGATACAGGAATTTGGGTGAACTCAAAGTTTTTTGCAGAGGCATTAGAAACTATGTTTAACTTTACATGGGCTAATGCTAGTGTAAGTAAATAATAATCACCTCTTTTTCCCCACCGAGGAGCGAGACTTCAGTGCTATTTCAGTTTTGGGGTCGAAGCTCTTCGGTAGGGTTAAATAAATTAATTTTGCTGATTTCTTATTTTATTAGAAAAAATACTTTCAGTCTATAAAAGGATGAACTAAGAGGGATCAATCTCAATCGCTACGAGGCAAAATTTACGGATATGGCCAGAATTATTACTACTATAAAAAGACTATTAAACCAAAATATTTAAATACTAGTTGATTTTAGCTATATAATGGAGGTAATCAATATGAAAACAGAAATCAAACCAAGAATACATTTAGTTAAAGATGAAAAAGGCCCTTTAACTTTAGAAGCTGATTTAGAAGTTGCAAGAACAATTGCAAATGAAGGAACTAATAGAGAACTTTGGTATGTTGCAAATTCAAGAGCTAAATACGAAGCTGCTGTTGAATTACGAAGAACAGTATTAGATCCTTTAAGGGAGCAATATCATCTTAATTAGTCTTTTATTTTACGATTCTTGCCCTTTATTCTTTTTCTTTTATTGAACTTAGTTCTTAGATGTACCGCTGACTCAAAAATTTTAAAATTTTCTTTCGGACATTGTACTAAAATTTTGTTCTATGTTGAACCTAGGAAATTGTTTCCTGAGAAGAATGAATTTAGAATTAATTATGCTTCACTTCTTTTTCTGAAAAAATGAGCAATAATTTCTTTTATTAGTGGGATTAATGAGATAGCAATAATTGCAATAACCAACAAGCTAAGGCGCTCTTGTACCCAATTGATGTTTCCGAATAAATAACCTCCGAAAATAAACAATATACACCATAATGCGGCCCCAAAAACATTATACGTTAGAAAAACCCTATAAGACATAATTCCGATACCTGCCACAAATGGAGCAAATGTTCTGATTACTGGAATAAAACGTGCGAGAATTATTGTTTTTTTACCGTGCTTTTCATAAAATGCTTGTGCGCGCACCAAGTGTTCTTTATTGAACAGCAAAGAAGACTCTTTTTTGAATACTTTTGGCCCGATAAATTTGCCAATATGATAATTTATCGTATCTCCTATGACCGCAGCAATAAAAATAACAAAGAATAGCGGCCATATTTTAAGCGAACCTGTAGCAGCAAGTGCGCCGGCAGCAAATAAAAGACTGTCTCCTGGAAGAAATGGCGTTACAACAATGCCTGTCTCTAGGAAGATCACTAAAAATAAGATAACATAGGCCATTGCAGAATACTCACTCACGATAGCCTGCAAATACTTATCGATATGAAGAAGCAATTCAATAATTTTAAACGGCATATCCAATTTAATTTTAAGGCGGTTAAAAAAGTTACGTTTTTGTATGCGGGTTTAATTTGATCAACTCGACTTTCTGGTTTACTGCTTTGAGAATCATGCGCTCGGTTTTTGAATCGGGGGCTTCAGATTGAAATATTTTCTAAAAATAAAAAAAGAAGTTATTACCTGCTAGAATCTGCTTGTCTTTCTAATTCTAGTTTTTTAGCAATGGCCGTGCTTTTACTATCTAAATTATATGCTGCGATTATCTCATCAGCTAAGCACTCTTGAATTCTTTTCTTGCTGTTAAAAGATTTCCCATAAGAACCTTGTATCATTAATCTCATTGCTAAGTCAACTCTTCTTTGCGAACCGCAGTCTACAGCTTGAGGATATTTTGCTCCTCCATACTCTATAGTTGTTATCTCATCTCTTGGCGCGGCATTTTCAAGAGCTCTAACAAAAACTTCAACAGGATTTTGCTTTAATCTTTTTTCTATAATCTCAAAGGTTTTTTCAACTATTCTGTACGCTAACTGCCCTTTTCCTGTGTTGTGACCAGAAGTTAATCTGTGCTTTTTACCCCTATGACCAGGAACCATTAATTTATTTATTAATCTTTCAACTATGTGATACTTGTTTTTGTGAAATCTGATTTTAACGTTTCTACCCCCAGTTTTTGGAACTATGATGGGCTCTAGGTTGATATAATTAACCAATCCTTGGTCCTGGATAGTTATGTGGTTGGTTTCCCATTTATTAAATAATTTTATTTCCATTTTAACCAATAGCTATTTCTTCAAGCCCTTTTTGCTTTAATAAATTCTTTACATGTTGGTTTATATCTGCTATAAGTTTTCTTTCTCTGGCGTTTGCTTCCCTATCAGCATATGGAGGAAATGTTAATGACATTTTAAGGCTGGTCGGGGCTTCTCTATTTGGATCAGTTTGTAAAAAAGCAACGTATGGTCCTAAGTACTGTTTTGGACTAACAAAAAAAACATCACCACGTACTTCAAGTAACCTTCTCCACTCAATATTAGCATGAACTCCTAGAATTGATTCTCTATCTGTGAAATATCTATTTAACATTGCGTAAATTTCTAAAACTATTCCTGGCTTACTTATATCTTCAGAATTTATAGTTGCATTAAAAAATACCATCTTCCCTACGATCCTTACTTATAGTGCTCCTGATTTCCCTTCCAGTATCTTCTTGATAACGTTTAATAAATTCTCCCCATAGCCCATCTTCTAATCTTGCGTTTTTATATTCATCATCAGGTAAATCTTGTCTTAGAAAAATTCTTATTTCATCATTAAGGGTCAATTCATTCAGCATCCAGGGTTGTATATCTTGTGTGCCATCTAATCTTTTAATCATCTTCTACCTTTCTCTATCTTGCCCCTAACTAAAGCATTTAGACTTTGATCATTAACCTTTACGACTTGCCACCTTGTTCCTGGAATGTCGCCCTTACTTTTTCCTCTTGCGCCGCCTATACACTCGACGATAACTTCGTCATGCTCATCTATTTTTTTAATTGCGTTATAGCCAGGAACGAATGCTGTTATTTTTCTTCCATTTTTACTTAGCTGAACACGCACGGCTTTTCGCATAGCGGAATTCGGTTGCTTGGCTTCGATCTGCCTCTTTTCTAAGACGATTCCTTTTGCCTGGCCGCTGCCCTCTAAAGGATCGGCTTTCTTTTTTAAACCTAGGGCCTTTTTAACAAAATTTTTATTATTCCATCTGAATTTTTCCCTTCTTTTCCTTAGTTTTTTGCCTGAACCAAGGCCTCTGCTTTTTTTACCCATTTTTTTAGGTTCGAATAGACAATTATATAAATATTGCTATTTGCAATGTTTGATAAATATCTTTATAAATGAAAAATTTTATTTTTGTATAAGATGGAAAATCAAGCTAGACAATTAAGATGGGGTGTAGCCCATATTTATGCCAGTTATAACAACACTATAATCCACATTACGGATGTGACTGGATCGGAGACATTGGGAAAAGCTTCTGGCGGAATGGTTGTAAAGGCGCATAGACTAGAAAGCTCTCCTACTGCAGCAAGCAACGCAGCTAAAATAGCAGCTGAATCAGCAATTGAAAAGGGAGTAAATGCCATTCATATTAAAATAAGAGCTCCTGGAGGACATAATGGACCTAACAATCCTGGACCTGGAGCGCAGGCTGCAATCAGAGCACTATCAAGAATGGGATTAAGAATTGGTGTAATTGAAGATGTTACTGCTACACCGACTGATGGTTGCAGAAAAAAACACCAACGTAGAGGTCGCCGAGTCTGATTATCTGTTTGGGAGGGCAAAATGAGTTCATATGTTGCACAAGAATTAACAGGGATAATAAGAAATTGTGAAGGAGGAACGTATCAGGTTTTAGTGGAGAACATTCCTTTTGAAGCGCTATTGCCGGTGCCGCATAATCCTAATTTTGACAGAAGCCTTAATGAAGGAGAAAAATTAGAATGTATTGTTATGTCTGAAGCTAGGATCGGTCATTTGGTACCTCGCGAAATTGTTGGCGTGCTTGTTAAAGAAGGAAACAAACGAAAACTATATTACGACGGCATTGCAGGAAGAGAAGCAGAATATCCTAGTGAATATGACCATAGCCCAGCGGATGTTGCTTTGCATTTGATGGAGCGAGATGAATTTAGAGTAGCTTAATATTCATCAGGGATATTTTCTTCTGTTTTTATTTCTTTTTTGTTTTCTTTTGTGGATGATTTTTCAGATATTGTTGAGGAATGATCTTTTTTTAAATTTATTATCCCTTGCAATAAAAATAAGATTCCTGCCAACCCAACTAATATGCTAGATGCGGTCAATACCCTTTCAATAATATTTAGGTTAAGACCGGACTTTAAATCGGACGGTAGTCTTGAGTAGCCGAGATTGATGTTGTCTTTTATTGAAGATCTAACTAAAGTAATTCCAAAGACCATAGCAATGATTAAGATTATTGAAATTACTATCTGGACAATGCCAAAAATAACTTTTAGAGACATGACTAAAAATACAATTAGGATGTATTTAAAGTTTGCTTTG
>JBBSXW010000012.1:1344-7356 GCA_038045665.1 Nanobdellota archaeon | reverse complement strand
AGAAATAATATTTTTCATTTTTTTTACGTCTCTATGCGATTTCCAGTAGTATGCTTGATCGCGAGTGTTTTTTGTAATCAGATGGATTATTTTACCAGCTTTTAATCTTCCTACACGACCTGTTCTTTGAATACGCCTGATCCCACTAGGTGCCTGATCGAAAAAGATTGCGATATTTAACTGTCCGAGCGAAATTCCTTCCTCACCTATGCTAGTGCAACAGATAATATTATATTTTCCTTCTTCGAATAATTTAATTGTTTCTAGTTGTTGTTTTTGAGTGACACCTTCTTTTTGTCCTATGAGCTCTATTGGTGAAGCATCTGGAATTTTTTTTAGTTCATTGACAATATTTTTTACCGTATCTCTGAAATTAGCGAAAATGATAATTTTTAAATTGAGATTATTTTTTAATTCTTCTTTAATGATTTCTATTAATTTATTTAACTTAGGATGGTCAAGATTATTTTCTTTTAGTTTTTCTAAAAGTTCCCTTGCTTTTTTTATCTGCGGTTCTTTATTGATAGATATAGAAGCTTTGGATGTTTCATTTTGCAATTTTTCCATAAATTTTGAGAATGATTTCAAACCTTGCGTTTCTAATAATTCCAATGCGTGAGTTAATTTTATGGCTCCTGAGGTTAATGATACGCCGTAGTAGGAAGCTTTATTCCCCCTTTTTGCTTCTAGGAACAAGTAGTTTTGAAATGAGAGAAGATCCTTTTTGTTGATTATTGAAATGGGTTTAGTTAACCCAAAGCCTTTAAGTTGTTTTAACCTTTTTTTGTATACTTCTGAAAGTAGCGCATGAATTTCTAGAAATTCTTTTGGGAGTTCTACTTCTATAAATTGCAAGTCCTTTTTTTGTATGTAGTTTTTTACATCTAGGTCTTCAGCAGATCTTATTTCAATGGTTTCGATAAAAAGATTTTCTTTAATCTCGTTTATTTTTTCTTTAGTTGATCCAGGAGAAGCGGTTAATGCAAGAATTCTAGGATATTGAGATTGTTGCATATAAGTTTTTGCTACTAAAGTATTTGCAAATTTCATTCTACTTCTATGCGCTTCATCTAAAACGAGCAAAGAGAAATTTTCTAGACTTATTCTGTTATTTTCTAAATCTTTTGCAATGGTCTGAGGCGTTGCTACAACTATTTTGGACTTTTTGTATAAATCAACCCTTTTTTGCGGAGAAATCATTCCTGTAAGTAAAATTATTTCTGAGACTTCTAAGTTTGTCGATTCTGCAAACTCGTTTTTAATTTGATTGGAAAGAGGTTTGGTTGGAGAGCACATTAAAACCTGGGATTCAGGAAATTTGTTTAATCTTTCAACGGCTAGAGCTATTGCGCATTTGGTTTTTCCGAGTCCTGTAGGTAGTATGCAAAGCATATTCTTATTTTTAGCTGTTTCTACTATGTTTTTTTGATATTCTCTTAGTTGGAATTTTATTCGAGGCATATGCACCCAGGATGAGATAAACTTTATAAACGTGCTCTATCTTGATTTGAAAGATGATGGCTCTGAACCTGTCTAGGGCAGAAAGAATTTTTATTTGTATTATTATTTAGGAGAGGCCCGATTTTCTGGGTCTTGAACTTATGATAAGTCTTAAATATATTGCTGTCAAAGTGAAAGAATATGGTTTATGATTTTAAGAAAGTGGAGGAAAAAACACTGGAATTTTGGAAAAAGGCTAAAATTTATGAGAAGGTTAGAAAAAAGAATACTGGCAAGAAAAAATACTATTTCTTAGACGGACCACCTTATACTTCTGGAAGGGTTCATTTGGGAACCGCTTGGAACAAGGCATTGAAGGATATGGTTTTAAGATATAAAAGAATGCGGGGCTTTGATGTTTGGGATAGAGCAGGCTATGATATGCAGGGGTTGCCTATTGAACATAAAGTTCAAGCAAAATTAAAATTGTCTTTTAAGGAAGATATCGAGAAATTTGGCGTGGCTAAGTTTGTTAATGAATGCGAGAAACTTTCCGTTGGGAATCTTAAATTGATGAATGAAGATTTTAAGAGGCTCGGGGTATGGATGGATTTCGAGAATGCTTACCAGTCTATTACTGAGGAGTTTATAGATGGCGTATGGTGGTTAGTCAAGAAAGCGCACAAGAATGGCAGACTGTATGAAGGATTTAGAAGTGTTCCTTGGGATTATTTTCATCAATCCGCGCTGGCCAAACATGAATTAGAATACAAGTCTGTGGTTGATAAGAGCATATTCTGGAAATTTAAAGTGAAGAATAAAGAGAACGAGTATCTGATACTCTGGAGCACTACTCCTTGGACACTTGCGTATAATCTCGGGGTTATGGCTAATCCAGAACTAGATTATGCTAGGGCGAAGGTCGATGGTGAAGTGTGGATACTTGCTGCTGCTCTTGCGAGCCCAGTGATTCAGGCTGTGGCGGATAAAAAATATACAATTTTGGAAACTTTCAAGGGAAACAAATTGGAAGGACTTGAATATGAACATCCTTTCTATGCTGAGTTGAAACAACACTATGATAGATTAAAAAAAGAGTCAAGAAAAGTGCATACGATTGTTTTGAGTTCTGAGTATGTTAGTTTGGATGCCGGCTCTGGTTTAGTACATATGGCTCCTGGTTGCGGGCCTGAAGACTATGAGGTAGGACATAGAAATGGTATTCCGCCTTGGAATAATCTGACTGAAGATGGCCATTATCCTAGCGATATGGGGAAGTTTTCTGGAAGACATGCTAGAGAGGACAATGATAGCTTTATAACTGATTTGGAAGAAGCTGGAGTTCTTATTAAAATTACTGAGGTGGAGCATGAGTATCCCTTTGGTCAAAGAAGTCAAAAACCAGTTATTTTCAGAGCAACAAAACAATGGTTTTTCAAAGTAGAAGATTTGAAGAAAGAAATGATAAAGGAAAATAATAAAGTTAAGTGGGTGCCGATGTCTGCTTATAATGCTTTTAATGCTTGGTTAGAGAACCTGAGGGATAATTCTATAACCAAGCAGAGATTCTGGGGAACTCCTGTTCCCATATGGAGAAATGTTAAAGATGAAAAAGATTATTTAGTGATAGGTTCAATCAAGGAATTAGAAAAGCTAAGTGGTAAAAAAGTTAAGAACCTACATAAGCCATGGATAGATGAAGTTGAGATTAAACCTGGCAATAGGATTTATAGAAGGATCCCGGATATCTTGGATGTTTGGGTTGATGCTGGCACTGTAAGTTGGAATTGTTTAGATTTTCCTCGGGATAAAAAGAAATTTGAAAAACTTTTTCCAGCAGATTTTATATTGGAGGGAAAAGATCAGATCAGGGGCTGGTTTAATTTGCTGATGGTTGCTAGTATGGTTTCGATGAAAAAACCCAGCTTTAAGGCAGTTTATATGCACGGGTTTGTTCAAGACGCATCGGGGAGAAAGTTTTCAAAGTCTTTGGGAAATGCAGTCTACCCTGATGAAGTAATAGAGAAATACGGAGCAGATACCTTTAGATATTATTTTATAGGCGGAGCCAATCCTGCAATGGATCTGAACTATAATGAGAATGACGTAAAAGTAAAGTTTGCCAACTTAGGTGTTCTCTGGAATTTGACCAACTATTTGATAAATTATGCTGATGGGAGCTTATTAAAAAAAAGGAAAAGAATTGATTTGGAAGAGAGATATATTTTGTCTAAGTTAAATACTTCAATAAAAGAAGCGACAGAAGCCTTTGATGAATATAGGCTCAATGAAATTCCTTTAATGGCGGAGAAATTATTCTTGAGCTTGAGCAGAGAATATGTGCAAATGACCAGGCAGAAAATGGAAGATGATCGAAACACTGTTTTGTTGATAGTTTTTGAAGTTCTGAATAATGTTATTAAAGTATTGGCACCGATTGCTCCGTTTATAACTGAAAAAATATACCAGGAATTAAAAACTAAATTTAAGCTGAAGAAATTAAGCGTGCACTTATTTGAATGGCCAAAGTATAATAATAAATTGATTGATAAAAAATTAGAAGAAAAATTTGAATGGATGAACAAAGTTGTGCAAGAAGCTTTGGCCCAAAGAGAAAAAGCAGGCTTTGGCGTGAGGTGGCCTTTGCCAAAACTAGAAATTAATGTTTTAGATAAAAAAATGCTTAAGGAGTTTGAAGAGATTATAAAGAAACAGGTAAATGTTAAGGAATTAAAAATTGCCCGCGGAGACTTCTTGGTGAAATTGGACATTAATATAACCAAGGAACTAGAAAAGGAAGGTTTTTTGAGAGAAGTTTTGAGAAGAATACAGGCTTTAAGGAAAAAACAAGGACTGAATGTAAGGGATAAGATAACTTTGAATATTAATTCTGATTTCGATTTAAGCGAGTTTGAGTACGAGATTAAGAAGAAGGTTGGAGCAAAATTTTTGACTTTTAAGAATAGGAAGCATAAAGTGGCCAGTATTGAGAAAATAAAAGGTAAGGTCTTTGAAATAAGTTTCCAAAAGCTTTAAATAAATTAAAGAGATTTTTGTTTAGTATGAAAAACTGCTTTTTGTTCGTAGTATTTATTTTATTTTTGCCTGTTGTTATTGCGAATACTGTACCCAGTGTGACGCCATTAAAACCAGGAGATGGGCATGTAGTTAATAATCCTGTTACTTTTACATGGAGCTACTTTGACGCGGATGGCGACGATCTTCAATATTCTATTCTCCAGATAGATGACGATAGGAATTTTTTTTCGCCCATTAATTATAGAGTTGATGGAATGTCTTTTAAAACTAACATAGGTATTGGTGGCGAATATTGGTGGAGGGTTCAGGTAGTGAATGAGTTTGATAGTAAATTAAGCTCTGCTAATAGGTTTTTTTTGAATATTCAAGAGAAGGTTTGTAATGATGGCACTGAATATTTTGAATGTTCTATTACGAAGCCGGGATATTGCGATAATGGTGTATTAGTAAACAAGTGTCAGAAATGTGGTTGTGAAAGTGATGGAATATGCCAGCCTGATGGGAGTTGTTTAGTAAGAAGATGTGCTGATGGTACTACTTATGGTGCATGTACAAGCAACAAACCGCTTTATTGCTTTCAAGGCATAGTTAAAGAAGTGTGTAGCTTGTGTGGTTGTCCTGATGGTTTGGAGTGTATAGCAGATGGGAGTTGTGTTGCAAGGCGCGAAGAGGTGATTATAGCAGAAGAGATAATAATTGAAAGTCCTGAAAAATCAAATTTAACTTTTTTGGAAAGAATTGCGAACTTTTTTAAGTGGCTTTTGGTCGGGAAGCCGCTTTATAAATAGGTTTATATATTTTTCTATTTCTATATTCAATAAGACATTTTAGGGGGATTTTTGATGACAAAAAAAGAAATTAAAATACAAAATATAGTTGTTTCTGCTTCTTTAGAGCATGATATTCCTTTAATAAAATTGGCTGAGGCACTACCAAATACTGAGTATAATCCAGAACAATTTCCAGGGTTGGTAATGAGGATTAAAGAACCCAAAACAAGCGCTTTAATCTTTAGTTCCGGGAAGATTGTTTGCACTGGAGCTAAGAGTTTATCTAAAGTTAAATTGGCTGTAGCTGCGATAATAAAGCATCTTGCCAAGGTAAAGATAAAGATCAAAGTTCAACCAAAGATTGTGGTGCAGAATATGGTCGCTTCTGGCGATATAGGCATGGATCTCAATTTGAATTCCCTAGCAATGCAACTGGAAAATACTGAATATGAACCAGAGCAGTTTCCTGGATTGGTTTACAAACTAGATGGCACCAGGGCTACTTTTTTGCTTTTTAGCAATGGTAAGATTGTTTGTACAGGAACAAGGAGCGAAAATAAGCTTAAAGAGGCGGTTGATCTTTTAGTAAAAAAGCTTGAGAAGCTTAGAAAGAAATAGATTCCTTATTCTATATTTGAGAAGCTAATCTTTTTTATAAAAGTAACTTATTTTAATAGTGGTAGCTATATTTTTATATGTGATGTAGGAGATTATTTTGTTTGAGTGATATGGAAATAGCAGACTATATTGATAAGTTTAAGGA
>JBBSXW010000012.1:0-1244 GCA_038045665.1 Nanobdellota archaeon | reverse complement strand
ATCATGGAGGTAAACTTTATTGAGCCTGTCGAAGAAACTTTTGAAGATATGGAGATAAGTAAAGAGGATGAGGAAAGGATAATTAAACTGGCAAAAGACCCAAAGGTTTATTCTAAATTGATTAACAGCATTGCTCCAAGTATTTATGGCCACGAAGAAATAAAGGAAGCTTTAGTGTTAATGTTGATGGGTGGAGTTAAAAAAACAAGAATGGATGGAACTAAAGTTAAGGGAGATATTCATGTTTTGCTTGTTGGAGATCCTGGAGCTGCCAAATCTACATTCTTGACATATATTGCTTATTCTGCACCAAAAGCTAGATATATAGCTGGTAAAGGGGCTAGTGCGGCTGGATTGACTGCTACTGTAGTTAAAGATGATTTTTTGCGTGGATGGGCTTTGGAGGCTGGGGCATTAGTGTTAGCAAATAAAGGTTTTGCTGTTTTGGATGAGCTTGATAAGATTGATCCTGAAGATACTGCAGCACTTCATGAGGCAATGGCACAACAACAGGTTAGTATAGCTAAGGCTAACGTGCAGGCGACTTTAAAGGCAGAGACTACTGTGTTGGCTGCTGCGAATCCTAAATTTGGAAGATTTGATCCGTATAAACCTATTGCTGGGCAGATAGATATGCCCCCTTCTTTGATTAATAGATTTGATTTGATTTTCCCTATCAGAGATATGCCCAGCAGGGATATGGATACTAAAATAGCTACACATGTGCTAAACTTGCAAGTTAATCCGAATGCTGGGGAACCCGAGGTGCCAAGAGATTTGCTTAAAAAATATATCTCTTATGTTAGGCAAAAGGTTTTACCTAGTTTGGACAGCAGCGCAATGGAAGAAATAAAAAACTTTTATGTTACACTGAGAAATACGGGTAGCTTTGGAGAGGAGCAAGCTATTAGACCAATTCCGATTAGTGCACGCCAGCTAGAGTCGCTAGTAAGGTTAGCTGAAGCTAGCGCGAGAGTTCGGTTAAGCAATAAGGCCAATAGGGCGGATGCAAGAAGGGCTATAAAGGTATTGAAATACTGTTTGCAGCAGGTTGGTATTGATCCTGAAACCGGACAGATCGATATAGATAGGATAGGCACTGGCATTACTGCTTCTCAGAGAAATAAGATTATGGTAGTGAAAGATATAATAATTGGTTTAGAGAAAAGTTTGGGCAAGAAGGCAATACCAATTGAAGATATAATTGTAGAGGCCACGAATAAAAATCTTACTGAAGATGATGT
>JBBSXW010000011.1:0-13208 GCA_038045665.1 Nanobdellota archaeon | reverse complement strand
GGGAATAGCTTTAATGTTATTTTTAGGGATCTTTTTATTCTCTTACTTGGGCGATTTTACAGGCTCAGCTTTCAGAACAACAGATACTGGAGATGTCTACGGTTTTAGATATGATCAAAGAGAAAAAACAATGGTTTCAATAGTCAGCGGAAAATTAGGATTAGACGGCATACCAGAATTAAATCAGGGAGAAACTCTCTATGTCCAAATATACCCAGGCACCTATATCAAAGAAGGCTATAAAATAGTAGAAATACCTAGCGGGAGAAGAATGGCTGGGGGTTTTGGTCATCCTGGCACCGCCGGCGGAATTTGTGACAACAGGCATTTAATATTGGATGAAGATAAAATCTGTACAACATCAGGACCAAAATGCAACTGCGATATAGAAATAAAGATCTCCACGATATCGTTTTCTCCAAACCCATACTCTTTCCAAGTATGTGATGGGGGTTATACAATTAATGATTGCAACGGTGGCAAAGGAGTTATTAACACTTATTTTAGAATTACTGAATCTGACAATAACTTAAATGAACAAACTTTCTTCAGAGGCCAATCATCACCAGCAGGATTTTATTAATACTTCCAATTAACCTTTATCTCATCAATTCTCTCATAAGGATCTATATCAGGATTTTCACTTTTATTCCCAGCCCGATATTCCAAAATGCCCTGCATTCCAATCATAGTCGCTTGATCACCGCTGTACTCCAAAGGAACAACATAAAACTTGCACTCTCTTTCATTGCACATAATGCTTAGCATTTCGGATAATCTTTTATTAGCAGCCACACCGCCAATTATTACTGCTTCCTGTTTTCTTGTGTATGCTAAAGCCCTCTCTGTAACTTCCGTCAGCATAGCAAATAAAGTTTCTTGCATTGAAAAGCACAAGTCCTCTTTCTTAGCGCCTTTTTTATATAAATTAATAGTAGCAGTTACAATTCCGGAAAAAGACAGGTCCATTCCTTTCACGCTATAAGGCAGTTCTATATACCTCCCTTGCTTGGCCAGTTCCTCAATCTTGGGCCCTGCAGGAAATCCTAAGCCAATTTCTCTCCCGAATTTATCCAACGCATTTCCCAACCCAGAATCCAAGGTTTCGCCAAATATCCTGAATCTTCCGCCTTCCAAGGCAATTATCTGCGTATTTGCTCCTGAAACAAATATGTAAATAGGATCTCTAACTTTTGTAAAAAAATGTGCAGAAGACAAATGGCTGATGCAGTGATTTACGCCAATTAAAGGCGCGTTTAAATCTTTTGCAATATCTTTAGCCGCATTTAAAGTTTCTTTCAGGCAGGGCGGCAATCCTGGGGATTTTGAATAGGCAACCAAATCAATTTTCTTAACCTTTGCTTCTTCTATAGCTTTTCTTATCAATTCAGAAAAAATATTTTTATGATGCTGGGCAGCTTCTGCAGGTATTATCCCACCTTTCTCCTTTGTATACATATCCCTCAAATCAGCAAGAATATTTCTCTTGCTAGTTACTATTGAAACACCTGCTGTATGGGCAGTTCCTTCAAGAGCTAAACAAATCATAAACACCAATTTAATTATATGGTTTAAATTTTTTTTCTTTTGGATTTTAAGTATATTACTCCAAACTCAAAGAAGCAGTCTTAAATTCGTCAAATAGTTTCATATGCGTCTGTGCATTCCTGGTATTTTTAAGTGAAATAGCTTTCTCGCACAATACCCTGATAAAGCGGTAAACTTTCTCCTCAACCTTATCTTCATCTTTAATTATGATAGGAGAATATATATTCAGTTTTTCAACAGGATCTAATCTAGGATCATCTACAATTATCTTATCCCTTGATTTTATATCCAAAAACACCCTATTCAATAAGCCCTCAGGGTTTTTCAATAAATACTCTTTCTTGAAAGATAGCTTTTCGCTATCCTTCATATAAGCTATCTCAAACTCAGCGACTAATTCCTTTGGCTTAAAGTTAGTAATCTTAATGGTATTGATTTTTATAGCTGTCATGGTAATTTCTTAGCTAAAATATTCAGGTTTTTAATAACCTTTTCTATAGTATAACCGCGCAAGCCTGACACTAGATTTGGTTCGCTTAATTCATCAGCCGTAAGCGGAATCGCTACTCCTTTAACCGCAGAATAGCTCTTAACGTACAAAGAAAACGGGCTTCTTGCTATCTTCCCAGAAGGAGATTGCGAGGGATCTATATTAACATAGCCCTTTCTCTTCTGGTGCCCTGCAATTACTTTTACGTTTTTTAATTCCTTGTCCACCTTCAAGGCCCACCTGCCGGTAAAAGACTTCTTTGGCTCGTCCATTTCAACATGAAAATTTTTCTCGTAGTATGAGTGAGGAACCTTCTTGTTTAACAGCAAGTACACGTGAAAGGAATTCCCAGTCCACATAGGAAATATCTTATAACTTAAAGTAAAATCCCTATCCTTTTTAATAACCTCAATTAATTTTAAAGCTACAAGCTGCGCTTTCTCAGCGGGTATATCCATTCTGTCAATATCAAAAAAAATCCTATCCAATGGCTTATTTGGATGCTCATGATTCACTGCATAATGCAGCTCAATTAATTTCCTGGGAACAAAATACTGCCAGATCTTAACTTGTTTTTTAGATAATTTTTTCTCAACGTCTTTTAAATGCGCATTCCCCTTTCTTAAGTCAAAAAACCTCTTATCCGCATTATTAATTAATTCATCTACAAATAACGGTTCATGGTTAGAGCCTCTTTTTACTATCTCCATATCTTTTAGCTTGGTAATTGTGGCAATCTCCCTGTTTTTTAAAAATCTTTTAAGCTTAGGGAAAACCTTTGTATAATAAATTAATACATCCTGTGCCATAGCAAAATAGGCTATTAAATTATATATAAACCTGACGAGGGTGAAAGAGTTCTTTAAGAATTAAGATTTTTTAATTTTCAGGCTTAAATCAGGCACATTATCCAATATTCTGGCTGCTTCATACTTGCTTATCTTGTCCTTGTCAGTAGAAATGCAAACTCTTTCGCAATTCTCTAATATTTTCCTGGGATTTCCATTAGATCTCTTAATAACCTCATCCATTGCATATTCATCAAAAGGATTCTTTCCTCCGCACCTAAGCCTTATTAATTCATAAGCGTCTTCTTTCTTGAGCCTATTAATCCTGATTATTCTGTTGCTGATTCTGGATTTCAGCTGGTTGGGCAGGTTTTCATACTGCCCTTCCCCGTCATGCGAAAAAACTATACCCTTCACAATGTTTTTTTCCCATAATGCCTGAATTTCTATTCTAAACCAATTTTCTAATTTCTGGGATTCATCAACTAATAAAACAATATTCTTTGGATAATTCCCAAAAAAAGACTTTTGTTTGTCAATAAAACCATTCAAATCAAAATTGTTTTTCACCCACTCTGCACTTAAATAAACAAAATAATGTTTCCTTACTCTTTTCTCAAGCCATTTCAATAAAGAGCTTTTTCCAACCCCATTATCACCGATTATCATGCAGATATTTCCGCCCTCAACTAAATTCGCTAAAATCCTTCTTTCCTCAGTCAGCCCAACAAAAACAGAGTCATTAATCTTAATAGAAAATGGATTGCGTTTCCACCCGAATCTTTTATACCAAACATTATTCCTAAACACGTCAGTTCACCTTTTTTTAATAAATCTATTAGAAGTGCAACATTCGCCTCTAATACCAGGAGATACAATCACCTATATTCTGAATTTAAACATTTCTATATTGCGTTATATGGTTTTTTATTTGAAAATTTAAGAGTTAACTTTTTATACTAAAACGCTTTAACTAACCAAAATGGTAGAGCATATAAAAATCTGTATAATCTGCAGGAAAAATATTGCAGAAAACGCTTGTTTAAACTGCGGTTCATTAGTTTGTGATAGATGTTTTAGCCCAAAAAGAAGTTTATGCGCAAGCTGCATAGCGGGTAGAACATGAAAACATATACAGAATACATAACAGTTAACACAAAAAACAGGATAGAATTATTGCACATTACGCCACAAATGAATTCCATTATTAAAAAATCTGGGATTAAAGAAGGCTTGGTCTTAATTAACCCCATGCACATCACAGCAGCAGTCATAGTAAACGACAATGAATCCGGATTGCACAATGATTATATAAAATTCCTAAATAAACTAGCACCTCAAGAAGGAAATTATCAGCATAACCTAACAGGAGAAGACAATGCATATGCGCATATTTGGCGTCAATTAATGAGCCACCAGGTTGTTATGGCAATAACCAAAGGCGCTCTAGACCTAGGACCCTGGGAATCTATTTTTTACGCAGAATTTGACGGTCAGAGAAATAAAAGAATTCTAGTAAAAGTTTTAGGTGAATAATGAATAAAATACTAACTTTACATCCAAAGAAAAAAGGAATAGATATTGATAAGGAAAAATACACAATAATCAAAAAGCTTATAATCAGGAATTTAAAAAACAAAGAATTAACTTATACAGAACTAGTAAATAAAATAAAGCCAAAACTGAAAAATTTAAAGACTCAGCTAATTGGTATGTTGAAGTAGTCAAATTGGACTTTTAAGAGTAGCGAGGGCTGGATTTGAACCAGCGACCTTTGGGTTATGAGCCCAACGAACACTCCTAGTTGAACATTGCTCTTAAGATTAGAAGCAACTCTGTTCTACCTCGCTAGAGTAAAAGAACAAAAATTTGTTTTTAAGCTTTACTAAAGTGTCAGTAGATAGGAATGTAGAAAAGTGGGCAAAACTTCTTCAGAATGAGTAGGAGATGGCTTAAGCTCATTGTTTTTTATTATCTTTAGTGCAAGCAATTTCTGTTGATATCTCAGATCTGCCAATCTTTTCTTTAATTTGTAACTATAGGGATTTTTTTCACTCCATCGTTCTTTCCTAACTGTTATTTTCTCTCTATTTTTAGCATAATTTTCTCTTTGTTTAGAATTAACATGTTCTAAATTTCTGTTGTAATATTCTCTTTTTTGGTCAGTATAGCGATCTCTATTGGCATCTCTCCACTTGCTTGCTAATATGTTAATCCTATCCTTATTCTTCTCTTGCCATCTTCTAGCAGACTCACCCCTGAATCTTGGCTTAGGTTTGATAGAAGCTTTTAAATTTTGAATATCTAATTCTCGTTGTTTCTTATTCCAGATTCTGAATTCTCTATTTTCTATGTATTTTCTAGAATAAAGTTTAGAACATAAGGCACATTTATACTTCTGTCTATTAGAAAGTAGTACAAGTTCATAATTGCAGTTTGGACAGTTTTTCATTATAATTTGTTTACCTTTAAAACCTTAAATATGCCATTGTAAAAAGCAATATCAAATTTGATGGATATAAAGCGAAATACTAATTATTGTTATTCTGTCACCATAATTAGTTTAGGTGGCCTTTTTCCAGTAAGGCTTTCTATCGATTCTTTATATTTTTTAAAAACAGACTTAGGCAAAACCTCTTCAAATACTCTAATGGAAGTTTCCATTTGTTTTAATCTAAGATTTCTTCTATGATCTGGAAGGACTTTTAACCATTTCTCCGCCAAGTCAATCATCTCTACAAATTCTTCCTCTGTTGGCGGTTCAACATGGAAAATTGTTTCACCAGCTATTCTTTCTGGACCAATATCATGGTAATATAAAGAAGGGGCGTACCACATATCTAGAGCCCTAGATAGATCTGGATCATAGTCAGGTTCAATAGCCATCATATTATCAAATACTACCTTGTTAGTCTGAGCAAAAACCATTGGTCTAATAGTGTCTCTAATCTCCATAGCAAAGTTAGGGTCAAGATCCTCAACAGAAATTTCTAAAAACTCATCCATCAATTTTTTTTGTATTCCTGCATCGGGAGCATTTTGGATTAGCGATCCATAAATCATCCTATGTATGCCTCTTTGGATTCCTTTTCTTCCTTGTTCAGAGCCAGAAAGGGAAACCATCTCTGATACTGCTACATTTGGTTCACCTAAACTTTTTACGAGATCATTAAATTCTTGACGACTTTCATACATAGCTTCATAAGTTACTGGCGGTTTTAATGGATCAGTAAAATCGTCTAGCCAGTGAGATAAACGAGTCATTCTATCAATATTAACTACCTCCTGCTCTGTTATTGCAACAACGGATATCAACTTAGATTGCTTTACTGTATCTCCATAACTATGTGTAGCGCTATGATGAACCCCAACTTTACGTCCAATTTCAGTATCTAATATAGTCTGGTGATATAATATTTCTCCTCTCTGAATCGCCCTTTCTGCATCTTCTGGCGAAATACCAGATTGAAATGTATCTTCTGTTTTATACTTCACGGTTTTTAGTCTTTCAGATAATCTATCTAACCATCCCGCATTAAATGAGTTCCTAATAAGATTCTCAATATCTTCAGCATCACCGGTAAGTGCTGAAGTTATAGTAGATGGCGTGGCTGCATGAAAATTTTCCATCATGTTCTTCAAATTGTCATGAATATCATCTAATTCTATGCTTCTAGTAACGTCTAATGTACTAATACCCCCTTCCCTCAATACACCTATAGGTATTGTAGTGTGTATTTCATTCTCGATCAAACCAACAAACTTCCTACCATCAACTTCAAACAAATCTTCATCCAATCTTTTTATATTTTCAACATTAGCTAAAAAATTCGTCATATGTTCACGACTGGAAAAAGATAAAGCTTGAATTACTTCATTATCCTTGGTTACAAATATTCTTCCAATTTGTGGTTTAGCAATATTTAATCCACTTCTAGTAGCTCGCGCAACAGCCCTTTCAACTACATCAAAAACACCTGCATGTCCAGTTAATGCCTCGACATAAAATCCTGACCCAGGAACAAAAGCTTCTGAAATAAATCCTGCTCCGGTTTCAGCAGCTTCAGCACCTAAAAAACCGAGTGTTCTAGTAGTTTTAGGAGCGATATTATAAGCTTTTTCTAATATTTTAAAAGATCCTAAGGTTCGTGCTCCACTTACACCCAAACCTTTTCCAGCCCATCCGACTAAGCTAACACCTTTAACAGTAGCAGCAGGTCCTGCAAAAAGAGCAACGTTCTTAATATTAAATCCTTTTAAGACAGTATCTTTCCAAGTTGACTCTAATCCCTCTTTATTTATGTAACCTTCTCCTGTTTTAAATTTAAACTCGCCATTTTGACCATGGTTTATTAAATTCGCAACATCAGGGTTTCTTAAAGCTTCAGAAGTGCCAAAGAAAAAGTTATCTACAGCTCTATGCTTCTTATCTAAGCCCAATACATCTGCTAATAACTCCTTTCTTCCTGAAACATCTAAATTAACATAATCCTGTAAAGAGTAACCTTTATCCAATATTTTTCTTAAAGCAAGAATACCTTGTTGCTGTTGATCTAAGATATATTGTTTATCTTCGTAAATTATTCTTAAATCATCTCCGGCATAAATTGCAGAATCAAAAATGCTTGTTGTAAAAAATCCAGAATCACCAACCTTTTCAAGTAATACATTAGATAATTCAGATGACTCCTCTGAAAGTCCTTTACTGACAACCTTGAGTATAGACTCCTGTAAATTATTACGAAATTGCAATATGTCTCTATTGTTAGGATCGTATTTTAAAGCCTGAGCAACATTTTTTAATGAGTCTTCAAGTAGAAATGATTTATCTGGATCACTAGAGCGTTCTAAATTTGTCATTGCAAATCCAAGTTCTGCTGCTGCTCTTGTTTTAGGATCAAGATTTTCATTTCCTCTAATACGATTATAAGCCCAAGAAGCAGTATCAAGATTGCCCTCTTCCAAAGCTAATTGACCCAAAGCAAGACTAGCTTGAGAATCATCATACAATGACCCTTCTCGAACAAAATTATCTTCAATTATAGAATTATATATCTTAACTGCTTCTTCTTTATTGAATTTTCTCCATTGTCTTATTTGTTCATCTCTATCAAATCCAAATCTTTCACTAAGAGCCACTTCTTTTTTAATTTTATACTCATCACCCAGGATACTTTTAACAATTACAAAATTATCTTCTTCTCCGATAATCTCTCCACTTGTAAAAGTATCTGAAAATCTACTAGCTTCTTTTATGAGTTGGATATTATCTCCATCTACCCCTATGCCATTAATATTAAAGTATTTAATTGCGTTGCCTTCTCTTAAATGACTATCAATTAATTTTCTTGCGATTTCATCATTATCTAATTTAGATTCTGCAACGTATAATTCTCCAAGAGACAATTTTACATTTGCTTTTATTTCTGGATCATTTACTTCTTTAATAAAATTCTTAAGTTTAGATCTAGCAAGAGAATAATCTTTATCATTAATTGCTTTTTGTACATCATTATTGACAAGCACATAAGCAAGAGCATCTCGATCCTTTATTAGATCAGAAACAGCTTCTCCACGCTCTTTTCCGGCAACAATATTTCTATTCAATTCATCTATCTTATCCCTTAAATCGGTCTCAGCATCCAACCCAGAACGTGAAGACAATTCATTAATCCTCTGCTCATAATCATCTAGAGGGTAAGATATTACTTTAGTCTCTTTTCCGTCTATAAAAGCAAACTGATTCAAATTCCCGCTGGTTTCATCTATTTGAGCATAAAAAACATCCTTAGTATCATCATGGGTATAGCGAAATGTAAATGATTCTGGATTATTATTTGATCCTATTTTTGTATCCAATAATGTTTTTCCTTCCTGAAGAATAACTTTGTGCTTCCCATTATCTATCAAAGCATCTCCAAAATTAACATCAAAAACATTATCCCATGTCCTATATCTAGTAAAAACTTCTTCACTTAAGCCTTCATATTTAATACCATTAGTAACTTTTATTTTACCTTTAATGTTTAATTGGCTTTTATCTAGTTCAGTTAAGACAGAAACAGCATTTTTCTCTGATAAAATGTCTCTTCCATCTAAGAACACTTTAAATTCTTCCTCTGAGCTTAATTTCTTTCCAGAAATCTTATCAAAATAAATACCATTATCTGACAAACTAATCTCATTAACATTCCCATTTTCATCTAATCTAATAATAGAAGAGTCTCCACTAATTTCCTGTTTATCAAGAATAATCTTCCCATTCTTAGCTTCTATTACCTTCTCAGTTGGATTAAATAAAACATGGCTTCCCTTCTCGGCATCAAATCTATATTCTTTATTTTTATACATAAATACATATTCAGCTTTCTTAGCAGCATCAAATTCAGCAAACTCTATTTCACCATCCCGATTTAATTTAAATTTACCATTCTTTGTATAGTTATAAGAATTCTTTCCAATGGTTAATGAGTCCGCATTGTCTGTTTCTAGAATATGTATAATATTGCCTTCTCTATCTTTTTCTTGTGAAACAACTAAAGAACTATCCTTGTCTCCCTTAAATTTAATATTTCCAAGATTTATTTCTTCTTTAGAATCTATATTTTTAATTTGTATTGAATCTCTTCCATCTTTAGTCTTTGTCTGAGTAATTTCCCATCCTTTAGGAATATCACCTTGTTCGTTTCCTTCTTTATCCTTAAATAAAACATTACCTTGATTATCAATCTCTGCTCTTCCACCTTCCAAAGTATCTCCTTGAACTTCTAGTAATTGCTGAATATATGGAAGTGTTTGCTGAACGTTTTGTAAGGCTCTGGCCTCTTCTATTTTACCTTCTTCAGCCAAACTCTTTGTAACTTGAGTAAAAATCTCTCCTTGTATCTCATTTAGTGCCTTTTGAGGATCTGTAGCTGCTTCTGCTTTATCTAATGCATCGATTAAATTTGCTCCAACTTCTGTATTTCTAGATATTAACCCTTTAACTTCTCCGATTGCCGCGGCTTGAGGAGAAATTGCAAAACTAACTAACCTTCCCATTATAGGATTTGCAGAACTAATAACATTTAAGGCTAAATTCTGTCCTATCCCCAACACAATACTCTCAGTAGTTTGAGAAATAACATTTCCGACTAACAAAATCATAGTTATAACTATAAAAATTTGAAACTTCTTCATATTCTTACTCCAAACCTAAATGTATAAGGAATATCATCTAAACCATTCTCATCAGTAATTGAATAAACCTGCTCCTCATCAAAAGTTAAAATAGTAACATCGTAATCTTTACCAGCCAAAGAACTAATATGTATAAAATCAGGAGCCTTGACAATCTCATTCACAATCTCTTCAGCTGTACTATGAATATTTTTAAAATCAAAATCTAAGGTTGTAGAATATTCTACATCTAATTTATATCCCACCCAACTTTTTTCTGCTGTTATTGGGTATTTTGCATCTATTTCTACCTTATTATCAACAATCTTAACATTAGATTTAACCTTTTCCTGTTCGATATTAAAACCAGGAAATGAGTTCTCATCAAAACATAATGGCAATGAAAGTTCTATGAAAGTTTTTAATTCTCTCACAATACTTCGCAAACTCGGAAGTGTTTTTCTCTCATAATAACCATAACTAACTCTAGAAAATTCAGTTTCGATATATCTTTGAGGATCTAATAATCCGCCCTGTAAACCTAATAATCTTAATCCGGTTACAGAAACATCGTCTAAACAGTCTTGTATATAGTTCCTTATAGGAACTACTTGTGGACTCAAAACCGCTGATTCTGTAGTCGAACTTTTTAATCTATCAAGGACGTTTGTTTTGGTTATTACCACTCCGATTATGATAACTATGAATAATATCCCTATTAAGACAAAAGTAGTTACTTGACCTCTTTTTTCCATCTATTCTAAACCTCCATATATATCTTCTGGAGACTTAATTTATAATACTGTTTTCTAGTATCATTGGGGTTTAATCAGTTTACTTTCCTATCTACTGCTTATTCTTTGAATTTCAACGTCCCCTTATACCAGCCACAGTTTTTATAATCATCACAACAATACAATTGTACCCATGTAGGGTCGCATACTTCTTGTCTTTCCAAACTTATCCTATTTTTGAAATCCTTCTTACAGTATGGTCCATCATCAGTCGAACTAAGATGAGGGCATCTTCTCTCTGTTGGAATTTCTGCAATGACATCTAGACTAATTCCAAGACCTGTACGCCTTGCAATTGACCTTTCTTCAATGTCCTCAAGACCTGTTATTTGGATTATGTCCATTTTGAAATTTCCCCAGGGTTCTGATCAAGAATTGGTTAGCATTTGTATAGATTACGTAAATGTGATGTATATGTTCCAGTACAACCTTAAGAGACAACCACGCACAGCATATATAAATGTAAAAGTCTTAATACAAAGAATGAATAAAAAAGAGGTAGTCATACCAAAATTGAACTACCATATAAAATAGCATGAACTAAAATCATCGATTCTGTAAATAAAAATTCTATCATTGTGTCACCTTTTCATTATCAAAATTGTATTTTATCTTTTTTAAAACTTTGTTTAGCCAATAAGTATATTTTTGAGGATTCTTGAAAATATCTTCTTTTAATCTTGTTAGCGGTATCCATTTACAATCTATGACTTCCTTAGGATTTGGTTGGGGCTTGCCATCATACTTTCCAATAAAGACACAATCGTATTCATTTTCTATTAAACCATTATCAAATTTTGTTTTATATCTAAAACAAAAAGCTTTTATTAATTTACAGTCGAACCCCATTTCCTCTTTTAGTCTTCGATGAATTGCTCCCTCTATTTTTTCTTTTGGTTTTGGATGGCCACAAACAGTATTGGACCAAAGGTCCTCAGAATGATACTTTGATTTTGCCCTCTTTTGTAAAAGTAATTCACCTTCAGAATTAAATATAAATATTGAAAACGCTCGATGGAGTTTTCCTTCTTGGTGAGCCTTTATTTTTTCTTCTGTACCAATTATCCTGTTGTTTTTATTTACTAAAATTACTTTTTCCATAGTTTTTAATCCGCAACCAATTCAAGATTCACTTGTCTTTTTCTAGGGCCATCCAATTCGATAAATAAAATTTTTTGCCATTTTCCTAAATCTAATCTTCCATCTTTAATAGGTAAAGTTTCACTTGCCCCCATTAATAATGCTTTAAGATGAGCATGAGCATTTTTTCTCTCATTGGGAGGGCAATTCTTTCTCTTCTTTATATCATCATGTAAATAATTAATATTTTTCGGAGCTAGATTTGAAATATATGTTTCCATATCTTTTCTTAAGAGAGGCTCATATTCATTTATTCTCACAGCTGTTGTGGTGTGCTTTGTAGTAACTGTAATCTCACCAGTATGCACCCTTCTTCTTTTAAGGTAAGACAGCACCCTTTTAGTAATATCAATTATTTGAAACTTTTTCCTTGATCTTATTTCTAATTTGTGAACATCAATTTGCATTTTATTTAGTATCCTTAGGTAAATTCTTTTTCAATAATGCTTCAATAAAGTCAGAAATATCCATATCTCGGTCTATGCAATGCTTCTTTACTTCTTTCCATAGATTTGGGTCTATCTTTATACTTGTGGTTTTTCTTATCATGAAGGTATTACAGTCTTAAGATATTATATAAAGATATATTTATTATATTACAATAATCTTTATATATAAGTATTATATACTACTATAATACCAATATAGGGGGAGGTGATTCAATGAAACTCGAGTGCAAATACTGCAAAAAGCCTGGCAAGTTCAATCCAATACTAAGAAGAGTTCTTTGTGAAGAACACCAAGAAATGGACATGCAGTTCAGAAGCATGTGGCAAGCCATAGTTGACTTACAAATGAGCCCTAGAGGCCAGCGCTAAACCAGCCTCTAAAGCAGAGTTTCCCACGCTAATGAAAAACTCTATTAGCTACTTGGATATAGAACTTAATAAAATTTTTGAAAGCCTTGATACTACAAGTTGTATTAAGGTTTCTTTTATTTTATCTAAGCTAGATCTCTCTAAATTCAGTAAGAAATCATATTCAAAATACCCAACAGAAGCGATCTGCAAATTATATATCTACAAAAGAATTAAAGGATTAACAAATCATTATGAAAAAGTACTTGATTATTTCTTAGAAAACCCAGAAGAAGCACTAGAACTAGGATTTTTCAAAAATATAAACAACAATATAATATTCCCACCTAAAAGAACGTATAACCATTATCTTAAAAATAAAATTAATAATCAATTAAAACAATTAGATTCTATAGCTGAAAAAGTATTAACATTAGCTAATAAACATAAAATACTCTTAGATCTGGAAATCGTTAAGAAAACACTCAAAAAT
>JBBSXW010000010.1:8458-22927 GCA_038045665.1 Nanobdellota archaeon | reverse complement strand
TAGCGAGGGAGAAATAGACAAGCTTACAGGCAAGCTAAAACTACTTTAATCATTTTGCATCTTTTGTGTAGTTTTTTTATTTGCTAACTCTTCCGCTCCTATTTCATCATTTAAACTAAAGATTTAAACTAAAGAAAGCAATATTGTCCTCGCACAGTTAGGCCAACCGAAAAGCTTTAAAATATTACAAAATAGATACAAAGCATTGGCGACCATAGTTGCGGTGCCACACCTGTTCTCATTTCGAACACAGAATAAGGTAGCTATAAGCTATCTATGTGTAAAAGTTAAGACCGCACACGTTCCAGGTTGTACTGCACTCCGTGTGGGAAGCCTGGTTAGTCGCCTACTTTCTCGATAAATCTTTCAAAAATCTAAAAAGGATAGTTTTATAAAATCTAAATCATTGTATATTTATATCATATTTCCGAAAAAGAGGAGGTGTTGCAATGGCTGCAAGAAGAAGGGCTTCGAGCGCAAGAGCTTCTAGATCTTCTGCAAGAAGAAGAGCAAGAAGGACGTAAGTGCAACAGCCACTTTCTCCATTCTTTAAGGTTTTTTGTTTTTTATTCTATTCTAAAAATTTTTAATAGCCCGTAGAATCTGGTATGGTCTCAAAAAAAACTCAGAAGAATATCGCTAAGGAACATCTAGAAGCGCTATTTAAAGAAGCAAAAAAAATATCTAAATCAAATCATAGTCTGGCAGATAGGTATGTAACATTAGCAAGAAAAATTTCTGCTAAATGCAAAGTAAGAATTCCGAAAAAATACAAAAAACTTTTTTGCAAAAAATGTTGTAAGTATCTCATACCTGGCAAAACATTAAGAGCACGGACAAAAAAAGGAAAATTGATCTACTATTGTCTAAATTGCAAGCATATAACAAGATATCCATTCAAAAAAATCTAAAAATACTAGTATTATAGTTTCTTTTCCTCTCTTCAAATCCGTTGTTCGTTAATTCATTATAAAGATTAAGCCAGGATTCTTTAAACCATCTCTTCTCTTTCGCCAATTCTTCGCCGAATCCAATCTTCTTGAGTTCCATGTTAACAATCCCGCCTTTATGCGGATGTTTAAATTTTTTTTGATGTGGACTGTGAAAGCCATGCATATAATGTATTATTTCATGTGCAATAGTTAATCTAACAACATATTCAGGAACTCTTTCATCCTGAAAAAGCGCATTTATGCCAATCTCACTGTCCCCGTTTTTTAACATTTTTATATGTCCAAATTTGTTCTTCCATTTGCCTTTCCATCTGATTACAACATTATTTTTCTTTTTAACATGCGAGAACTTCTCATCCCAAATTTCATGCAGCAGGCTGGCCAGCCAGGATTCGTCTCTCATTTTTATAAGTAACGGTTACTTTATTTTTATCTTCCTCTTTAGTCTGCTCTTCGGGATATGTATCTTAAGCAAGTTATCTTTAAAATCAGCTTTGGCCCTTTCAATATCCAAACCTGGAGGCAGATAAATAACCCTATAGTATCTTTCATTACCGTTTTTATTTTTTGCTCCAATAATCAGCTTTGTATAATCTGCGTCAATAACAACTTTATCCCTCTTTTCTATGCCGGGCAATTTGACTTCGACAGAAACAAAGTCATTGCTATGCCTGATATTGCTAAATGGTTTTTTATATTCAGAAAACAGAACATCTATCTTCTTATTGATTTTTTCTTGAAATTTTGAGATCTCTTTAAACGGATCCCATGCCTTAGCCATGATAACACCTCTTTAATTTAGTCTTATTAAAATATTTATTAATCTTTCTTTTTAATGGACTAGCTCTTCTTTTTTAAACCAAAGACCTATCTCTCTATCTGCTTCTTGCAGGTTCTCAGAAGCATGTATCAAATTCCTTATAGAGCGCTTATGTCTGTCAGCAAAATCATAAGAATCGATTATGTAATCTCCTCTAATTGTCCCCGGTAATGCCTGCCTTGGCTCAGTATGCCCGACCATTTTTCTTATTATTTCAACTGCATGCGGGCCTTCAAAAACAATTGCAACAATAGGCCCCTCTCTTAAATATTCCTGGTTCCACACTTGAATCATTTTGCCATACTCAATAGAATCTTTAAATGGAAATTTCTTGCCATTTTTTTCAGCAGCTTTCTTAGATTTATCAAATAAATTCGTGGCCCACTCCTTGGTCACTTTATAATGATTTTTCGCTAGTTCTTCGTCAACTAAAAGCATTTTCAAACCAACTATCTTCAAGCCAATTCTCTCAAACCTAGAAATAATTTCACCGATAAGTCCTTTAGCAACTCCATCATGCTTTATAAGGACAAACGTTCGCTCTTTCATTTTTTGATAAATCTCTTGCTCCATTTGGTGTGAATAGCTTTCCTGCCCAATTTTAATTGGTTTTTTCTGCATTTTGAAGAACAGAAATTAGCAATCTTGCCACTTTTAAACACGAAAACCATTCCGGTTCCTGGAGAGATGTCTAATCCGCAGAAACTACACGTTGCCATCAGCTTCTCCTATTCTGAGTTAATCGTCTAGCTTCAATCTCTGTTTCTCTCAACATTAGCGTATCTTTTATTTTGACAGGGCCTTTCACATTCCTTCTTAAGATTTTATTTTTGTCCCTGCCTTCTAAAACCCTGACCCTTACTTGAGTAATCTCTCCTCTGCTTCCTGTTCTCCCAATAATTTCTTCAACAGTTGCAGGAAAGGCAGTAGTAAAATTAACTTTAGCTCCTGTTTGCGGAGTTTCTTCCTTAGCCTCTGTTCTTTTTTTCTTCTCAGGCATTTTATTTATTCAACTTTTTTGCAATGTCGCTTATCAGGCTTTTAGCTTCACCTTCATTTACAATAGCAACCGCGCTTGTTCCAACCTGCAATCCAGCAGCAGCGCCTAAGTCTTTCTTGCTAGGCACAACAACAAGCGCAACGTCTTTTTCTTTGCACAATGGCGGAAAATGCATTATTATCTCTTGAGGGTCAACATCTTTGGCCACAACAACGAGTTTAGCTAATCCTCTCTCTATGATTTTTGTAGCTTCATTAGTACCCTTTTTTATTTTTCCAGTATTTCTTGCAGTTTCAATAGCCTCATACGCTTTATCAATAATTTCTTTAGGAGCATCCTGATTTAAATCCATTTTTAACCTCCAAAATAAGAGCCTCGTTGGTTCTTATAAACCCGTATGGGCTTCTTCATTGGTTACTTTAACTTTCAAAGAAATTCATTTTTAAAGCTTTCGTACAAAAAGGCTTTGCCCGATAAGTGGCTCCTGCCCGAATAGTTGATTTTTTGCCTGAAAAGTAAATGATATTAAACACGCTTTAGTGTTCTATAATTTTCAGGTTTTACTTCATGATAGCAAACTTAGGAGTTGAGGATATAAGACTTCTTTGCCATAGTACTGGGGATTCTCTTGTAAGATATTTTTCCTTTATTTTCGTCAAGCTCAATTAAAACTCCTTGACCTTCATAAGCTGAGCCGACATTTATCGTTAATGTTTTTCCGATATTGTCTTTGCCGCATGATTCGTGCACATGGCCGCATAAATGCAATAAAGGCTGATGCCTTTCGATTATTCTTCTTACAAGTTTAGAACCTCGGTGCGTTCCACGAACTCTTTTATGAGCTTTCGTGCCGATCTTATCTAGCCTAGTATTTATCGGCGGAATATGGGAAACAAAGATAACCTTCCCTTTTTTATTTTCTTTCTTAAATTTATTAAATAAATCATTAAGAATTTTATTATGTTTTTTATAGGCTTTGCTCTTAACTCTTCCTGGAAAAGAGTGACCCCGCATTCCAATGAAAATGATATTATTAAATTTAATATGAGAATAATCAAATCTTCTTATGTTCCTGTATTTTTTCAATCTATCCAGAAATAATTTAGGTCGGTCCCATTCGAATTTATAATATTCTTTTCCTCTTTTCTTTTTTTCATCCATAACATCGTCAGCTAGAGGATAATCTGTATTGCCTAATACTGTAAAAACCAGGACGTGGAGTTTATTTAAACTTCTTAATGCAACCTCTGCCATATTTAAATCCTTCAAAATTAGCTCTTTATACTTTTTCTTTCCTATGATCTCCCATAAACCAATGTCTTTGCCAAAACAATGTTTAAACCAAAGCTTTCGATAATGGAATGGCACATAATCTCCAACAGAAACTACCAAATCTATCTTTTCCCTTTTTATAATTATTTCAAATTTTTTAGAAAACTTGCCGTGGAAATCCCCCAAGACTAAAAATTTAATCATTATTTATGCCCGAAATAAAAAACCACTTTATTCTTCAATTTCTTGTCACATCTAACAAATCCAGTTCTAACAAACTGAACAACCTCATTAACTTTAACTTTTTTCAAGTCTCTCTCACCCAAACCTTTCAAAACGCTATTGTCAGGCATAACTAACTCAACGTTAACTAAATCTTTGCTAACAGGCAGCCAGTGAATCATTTTAGCATCCAGTTCAGGGTCTAATCCTTTGCTAACAAATTCCAAATCTCTAAAATTAAAAAGGTCAATAAACCTGTAATTCTTCCCAGGCTGAAATGTTTCATCAACATAAAACTCATTTTTAGTTTTAAACTTCCTTACTCCTCTTTTAGGAAAATCAGGATGCAAAGAAATTTCAACTTTCATTTCTGGAGCGTTTTTTATCTTAATTTTTCTAGGATTCAAAACAACAAAATGTCTATTAGCAGTTTTATCAACTATTTCCTTATTAAGTGCAGCCAAACTGCTAGTATTCACAGTAATATCAACCTTTCCAATTCCACTGTTTTTAATAAAGTTTACAATAGTCTCGCTCTGGAAACCTCTTTTTCTTAAAGCGGCAATAGTTCCTAGTCTTGGATCGTCCCATCCGCTTAATTTCCCTTCTTTAATCAGCTCTAAGACTTCACTTGTGCTTTTAATGCCGGAAATAAAAAATTTACCGTGATACATAGTAGTAGGGTATCCCCATCCAAAATATTCATAGATATATTTCTGCCTCCCGTCAGAAATCTCCAAGTCTATTCCTCTTAAAATATGAGTAACTCCAAATTCATGGTCATCAATGGCACTTGCAAAATTCAACAAAGGCCAAACCCTTGCCTTCACCAAAGGATGTTTGTTTTTATTAATAATTCTAAACGCGGCCCAATCCCTAACTGCGGGATTAGGATGATTAATATCAGTTTTTATCCTCAATACAGCTTCGCCGTCTTTATATTTAGTAAACATTTTTTTCCATTTTTGCATAACAACATCAACACTCTCCTCTCGCTCATCAGAAATACTGCTGACCCAAAGCATTTTCCTCATTTTTTCAGCAGGCAGTGTATCAACATAAGCCTTGCCCATCCTTATCAGTTTTTCAGCATAAACGTAATAAATTTTCAGTCTTTTACTCTGAAACACAATACTATGTGGCTTTACGCCAAGCCATTCCAAGTCTTTCTTGATCTCTCTATAAGCTTCTTTCAAAGGAACTTTTATTCTAGGATCTGTATCATCAAATCTCAATACATATCTTCCCTTATACTTTTTAACAAAAAGCCAATTCCATAAAGCGGGCCTGCAATGACCAAAACTTAAATATCCATTAGGATTGGGAGCAAACCGCATAACAACCTTTCCTTTAACATTCTCTAAACCAATAGCTTTTTTCCTTTTCTTTATTTTTTTTATTTCACCAAGTTCTTTAAGCATCTCCCGCTGTGCTTGCAGATTCATAGAATTAACTTCATTAACTATCTTCTTAGTTAAATTAATAATCTCTTTTTTGTCACCTTCTTTAATAATGCCAAAGGCAGCACCCAAAACAGAATTAAAATTTGCTTGGCCCCCATACTTAACAGCATTCTCCAAAGCACAACGCAAAATCAGCTCTCTCATGATCTAGCAAAGTAAAGTTATATATAAAAAACTATCTTAATCTACTAGAAACAATATCAATTAAGTCCTTCGCCCACCCTGCATCTTGGGCCATACTTTTGATTTCATCTATCTTATACCCTTTATTAACAAAATCCCGCACGCTAAACAAGAGATAGTATAGTTTTACTTCCCTTAGATTTAATTTCTTAAGCTTTGCATACTGTAATACTCCATTCACGCTTTTGCCATCGGCGAACATCTGCTTTACAATCTTTTCTGCTTTGCCCCCCTTGGGAATAAGAAGCAATATAATCACTATAATCAAAATTACAGCAACGCCGCCAAGAATATATAGCCACATGCCTATGTCTGCCATTGTTTAACTGTTAAAAACTCAATATAAATAATTTAGTAACCACTAATGTGCCATAACATACTATCTATTGACCTCTTTCTTAATTATCTCAGCAAATCTTGAAAAATCGTCTTCATTAATGCCGGCACCGCAAGCATAAAAATGTCCCCCGCCGTATCCTTTAACCTCTTTTAAAGCACTCTCAAGGATACTCCTGACAGGAAAAACATCACTTCTTAAGCTCATATATATCTTGTCATCTTTTTGTCTCGCTACAATTATGAAATATCCAGAATTTCTATAGAGCAGTTCATTGCTTAAGTCAGAAGTAAAGCTCGTATCTGCACTTGCATATGTATAAATTATAAGCTTCCCGTCCTTCTCTGATTTCAAAGCATCATCTAGCAAAGCATTATATTTTTTCTCTATTTTTTCAGCCCTGCCCAATATTATTTTTCCTTCAACTGTTTTTCCCTCCAATATATCATACGGGCTGCCTATATTCAAAAGTAACCCCATCACTTCCTTGAGCCATTTATGGTCTCCTTTGTTTAAAAAAGAAAAAATTCTGCATAGCCTTCCTAGCTTGCTGTTGTACAATAATTCGGTAGGGGTTATTTTTTCACTCACTAAATCAGGATACTCGTCTTTAAATCGATTAAAATAATCAGGTATTGTCCAGTCGCTAATAGCACCAATAACTGCAATCCATAATTTCCCGCCAACAGCCTTATAGCACCAGTAAGTTGTAGAGCTATGGTCTTCACTTCCGTCAAGCTTAGGATTAAAATACCTCACGCCATCTCTCTTAATAGGTTCATGGTGATCAATCCAAACCACAGGAACTATAACTTTATCTACAAACTCTTGGCTAACCAATGGCTTATCTAAAACAAAGACATAATCCGGGCCGTATCGCCTAACTATTCCAACCATGCTCGAATTAAGCTCTGGGCTGGTCTTGATTGGCATTCCATCCCCCTTTTTGGTAAAGCCTCTCAATAATAGAAAACTGCAAAGGCCATCATTATCATCGTCAAAAAGAAACAATGGTTTTTTAGATTTCTCAAGATAATCGCTAATCTTTTTCAAATCAGAATCAGAAATCATTTTTTAATAGATTTAAACGCAAGTTTAATATGTTTTCTGTTCCATCCGCTTTTTTTCAGGGCCCTCTTTATGCTCCTTTCATTATCTCCGCTGGCTAATCCAGATTGGATAAAGCCAATAATGGGTTCTATGCCAGAAGGAGAACGGTGCTCGTCTTTAGTAATATCTTTAACAATAAGTTTTGCTCCTCCTGGTTTTTTGCCCGCCTCTTGTTTGCCGTAAAAGCTAGTTAACGGCTTATTTTTCACTGCTTTTTTATTTCTTGCTCTTGTAGCGCCAATAGATACGAGAACAATGACAATTACCCCTGCCAAAACCCCGATCTTAACATTTAGGGGAACATTGGCAATTGCGGCCCCAGTTATCTTGTTTGTCTTGGCAACGCATCCTTCTGGAGTACATTCTTCTCCTTTCTTGCAAGCAGCATCATCAGGACAACTTGTACAGGTTTCATCTTCATCAACAACGCCATTGCCGCATAATGGTTCAGTTGCAACAGCAAGTTCAATAGCCGCTTCTTCAACAGTTACAAACCATTCATACTCATCACTTATTCCATCTTTTTCAGCATTGACAGACACGCTAAACAACCCAAATTCATCTGCACTAAACTCAAAATTATCCAGATCCAGACCGCGTTTAACTTCTTCTCCATCAACATACCAGATAACTTCAGCACCTTCAGTATTCAAATTTATAAAAAATGTTAAACTACCGCCTAACTCAATACTAGGATCGCTGCTTCCGGGGGTATGGCTCTCTATCTTTAATGGCAGTACATTAACCTCTTCTTCATTAGCAACCTCGCCTTCTTCGCCAGATATCTTTATCTTAACGCCCTGCGAATCTTCCAATCCGTCAGGATCCTTAACCCTAAAAGTGACTGTAAATTCTCCCTCGCTAACTTTTTCAAATGTAACTTTCTTTGAGATCTGATTAATTGAAATTTTAACAATATTGTCATTTGTATTTTCTACAGTCCAATTAAGGTCGCTTTTGCTATCCTCACTATCTTCAGCATGATTATTTAGATTTAGGTTCCAAGTAGCAACATCGCTACCCATGATTTGATCAGGAATGTCAGGGGTTATCCTTGGCGCAGTATTTTGCGGCGTCTGATTAGTGCTTCCGCCGCCCGTATCTACTATAATTACCTTCATTGGGCCGCATTGCATTTCTGTATTTCTTCCGTCACTTGCTCTAAAGTAGATTTGGTCTGTAGCGACCCTATCTCTTGCGGGTTCGATATCAATAAACCCAGTGGTTTTTACCGTAACTATGACGTTATTGGCTCCAGAGTAAGTAAAGGTCAAATCATCATCTTCAGGATCATCAAAATAATTATTTAAATTAAGTATGTCTATCTTCTTTGGACCATTTTTCTCCAAGCTCACATCAGGAAAAGTGCCGTTGCACACTGGCGGATTATTTGGAGGGGACTGTAATTTAAATGTAAAGTTCTGAGGCGCATAAACAGAGCCTTCAATTCCACCTGCAAGGCAATTCCACCCATAGGCGCCATTAGGGACATTAACCGCAAGCAGCTCAACAATTCCTCCTTGATTAGGCGGATTATTATTGGTGCCGGTAATAGACCAAGAGCCGCTAATATTTGTATAAAGCCTTACAATATCGACGCTGCCGCCAGGATTGATGCTTACATTGCATTTAAATTTAATATTTTTCAGTTCACTGATAATAAGCGCCTTGTCAGCAGGCTCTAATAGCTGAACGCTTAATGCATTAATAATGCCTACAAAAATCAACAAACTAAACGCAATTAATGTAGCTTTTTTCATGCTCGAATAGTAAAATTGCATAGGATTTATATAGTTTTATTATGGAAGGATATATATTTCGAAATTATTATAAAACACAAAATTTAACTATTTTAAAAATTAAAAATAAAAAAATGATAGAGTTTGCTCTTTGGCATAAAATAGCATTATATGTGCTGTTATTACTGTCTATTTTCATATTTGTAAAAACCTCGGAGTTAAAGATAAGTAATATTCCAATAATAAAATTAAAATACAGGATAGCAATTGCCTTATTCTTTCCCGTAATATTGATCTTAGCATTTTTAATCGGCTCAATCGTAATAGGCATCATCGCAGCATCTATCTTTATCCTGTCGCTAACTTCGTATTTTTCAAGAAAGAAATACAAAAAACTGCAAAATGAGGTAGTAATAAAAAAGTTTTAGCTTATTAGTTCAATATCAATATATCTTGCTTCCTCGCTAAACTCCGGTCCAGGAAATCCTGCAGATGCAAAAAAAGAATAAGCTGGTCCATAACTATCCAAAACATAGTATCCTTTATCATTAGGAATGACTTCTATATCTGCTGCACTTTTTTTATCCAACAATTCAAACCCAAAGTCCTTGGCATTTCCAAAAGGATGCACCACCCCATTTGACTCAAGTATGTAATATCCGTTTTTTGTTATAGCCAAAGCAATTGCATCAATATTGTCTAGATCACCATAAAACCTTGCATTGCCAAAGGCTTCAACCTTTCCATTTTTACTTAATAAGTAATACCCACCATCAACTGCTTCTATATCAACATAATCATCAAATTTTCCATTCCCGTAATGTTTTATAAATCCATATTCAAGCACCAAGCCGTTTTTATCTAAGACATAGTATCCATTGCCAGCCAATTCCAAATCCACAGCATTTTTTAAATCAGCATCTCCAAAAAATTCAGTTTCGCCAAATTCAAAAACCTTGCCAGATTTCTCTAATATGTAATAGCCGTTATATGCTGCCTCAATATCCACTGCTTTAGGATCATCAAAGTTCATGTCTCCCATAAAAGCTGCTCCGCCAGACACAAAAACACCACCATATTTATCCAAAACATAAAGCCCGCTATTATCCCTTTCAACTATCGGGCCTAAAAATATATTTCTGCTTCCAGTAAAGTAAATAGCAATTATTAATAAAAATGCAATAATAAATACTAAATAGTTGTTCTTCATATCAGCCTCTTTTTGTTATTACTGAAATCTAAACAAATATAAAGATTTTCACTTGCTCTTTCTCAAATGTGCCCTTAAGCTAGGTCTTAATTTCTCAGCACCTTTACCTTTATTTGTGAGAATTCCCCTGCTTCTTCTTCCTGCACTAGTTTTTCCGTGAAATACCCTTCCTCTGTTTTTACTTTTAGCTAGCCATTCAAATCCTTCATAGCCCTTAACAATTTCAGGATCAACCATTATTACTTCATGCCAATAATGTATGCCGTCTTTTGCAAGATAATAAGAATTTAAAACCTCGCAATTACGAAACTTCTTATTTGCTCTTTCCTCACAAATCCACTGATAACTCTTAGCAAGCATTTTTCTTCTTCTCATATGCTTGCTTCTTCTGCCGCCCCTAAACCTCTTTCTTTTCCTTCCGCCTCTTAAAACCCTGACTCTAACTATAAAAAATCCTTTCTTCGCTTTATAACCTAAAGAACGAGCCCTGTCAAGCCGTGTTGGTCTTTCTACCTTAACAATAACTGGCTCTCTTCTCCATTTAATCATATATTGGCGAAGAATCGGTTTAATATCTTCACTTCGCCATAACTCTCTAATGTTTTTATACAATCCCATCTTAGCTTCCATTATCTTTTATTGATGTTTTCCGTAAACGCTTTTTTCAAAATGGTTTGTTCAGGTAAGCAACTATTCACGTCTGACCAAAAGAAAAAATACCTATTTATAAAATTACCTGATTTTAATTTTTCGCGCATTTCTAGCGTTTCGTTTTTTACGTGCCCAACTCCTTTTTTGAGCGCCTCTGTTTTGATTTAGCTTTTTTATTTTTTAGTTTTATTGCCTTTACAGTAAACCTTTTAAAACTGCGCGATATTGATAAACCTAAAGGGCCCGTAGCTCAGCTTGGAAATAAGGATTGCATCCTTATCAACCTGCAAACTTAATGAGCAAATAGAGCACTAGCCTTCTATTTTTAGAAGTAAGCTAGGGGTCCGGGGTTCAAATCCTCGCGGGCCCGTTTTAACTATAGAAATATGTATTATAGGCAGAAATTAAAATAAAAATGATGGATACAGTAGATAAAATAACAAGACTTATCATCTACTTAATAATAATATTTATTCTATTAAAACTCTTTAACATAATTTAGAAATGTTCCTAGACAAACTACTAAAAAATATAATCGAAGGAATAGTTTTCTTAGTAATCGCAGTATTCATCTTTAACGAGCTAACCCTACTCCTACAAACTTTAAATTTATTTGCAGAACAGAGCATAAAGTATATTGGTCTTACAGCAGTATTGTTTTCCTTAGATAATTTGCTTTCGAAAAAGTTCTTTAACATCCAATTAATGCAATAAAAACTAAAGAAAATAATTTAAACCATCTTAAACCTCTTTTTATAATGAAATACAATAGTATTATAATTTCTGGATTGCCTTTAACAGGCAAATCAACTCTGGCAAAAGAACTCTCAAAGGTTTTTAACTGGAAAATTCATTCTGTTGGTAATTTATTCAAGAAAAAATGGCATACTCTTTATCCGAATCAAGAAATTTCTTTTGAGCAATACTGGAGAAATACTTCTCTAGAAGAAAACAAACAAATAGATGAAGCAACCAAAAAACTTTTTGAAAAAGAAAACCTAATCGGCGATTTTAGATATTCAATCTGCTACAAAAATCTAAATGTCTTATTGGTGTTGGTGACAGCAGATTTGAATATAAGAATAAAAAGGGCCCAGCAATCCGAAAGATATTTAGGAAAATCCTATGATGAAATCAAGAATATATTGTTAGAAAGAGAAAAAGATGAAGTCACTAAAGGAAAACTTCTATATGGGGAAAATTATGATTTTAGAAATCCAAACAATTACCATCTAACCCTTGATTTAGGAAAGCTAACTACCGAAGAAGCTGTGAAAATAATAAAGAAGGTAGTTAATTTTAACGCCGATTAACAAAGCAACAGATAGGTTTATTAATTGCTTATAACCGCCTAAAAATGCAAAAATGAAAATCACAAATAATACAATAAATATTAAATCCAGAGGCGGAATAGAGATAATAGTCTTAAATAAAAAAGTTAAAGAATTGGTAAAAAAATCAGGAATCTCAAATGGTTTTCTTATCGCTTTCATAAAACACACAACAGCAGGATTAAAAATTAATGAAAACGAGGCGAGATTGTTAAAAGACATAGCAAACTTCTTAGAAAAAGCAGCGCCAAAAAACAATAAGTATTTTCATGATGATATCCATCTTAGAGATTGTCCTCCTGATGAAAGAACAAATGCCCATGCACATCTAAAACAATTTGGTTTAAATACATCAGAACTAATCCCGGTAGTTAATGGTGATCTAGTTTTGGGGAAATGGCAGTCTTTATTTTTTGTTGAGCTTGACGGATCAAGAGAAAGAGAGATTCACGTGCAAATTGTGGGAAACTAGCATTAATATTTCTTCAATACTAAAACTGCATTATGCCCCCCAAATCCAAAACTGTTATTCATAGCAGCATTCACTTTCATTTCCCTAGCTTTATTAGGAACATAGTCCAAATCGCATTCAGGATCAGGTGTTTCGTAATTAATCGTAGGCGGTATAATTCCCCTGTCAATTACAAGCGCGCAAACAATAGTTTCTAAACCTCCAGCTGCACCAAGCAAGTGTCCAACCATGGATTTTGTAGAGCTTATTGCTAATTTTCTTGCATGCTCTCCAAAAACTCTCTTTATAGCTTCTGTTTCATTCTTGTCATTCAAAGGCGTAGAAGTTCCATGTGCATTTATGTATTGCACATCTTCGCAATCTAATTTTGCTTTTTTAAGCGCAAGCATCATTGCTCTTGCAGGACCTTCAACGGTTGGTTCAGTTTCATGATGTGCATCAGATGTTTCTCCATAACCGATTATTTCTGCATAAATATGCACGTTTCTTTTCTTTGCTTGTTCAAGCTCCTCAAGCGCTAAAACTCCAGCGCCTTCTCCCATTACTAAACCATCTCTCTCTTTATCAAAAGGTCTCGATGCTTTTTCAGGATCATTATTATGCGATAAACTAAGTGCACCCATATTGCTGAATCCAGCAACTGCGACAGGGGTTATTACCGCTTCTGAACCGCCAACAAGCATTACATCTGCATCGTCTTGCTTAATGCAATTATACCCTCTTATAATCGCATGTGTCCCGGAAGCGCAAGCAGAAGCGACGGAATAAGCTGGTCCGCGCAAGTTATACTTTATGCTTGCATTTCCAGCAGCAGCATTTGCCATTAATTTAATTACCAAAAGTGCGCTTACCTTATCGGGACTCTTTTTTATTAATCTTCGTACCTGTTCCTCTAGTGTTGTTAAACCGCCAATGCCCGAGGCAATTACTGCCCCAGCTCTTTCACTAACGCTTTCAATATTGATACCAGAGTCGTTTAGTGCTAATCCTGTTGCAACCTGCGAATACAAGCTAAAAGAATCTAATCTTTTTGCCTCGCGCAAGCTAACGCCAAATTCTTCTGGATTAAACTCAGGAACTTCTGCAGCAATTTTACATGCAAAATTAGTGGTATCAAACTTAGTTATCTTTTTAACCCCGCTTTTTCCAGAAATTAAATTTTCCCAAAATACTTCTTTTCCAATTCCAATAGGGCTAACAACCCCCAGTCCTGTAATTACAACACGTCTATCCATATAGCCAATAATAGCTAGACCACACCTTTATAAAATTATTTCACTATGACCAATAACAAAAATAAACAATTAGAAACCTATATAAAATATATTATCAGCTTATATAAAAAATACCGGCAGCGTGCCCAAGCGGTTAAGGGGACCGAATCTAATGATGTCCAACCTGCAGCCCCTTTGGGTAGATAGCGGTTAATTTTTAAGTTTTATCTTAAAAATCTGTGGATTCCCAGGTTCGAATCCTGGCGCTGCCTGCATATAAGTTAAAATGACCAATATAAACAGTCGCTATGAAAGAAAAAATCTTGAAATCTACGTAATAGACGACAGATTACTAAAAGAATTACTAAAAGATAAAATACCAAATCCAAAAGAACTAGAGGAAATTCTAAATGATGAAGAAATCAAGAAAATTACTCTGGATTCTCTTGAAGAATACATAGCAGCTCATATTTCTAATATAAGAATAAGGTC
>JBBSXW010000010.1:3493-8358 GCA_038045665.1 Nanobdellota archaeon | reverse complement strand
TGGATTCTCTTGAAGAATACATAGCAGCTCATATTTCTAATATAAGAATAAGGTCATCTTTACCACCAGAATTTAGACCATACATAAGCAGATTCAGAAAAATAGGGTTCGATCATCCGGGCTTAATGCCGTCGAGAATTCTAACGCCAAAAACTCCAGTTTATGTTTCTCAACAATTCTTAAATAACATAGCAGGAATCACCAACGGAAGAGTCTTGGGAGCATACGACCCAAACACAGACACTATGTATATCTTGGATTCTTTGGTAGGAGAAGACCACAATGAAGTGTTTTACCATGAAAATCTCCACAGAGAACACCTAGAATGGCCAGAATCTCAAGTAAGAAGAGCTACTGCATCAGCAGGCTATAACAAATTTCAAGGGGTTTATAATTAAAAATAAAAAAATTATAATTTAACTTTTTGCGCGGTTGCTGCTGGTTGTTGCGACCTTACTTGAGCAACTTTCTTTTTACCAGAGGTAAAAATAAGTTTAATAAAGAATATTGCTACAATCACAAGCACTATATCAACTAATATCCAAATAACTGTTCCACTGTCGCCGCCAAATAAATTTGCTATATTAAAACCAGTAATAGGTTGAGTAGTTGCTCGCTGTTTTATTTCTGCATTGAATGTCTTGCTATCTACCAAAACCCCGTCTTCACGCACAGAAATTGTTCCAGTATATCTGCCAGCCTGTAATCCTTGATTTGCATTTACATTAAACTGTACATTTCTGCTGTCTCCAGAACTTAATATTACAATTTGTTTTGTTACAGGAGAAGCCCAACTGGCCAATAGCTCTATTTCAAACGATCTTGTATCAGCGCCATCATTAGTTACAATTGTGCTAACTATGAATGCATTGTTGCCAGCGTCACTCACCGATTGTACTCTAAATACGTCTCTCGGAGGAGGCGTAGTCGGTGCTCTTGTAGTTGCCTCTAAAACAGTAAATGTTCCAAACTCGCTATTCCTATCATCCCCATCATCAAACGTTACAGTGGCTTCAAGTGAATAGGCTTTAGCCACAGTATTATCGGGAACGGTAAAGCTAAACCTTAACGTGGCATCATTATCAGAACTCTCGCCGTCATCTAAATCAACAGGAGAAGATGTTTGGTCCCACCCAAGCTCGGGCAATGATACTCTAACAGTAACGTCGTCCTCATCACTAGACCCAACATTTATTACTTTAACTGAAACATCAACAAATGCTCCAGGCTCTGCATTCGCAGGTAAAAGTGATATGTCCATAACTCTAACGTCATGTTTCTCTCTTTCAATCTGTATGGTTATCTGAGCTTCAGCGCAATGTCTATCTTCATCTCCATCCTCAAAAGCCTTCACAAACAAAACATATTCGTCATCTTCAGTTATATCGCCATCAAATGGAAGCTCAATTTCTAGTTCATAGGTCTGATCATCTCTTTTATCTATATCTTCTGGATCGCTTTCAACCCTTTCGATCTCTTCATCTGCATCAACATTATAAAAGAAAGTTTCAACAACAACATCCTTTATTTCTCTATCGCCATTATTTTCAACATCAATCTCTATGTTCATAATGTCGCCAGGAGCAAATTCATCGCCATTGTCAGGCTCTTGGATAGTAACATCCAAATCGCCTATAGGACCATCCTTGCACAATTCAGGATGAACATTTATCTCTAATCTAAAGGTTGCAGAATCTGCCCCGCCTCTAACAGTAATATCTCCGCTATAAGTGTCAATCTCAATATTATTTGGGATCTCAATTCTTAAATTAACATTGGTTATTTCACCAGGCGCCAAACTCTCATCAGTAATATCGAAAGTTAATGTTATATCTTCATCCCCATCACTAAAAGAGCTTTGTAAAAAGCTAAAAGTAGAGTCAATTTCATTTGCCCGATCATTTAATTGTATAGAAGTACTGCCATCATTTCTTATCTGAAATCCAACAGTCCTCGTATCTCTTTCCTGTCCGCTAACTCTCAATGGGCTAGTCACAATAAGTTCTATATCATCCTTAGCTAGAATATTAGCCAATAAATCAAATGAAGCAACCTCATTCGCCCTTTCCCTAATCTTAAATGTTCCTTTGTAAAACTGGACAGGCAGGCCTTTAGGAATATTTACCCTTACATTAACAGATTGCTCATCGCCATTCTGCCCGCTAGGAGCTAAAGTGAAACTATTTGGACTTATAACTACTTGAGATGCGAGAATTTTTTTAGTCGCATCACTTTGTCCAACAAGATCAACAGCTGAAATAGTAAGATCAACTGACTGAGAACCAAGATTTTCAACAACAAATACCTTTGTATCTGAAACTTCTCCAGGAAGTCCGCTCACAGTGCCGCTTGCAGGAGTAACAGTTACTTGTGCACTAACTAAAGCTAAGCCAAACAAAAGCACCACAATCACTCCAATCACGAATTTATTCATCATAAACCCCCCAAAATATCTATATTTTAATATTTATTTCTCAGTATATAACCACTATATAAAGGTTACGGTACTTTTGAGACATATATTTATTACTTCGAGTAACAACTATAATATAAAGATTGTTTATATCGTTTGTTTATCCTCAAAATATATATCGAAACCAACTCTAAAGCAGGGTTTTAGTCTTTTTTAGGTAATTATACAAAATAGTCACTACAATATGCTTACTAAAAATTATATATTAAAAAGCGTATATAACCTACATGGACATAAAACAAATTCTGCCTGCCATCATCTCCGCATTAATACTAAGTACACCTATTTTGGCCTTTGACTTTCCAAAAACACAAGTCACAATAATGGGTCGCGAACAAGGCAACGAAATAATTGAACTTCAATCAACAAGGTTCAACCTAGAAGTTCACAGTCTTAATCAATTAAAATCAGTAAAATTAAAAATTGATGACAATAAGCCAAGAACGATCTGTAGAAATAATTGTTGGGATTTTAAGGCAAGGAAACCAATACGCATAGGATTGCACAATATAAAGATAATCCTAGAAAACTACGAGTCTCAAACAGAAGAGCATGCCTTCATAATAAACGTAAGAAAAAACCAATAATCTATTATAAATAGTAATCATTAAATACGATTACAAAATCTAAAAGTTGATGGGTAACAGATACTGGGCACTAAAACTTACAGGAATAATCGTCTTGGTTTTTATTTTGCAAATTGTTTATAAGCCATTAACAGATATGTTTGTATTAAAATCTAGCGATGTTCTATTTAGGCCTTGGATATTGTTCACAAGCATATTTCTACATGGCAGCTTAGGACATTTATTGCTCAACGGATTTGGACTCGCATTATTCGGCAGCATTCTGGAAAATTACATAGGATCAAGGAGATTCTTAATTTTATTTATGGCCTCAGGATTATTCTCAGGCATTTTTAGTTCATTTTTTTATAATGCCGCCCTTGGAGCATCAGGAGCAATCTTTGGAGTATTGGGAACTTTAACTTTTTTAAGGCCAACAATGACAATCTGGTTAAATTTTTTACCAATGCCATTATGGATAGCAGCAATTTATTGGTCATTAGAAAACATTCTCGGAATATTCATTCCAGATAACATCGCAAATCTTGCCCATCTAAGTGGTCTGGGGTTTGGTCTATATTATGGTTACTCTATAAAACAAAAACCATCAAAAAGAATTCAAAAGAAAAAACATAATATCATGTTGACAAAAGAAGAGCTAGACTCTTGGGAAGATCAATATTTACGTTAACTTTCTAAACTTTGTTCTTTCTCTTTCTTCTAATTATTTCTTCAATTATTACTGATAATCCAACTATGGAAATTAATAAAGTAGTAACAATAATCTGGCCAGCAGACAACCCTCCTTTTCTATCTTCATCCTCAAAAGGAACAAAGGTATCTATTTCACACGCGTCTTGGGTAGCAGGCATTCTTTCAGTAGTTCCACACCCATTAAAGTCATAGCATTCCCTAGTTCTTATTCCATCTACACATTCTCCATAATCCTCGCATATCCAGTTTTCAGTACATTCTATTATATCTAATTCAGAATTATCTATAGGGCTTACACATCCAGAATCGCTAGGATAATCTATTAAGCCATCATTGTCATTGTCAATTCCATCAGAGCATTGATATGCAGGAGTTTCTTGCCTGCTTCTGGATCCTCCTCCACCCCCGTCTCCACCGTCTCTATCGTCTCCACCTTGGCCACCAAAATCATCCCCATTAACCACTTCATACAAAGAGAACCCAGGAACCACAACATTTAAGATTTTAGTATCTATATCAAAGCTTAATGTGCAGCTAGAGCATATGGCGCCATCTCTTAAAACAAGCGGATTATTAAACTCCACTTCAAAGAATATCAATCTTGCCCGCTTATTCAAACCAGGAAGTTCATTAGGATTTAAATTAACCTTATTTTTCTGTATAGTTAAGAAAGTATCTATAGGAAGTGGCTCATCTTCATTGTTTCTCTGCCTAATTAATGAAGTTTCAACTAAATAGTCAAATCTAACAAAGTTATTTCTATCTTTAAATACTAACCTATCTATCCTATTTAAATCTGCATACTTTAAAACACTAGGATATTCTATAAGTATATTATTATAACTTTGCCTATAAGGGCATCCAAAGTTATTTACAAGGCCATTATATCCAGGATTATAGCATTGATCTATAGAATCTAATACACCATCCCCATCAGAGTCTCTAGCTCCAGAATTTATACATTGATTATTCTCATAAACACATCCAAATCTACATATATCTTGCTCACATGAATTTTGATCAGGATAATCAGAACATGTTCTTCCTCTACAATTATCTAAGCATTGAGGATCATTAATATCTATTAAATCATTACAATTATCATCTATTCC
>JBBSXW010000010.1:0-3393 GCA_038045665.1 Nanobdellota archaeon | reverse complement strand
ATCAGGAACATTGCAGCTTTGAGTAATTTCATCGCATAATATAGTACAAGAAATTCCATCATCATCAGTGCAAGGATTAGCTCCATCAATACAACCTATATTAATATCACACGTCTCAATTCCTGTACAGAACAAAAAATCATTACAATCAGAATCTTCATCACATTCAGCGGGGCTCGTACAAGCATTATCAAGTGCACAATCAGAATCATCGCAATCAATTAAACAATCATTATCATTATCTATCCCATCACTACATAATGTTTCAGGTTGCGGTAGAGTACAAGATCCTCCACAATCCTGTCCAGTTTCATCTCCATTTTGACAGCTATCCGTACACGTAGCAGTTCCACAATCAGGATCATCGCTATGAGCGCACATAAAAGGACACACTTCATTACATCCGTTAGGAATGCAGATATCTAACGAGTCAGGAATATTATTGCTATTCCTATCATTTGCATCAGCAAAGGCGAACTTTATCATGTTATCCAGAAAGTCTACTTCATAGCTAGTAGCAAATTCTCCAGTTCCATAAGCAACTACGCCACCCAACCTTTTGTTAAACTCGCCATCTTGCCAGCCATTCCATCCATATATAAACTCCCCATCCTTAGTGAATATCAAAAGGTTTTCACTATAAGGGTCAGTTAAATAAACTAAATTATATCCAGGATCTACAGATAATCCATAAGGGTATAGCAATTGACCGTTATTTAAACCATAATCGCCCCAGGTTCTTAAAGCCACGCCGTTTGAATCAAATACACTCACTCTATGATTGCCAGCATCAGCAACATATACATTACCAAGATTATCAACGTCTATCCCATGAGGAAAACTTAACTCTCCAACTCCATTTCCAAAACTGCCTATATTTCTAATAAACGCAGGTTCACCCTTTTGATTTATATTATTCAAGTCATATTGTCTAATTCTATGATTCATAGAATCAGAAACATACAAATAGCCATTTGCTTCGTCAACAGCAACATCTGTTGGAAATTTAAAACCAAACATTTGCGGTCTAGTCCTTCCACCATCAGGATCTCTTTGCCCTCGTGGCAGGTCGCCAAAACTCTGCCACCACAAATTTTCATTTTTCCACGCCTTCTCAAAAATTTGCAGCCTTCCCGTATAGATGCCGCCCGCTCCGCCAGCAGTAAGCAAGTCAGTAATGTAAACCTTGCCTCTGAGATCATCTACTTCTACAGAACTCGGAAATATAAAATAATCCCAAAAGCCTCCCCAAAAATTTCCATCATTTGTATCATCGGTCTCTTGATGATGTATCAGTACTTTTTGTAGTGGGACAGCTGGTGCATAAATGCTTCCTTCATTGTCTCGTGCTGGATGTCCTGCCAGCGAAGCATGATAATTAGATCCTAGCACGTGGTTTAACCATTCTGCTGACAGCACAACAAGATTCTCATCTAAGATTACATTAGGCAAGGAAACATCTCTGTTCAAAAATTCTTCATTTATATCAGCATTCGTATAAGCATAAAGTCTCCCATCCTTGATAACAAATAAAACAGCAGAATTATCGCTTAAAAACTCTAGTTCAGTCACTTTAACATTCGAATCGCCAGTTGCTATAATAATGCTTGGAGGTGACCAAGTAGATTCACTTTTTTGCATCATCTTTATCCTATCACCTTCTGAATAAACAAGCCATAAATCATTATTCTGGTCTTTTTCTACAACGAATGAAGAAAGCTGGGCATTTAAGATTGAATTGCTTGACCATAACCTTCTATTGCTATCATAAACAACTTCTTGTATCCCAAATCCATTTGTAAATATTAACGTAACAATGCCATTATTATCAGCAATTAAATGAGGATTAGAATATCTCATCGGATTGCCCACAGCAAGATTTACACAATCATAATTTCCACCTTCTACCCACGAATTGCCGTTCCACCATTTCCAAGCCAATTCAGAATCTTTATACAGCCCAGCGCACACGCTTCTTGAATCAGATTCGTAAAACAATACGATATATTCTTGAGTATTTTCTATGTAAACTATTTTAGGAGATAAAAATGTCATGTTTTGTGACGTATTAGAATGTGGAATTGTTGTATACGTATTAAAATTTCCATTCCAATTATTCCAGGAATTCCCAGCCCAGATTTTCCATATACTTTGAGCGTCATTAGAAAAATACTTGGCAGCAGTTAATCTTATTGGAACATTCCCTAACGTATAACCAAATGTACCAACAACAACAGCATTACCAGCATTATCAACCGCAATATCCCCCTGTATTCCATTCCACGAAGATATAAGCGTTCTTGCAGCAAGTTCATCATATGAAGTACCGCCAGCCCATTTTGTTATCCTATTTCCTCGCATGATAAAATTAAATATAGCTCCGTGAACATCCAGAGAAATAGGTAGCACCTGTGACACGCCGCGATATAAACCAAAAATATCACCATTCACTTCAAAAGCCCTAAGATCCATAATTTTTTCTGTTAGTGATAAGGGCATTGGAATATCATTCGCATTGCTCCGCCACCCGGTCTCTGTTAGTATCTCCCATATTCCATTAGGTAAATCTAGCCTCCCAACCACCACGCCAAATCTTTCAGAATTAAAAAAATAATACAATTTATCTTGAGTCGCCAGTGCAAAAGTCTTAAGAGAAAATAAACTTTGTGCTCCATTATCGATATCAATTGGCATATTATTATTCATAGCATGCCAAGGCGCCAAGGGAAATTGATCACCATTATCATCAGTTCCAATTTCAATATTATTTACTATAAGCGAGTTTGATGTTCCTCTATTATCATTGCTCGTAGTAAATATAAACTCATTTTCATTTCCTTCAAAGAAACCACTCTCAACAAATGGCGCGGGCATAGCAAAAACTGCAGTATCTTCAGAAAAACTTGCACCCATCTCATCTATAAAAGTATTGATAAAAGGTAAAAAATCAAACTCATATAAACTATACGTAAGACTAGAACCGTCACAATTAGTTCCTTCCGCTACTAGATAAACAATCTCTCCTTTGCCAACCTTTATATTTCTCCCAGGATAACCATTTTCTGGGTTGTCAGTAAAATAAGCATCAGTAATCAGGCATTCAAATTCTAGATCACTTTCAAAATCCATAGGGACAATGGATCTAATTTCATTTTCACAATAAATAACCAAAGGAGGTAAATCACTAGTCGTGCCACAATCATTTCTGTCAGTACAGGATCTTGATCTTATTCCATCAACACATCCGCTCCAATCGCCGCATAACCAATCTTCTTTGCATTCTTCTTTTTCAACCTGTGGTTTAACAGGCACTTTCACTTCGGTTTCCTTCTGAATGCTTGTATCTTTCGCAACATCAACATCAGTTACTTCAGGCTCATTAACGGCGGCATA
>JBBSXW010000009.1:0-1509 GCA_038045665.1 Nanobdellota archaeon | reverse complement strand
TCGTAGTTGTTGGAGTAGTTGAGGCAGTAGTCGCCGCAGCTGCCGGCTGCGCCGGCGTAGCCGGAGTAGCCGATATCGCCGGAGTAGCAGAAGTTACGGTTGGCACGGCAGGAGTGGCCGATGTCGCTGGAGTAGCCGGTGTTGCTGGAATAGTTCCGGCTGGAGTAGTTGTGGCTAAAGAAACCGTTGATGTACTTGTTAATGGTGTAGTAGTGGCAAATTTCTTTTGAATCCCCGGAGCAATTAAAAGGCCGGGAGGAATTTTATCTGATTTACCTGCTCCTTCAGTAATCAGTTCATTCAATTTAGATAAGGTCTTAGGGCCTACTACTCCTATGGATTCAATGCCTTGTTTCTCTTGAAACTTCCTCACTGCGGCTTCGGTTAAGGGGCCGAAGTAACCGGTGATTAATCCTTGGGGATAAATATCGGGGAATTGTTTAAGGAATTCTTGAAGTTGTTCAACTTCGTCGCCTCTTGTTCCCAATCTTAACGCTTTGGTGAATTTAAGCTCGGTTTTAACTAATTCTATCTCTTTTTTGGATATTTCTACCTGACTCTGGAGTTCTATTACCTGGGATTGGAGTTGTTTGATTTGCTCTTGTAATTGCTGGATGAGGGATTGGAGATCTTTGGGAGAGGTTTGGGCAAGGGTGAGATTGGTTAATGAGAAAGTAAAAATAACTAAGAAGAATATCAGTGCGTTAATATGTTTTTTAAATTTCATAACTTTAAATGCAACAATTTAACGATATATATCTTTTCTATTGCCTATAAATAAAAAGTGGACTTCTTGAACTCGAACAAAACGGAATTTTATACGATAGTCTCTATCAACCCAAAAGCTCCAAATTTCATGATGATGTGGTTCAAGCTTTTTGGTGCGAAGAGATGGATGAAATGGATTTTTGCTAAAAATCTCGGTTTTTGCATCAGCTTTATTTTGAATCGCTTCCGGAAGTCGCCGATAGAGTTCTTTAAAAATATCGGTAACAAAAATCTTGAACATGTCAATCTTAACGAAGCTCTTTTAGGGATTTAATTTTCGTAACTTTACCGGTTTTTGATTCTTTGATTGATTGCGCAAGAGTTTGTAAAAACGTGGATTTGTAAAATCCAAAAACGTCTGCAAGCTGCTCCCACTTTTCAAGATCAATATCTACTCGAATTTTTTTTAGATTCGGTTTTTGTAAAACTGTGATTGTTGCCATATTATTTTAATAATACCAAAATATAAAAATAAATACAATCCTTATTAATTACTTTAAAATTTGCAAGAACTGTTTTAGTATTTCGTTTAGGGAATTAATCATTTTGGAGATAATAGCAGTGTTTCTTGAGCGAGGGTCAAGAGAAGAAGTTGTGGTTGCCGTTGCTATACATGCGCCATCGTAGCAGGCATTACCTACTGTATTACCTATTATAACGCTACTACAGCCCCAACCATTCCGATTACACTTTGTTGTATTGCCTCCTTGAGCATTCGTAGAAACAACGCATGAATAATTA
>JBBSXW010000008.1:0-2924 GCA_038045665.1 Nanobdellota archaeon | reverse complement strand
AGCCTTTCACTAACAGCCTCGCTTAGCCTTCTCAAATATTCTTGGTCTTTTTTAGAAACATACCCTACCTCTTTTTTCATATCTTTAAGTCAAATAAATAAGCCTTTATATATTTTACTCAAATAAAACTCCAAAAATTTATTATCTTCAAAATCATACAAATTATGTGCAAAAATCAACACTGATAAAACATTTCCAAGAAAAACAAATAATTATAGATCAAAGAGTCCTCAACGCTTTCAAAAAAGTAAAAAGAGAAGACTTTGTTTTAAAGCGATATAAAAAACAAGCATACGAAGATATCCCATTGCCAATAGGTTTTGGAGCAACAATTTCACAGCCAACAACAGTTATGATCATGACGCAGGCATTAGAAATCAATTCAGGAAATAAAATACTTGAAATAGGGACAGGCTCGGGATATCAAGCAGCCATTCTATCAATCTTAGTGGGAAACAAGGGAAGAATAATCACAACAGAATTTATTCCAGAGTTAGCAGAATTTTCAAAACAAAACTTAAAAGATTACAAAAACGTTAACGTAGTCCTAACAGATGGCTCAAAAGGATATAAAGAACAAGCACCATTCGATAAAATCCTATTCACAGTAGCCGTACCAAAAATAGAAAACTTCATCCTAGAGCAATTAAAAGATCCAGGAGTTTATCTTGCTCCAGTAGGCGATAAGGATTCGCAAGAACTAATTAAAATTACAAAAAAGAATTTGCTAATTAAAAAAGAATCTCTGGGATATTTCCAGTTTGTACCATTAAAAGGAAAATACGGTTTTAGATAATTTATTTATTTCCAGCATACAAATTGCTCCACAACTCTCGTCTCGATTTCATAGGCATATGAAGATATTCTTCTAGGTATCTTTCAAATCCACTAAATCCTTCACATCCATCAGGAAAATTTTCATGCATCACCAAAACATAATTGCCATTCTCTTCCTTGCACACCTCCGCTCTCTTTCTTTCTAGTGTAATTATAACTCTACTAATTTGCTGAAGATTTGTCCCCTCTATGTTAAAAGTGCCTGGCGCCCAACCGCAATAAAGAGATAATGCATTTGCAATTTCAATAGGGCTAACGCTAATGCCAAGTTTTTCTTCAAGCCCTTCTACACTAAAATTTTGGTGCACAATAAATAAAAGAGCAAGTTATATAAAAGCCTTTATAAAGAAAATTATGCATGTCAAATGAGTCAGATTTATAAAATTTTTTAATAATTATTTAATTTGGAGGGTTAATGTTGTGGTTAAAAATATTGAAAAAGAACAGCCAGAGATAAATATTGGCCTCGTAGGCCATGTTGATCACGGCAAGACTAGTCTTTTAAAATCTTTAACAGGCGTATGGGCAGATACTCATTCTGAGGAAATCAAAAGAGGAATTACAATAAGATTAGGTTATGCAGATGTGGTCTTCTATAAAGATAAAGACAAGTACACCACAAAAAAAACAAAAACCGCCAAATCATTAAGAAAAGTCTCCTTTGTAGATGCACCCGGACATGAATCATTAATGGCTACCATGCTTTCAGGCTCTGCAATAATCGACGGAGCTTTATTATTAATAGCGGCAAATGAGCAATGCCCGCAACCGCAGACCAAAGAACATCTAATGGCTTTGGAAATAATAGGCATAAAGAACATAGTTATTGTTCAAAATAAAATTGATTTAGTAACAGAAGAGCAAGCATTAGAAAACTATAAGCAAATAAAAGAATTCATAAAAAATACAATAGCAGAAAACGCATCAATTATCCCGATTTCAGCACAACACGATGTCAATATTGATATCCTAATAGAGGCAATTGAAAAAGTAATTCCAACACCAAAAAGAGACACCAAAAAAGACCCATTAATGTTAATCGCAAGAAGTTTCGATATCAACAAGCCAGGGTCTGAAATACCTAGCCTAGTCGGAGGCGTTCTGGGCGGAGTTTTAAAGCAAGGCACATTAAAAGTCAACCAAGAAATAGAAATCAGGCCGGGAATTAAACAAGAAAAGCAGGGTAAAATATTCTACGAACCATTAAAAACAAAAATAATCGCCTCGAAAAGCGGGGGAGTAGCTTTAAAAGAAGTTCATCCAGGAGGCTCAATCGGAATTTTAACAAGCCTCGATCCTTCTTTAGTAAAGTCAGATTCTTTAAGCGGCAATATTGCAGGAGATATAGGTAAACTGCCGCCAATACTTTACGAATTTGATTTAAAACCGCACCTTTTAGAAAGGGTAGTTGGAGCTAAAGATGAATTAAAAGTAGAGCCGATAAAAAAAGGGGAAAGCTTATTGTTAAATGTAAATTCATCCACAACAGTCGGCATCGTAAACGAATTAAAAAAAGATCAAATCCACGTAAACCTGAAAATCCCAGTATGCGCATCTAAGGAAGACAGGATAACAATTTCAAGAATCCTCGGCGGAAGGTTCAGATTGATAGGCTATGCAGAAATTATTTAATTCCTCAATGTCCAGTCGTAATTTTTAATCTTCCCGTCAATATTTGTTAAGGAATATAAGGCATTTTTAGCTCCAAGCTGAAAAACCAACAGCCAGTAAACCGCTTCTAACTCTCCGGCTCTCGGTCTTCTGCAATCATCTTCAGCATTCCTATCAAAAATCAATAATGAATCTAAAGCCCTGCAGGCGCCAAAAGCAAACCTCCTGCTTAATAATGGAATGAAGCTGTTTTTAAGTGGAATATAGTTGTGATCTTCACCGTTATAGTAGTATTCAGTAGCTCCCAATTGTGCAGCAACTTCATGTTTGCAAATATTAATTAGTTTGGAATCCTCTTTATCATCAGCATATTTGTATCTAATATTATTAAACTGCTTATCTCCGCATTGATGCTGGGAATAAAACATGCTCCCTATGACAAACTGCTCTTCATTGTCTATAACTGGCTGTCTTTC
>JBBSXW010000007.1:0-56443 GCA_038045665.1 Nanobdellota archaeon | reverse complement strand
TTAATGGTAAAGTCTCACTTTCCATAAAAAAGGAGTTTAAGCAACTAGACCTCTACCAAAAACTGCTTAGGTTAAGGGTTTCAAGCTCAGGTCAAAGAACCCTATTTGATATTTAACCTCTCACTTTTCAAAAAATCAATAGTTTTTCTTTATTTCCCTCTTACACCTCTCTCTAGCATCCCCCAACATGCAATGTAGACTCCGCTTTTTTTTATGAACGATTTTCTCCAAGCCCACTATGATCTCGACCATCAGAGCCCTCACTTTTTCCTTTTCACCACTATTTAACGCTACTTCAAACTTTTTAACCACCTTTGTCTCAAAATCTTTCATCTATCCCACCACTCTCTATCTCTTAAGTATTTTTACCTTATCAGGATCAATAACCTCTCTTTTTCTATCTCTCACTCCCAATAAATAAACCTTTCCAGCATCTTCATAATAATGCAATTCATGACTAAGGGTATTTTTTTCATTTCACAGTCATATAAACAAACTACTGTAAAAAATCTAATTTAGCTATATCCTCTTGTGTTTCAACTTTTAACACTTCATATATCTTATCTACTATCTTTACCTTACCCCCTTCTTCTAACTTCGTTAATTCCATATTAAGATCGTCCTCTACACTCATTTAAAGCTTCTTCCTACATGTGTAATTTACACGTAACTTACGTAAGTGAAAACGTAACTTACGCGTAAGTTACGCTTTACTTACGCCTCCGAAAACTATATAAAAACGCAAATTAGCCCCAATTCATGGTTTGGTGGTTTTCTAAGAATAAACGTCTAGAAGTATTAGAAAACAAGTTAAACCTCCTTGAAAAAAGCCTCTTAGTATCATTTCAAAATATAAAAAGAGACATAACAGAAACAAAAAACCTCTCTTCTTACAGGCTTCATGAAACCCTAAGGCGCCTAGAAAGGCTAGAATCAGAAATTTTCAATCTAAAAGATACAAAAAATCACCTCTTAACTCATACGATTTCAGAGCAAAGCCAGCAAGATGAAGCGCCCGTTGAAACGCAAGGTGATGAAACAGGCATTGCTGGTAAAATTACAGAAGTCCAACAAAACATCCTGATCCTTCTTGCAAAACTGCATGTTGAAAACCCAGACAATTGGATTCCAGCAAAGCAATTAGGCGAAGAACTCTACCCTCAAAAAAAATACGAATCGATAAGACCAATGATTTCAACTTATCTCGATGTTCTTGAAGAAATGAACCTAGCCCGCAAGCTAAGAAAACGAAGACAAGTCTTTGTTAAATTAACAAACAAAGGCATCTCATATATAAACCCTAAATTAAAAATAAAAATCAAACCGCAATTAAAACAAAATAAGAAATCATCTAAGTAATTTTTTTATTTTCCCAATTTCTCTCCTAGTCGCTTCTTCACCAGCTTTAACAAATTCATCAACTTTATCAAACTCAACCCACCCAATATAACCATGTTCAGGCTTTATCACAACATCGGGTTTTCCGCTCTCCAAGTTCAAAGCATACAGCCTATTCATAGAAATTTGATATGACCTTAGCACAATATCAACCATCCCAGAACTTACGCCGCCAGAAACAAAATTCATAATCCTGCTTGGCGTCAATAACCTATCCAAGATCTTTTCTAAACTCTTCATTAAAACCTGCGGCACTTTACTAAATCCTTTTTCCTTAATAGTTTTCTTTAGTAGCTCGCCAGACTTCCAAACAATATTGTTTCTCAAAATATTAACAAACTCATTTTCTTTGCTTTCTTTACTCTTAATTAATCCAATATATTTGTCAAAAGGAGCAGAAGTGTCAACCGCAATCAAAATATCGCACTTCCTCTTCAAAGGCAATATCCCAGTAGGATCAACTAAAGCCCCATCCGCATACCTATATTTGCCTATTTTTTTAGCAGCAATAACCCCAGGAATAGCAATAGAAGCCCTTATAGCAGTAGTCAGGTCACCTTCTTTAATAACAACCTCATTTCCCAAATCCAAATTAGATGCAACTACAAAAAAGCTCCTATTCAAATCAGAAAACTGCTTATTTTCTACAAGTTTCCTTATCTTATTCTCTATTTTTCTCCCTCTAATAAAGCTATTTGAAGGCAATGTAAAGTCCATTAAACGTTGCCAATCAGTCTCTTTCGCCAGTTTTTCAATATCCACTGGCTTTATAACCAGCGCAGTGCAAGCCGCCTATTAAAGCCCCAAAACTAACCCCAGAAATGGCATGAACATCTATCTTTTCCTCCTCAAGCACCTTTAAAACCCCAATATGCACTAATCCTGAAGCCCCTCCTCCGGCCAAAGCCAGCCCAATCCTCTTTCCCATTTATCCTAAATATATTAATTAGCTTATATAAATAACCAATCAGAAATAAACTAAAGCTAAAACCTTTAAGCAAAGACTAAAACACAAATAATAAAGAAACAAGCATATTTACTGAACAGTAATTACAAACAGAAAGGTTTAAAAACACTCAAATACTATTTTAGTATGATCCTAATTAAAAGAAAAAATAAGGATAGAAATGTCAAATAATCAAAATAGAAAAGGAAAAATAGATGCAAAGAGATTAGATGAATTATTAAAACGCTATTTCACTGCAATTGAAATAAAAGAGCACGAGCCCTCGCTTCCTGAGCTTATGCATTACATAACCAACCTACACCAAGAAGAAAATCAAGAATACGAAACACACATAAAAGGCTGTGAAAGATGCCAAAGGGTAATCAAGATGTACAGAAACGAATTAAGGAAAATTAGCAAAAACTTTTAATCAATAATTAAAAAATTTATAGGAGAAAATATGTCAAAGGAAGAAAGATCAGGAGCACACATTCAAGAGGAGATTTAACAGCCATCAACAAGAAGGATATCTATATTTATATAGAGAAATAGAGAAGTATGTAGAAAGTATTGAAAATATGGGACTGCAACACCAATATCGCAAATTAATGGGACATCTATTGATATCCCTCGGCAAGATTAAGGGGTTTTATGAGAATTGGATATTCCAGGACCATAAATTTGACGAAGATTATAGTAAATACCGTCACCAGATGTTAAAGAGGCATGGCGGAGACCTAGCAACACCAACCGACATAACCCCAATAATCGCCTAAACTAGATAAAATAGCTAAAAAGTTCGTATAATCAGTCTTATCGGAAGCATTAAAAATTGATAAAAATTCCCTATATGCATGAAAAAAGAGGAATACCTAAACAAGGTGCACATAGAACTGAAGCTTCTTGGTTATAGCCAACATACCATTCGCACATATCTTCAATTTTTAACCCCCTTTTTATCCACTATTCATGATCCACAATCAGCAACCCTTGACGAAATAAAAAAGTATTTGGCAAATCTTAGTGATAAATATGCAGGAAGATCACTAGCACTTGCAATCTCATGCATACGGTTTTTCTTTAGCAGTATTGTAGACAGGCCAGAGATATATTCTAAACTCAAAATTCCCAAGAAGCCAAAAAGTCTCCCAATCATTCTAACAGAGCAAGAAATAAAAGATTTAATCAATGCTACAAAATTTCAGAAAAGTCGTTTGATTGTTCACATACTATACGGCTGCGGCCTTAGGGTAAGCGAAGTTGTAAATTTAAAACCAGTAGATATTGATTTCTCGGAAAATGCTGGATGGGTAAGAAAGGGAAAAGGAAAAAAAGACAGACCGTTTAATATACCGAACACTATCAACGAAGAACTAAAAAAATATATCGGGGGGCAACCGAACAACACCTATGTTTTTTCCAAAACAAAACCACTCACAACAAGAAGCATACAATATATGCTGAAGAGACTGGCAAAAAGAGCAGGAATAAAAAAGAAAGTGACTCCACATACACTAAGACACAGCTTTGCTACACACCTATATGAAAAAGGAACCGACCTATTGGCAATAAAGGGACTACTTGGTCATGAGAGTTTGGAAACAACGGAAATATATACGCAAGTAAGCAAAGAAAGACTAAAAAAAGTAAAAAGCCCACTGGACACCCTTTACGGAAAAAATTAGAAACGATCTTAAAACAGTTCAGCGTCAAAAATAAATTTTGCTTGCCATAAAATTTTCCAGATACATCAAAGGTCTTATTTCTTCTCCTTAAACTTCAGAGCACAAGAATTTATGCAATATCTTTTTCCGCTAGGCGTGGGCCCGTCTTCGAAAACGTGTCCTAAATGACCTCTGCATTTTTTGCACAAAACTTCGGTTCTCCTCACAAAAAGACTATTATCAGATTCCATTTCAACGCTATCATTAAAAGCCGGCTTATAAAAACTAGGCCATCCAGTTCCAGAATCGTATTTTGTATCGGAAAGGAATAATCCATGTCCACAAGCAGCACACACATATTTTCCTTTTTTCTTGTTGTGCAATAATTTTCCAGTAAAAGGCATCTCAGTCCCTTTCTCTCTTAGGATATGATATTGCTCCCTTGTTAATCTCTTCTTCCATTCTTTTTCTGTTTTCTCCACAAAATTAAGCAGATATATTTATTTAATTACTTTTTCTATAATTACTTATCTTATCTTCTAGTCTAGAATTAAGCCTAGCCAAAGCCCAGATTGCGCCAGCTACGCCAGCCACGCAAAGTGCGACTAGCCCACCGAGAGCGATTCCTAAACCGTCATCATAAGTGGTTCCTCCGGGATCGGCCCTTAACATTTCTCTATAATCAAAAGCAGATTTGACAGGAAGTTCATCAACGTTATATGCATAATTTGCAACGCATCTGCCAACATATAAGCTAGTTGTCGCGATTATGCCAACTAATCCACCAACTTTTACTATTCTTCCCGGTTTGTAAGGCATAAGCAAAATCCCAAAACAAATCTTTATTAAATTTTGGATAATGCCCAATATGCAAAGAACAAAGTTTAATGCTCTCCAAATAGTTTCTCAAAACAATATAACCACAGCCCAAAAAAAGAAGGATCCTTCTTAATAAGTTCTAGAACGCCAGAAGTTAGAGAAGCAAAATGCTCTAATTTATCATGATTCAAATTCAATAGGGCATATAGTAAAATACTTCCCCCAGAAGGAAGAGGCATGTCATACAAAAGATTAGGATTATCAAAGAAAGTTCCAGTAGTATTAACCAAGTAATCTTCTTTCACAAATTTCTTTTCTATTATTGTTATAAAATCTTCTGCCTTATCTTTTAACTCAGGTTTGATTTTTACGATCTCGCTTAAAAATAGCAAATAGCTAGCATAATCCTCTAAATATTCTTGGCTTTCAAATCCTTCAGTATCGTAAACGACATGAAATATTTTATCTTTTACATGATATCTAAAAATGTTGTCGAACAAAGCCAAAGCCAGGTTTTTAATCGAATCATCGCCTAGCGCATCTGCGCACCTCAATAAGCTGAACCCAAAAAAACAATTCCAAGACATTACAGACTTATTATCTAACCCCGGACTGTCTATATTCTTTCTCGCCTCTTTATACAAGTTAATTATCTTATTGCTTTCATCTGGATTTTCTTTATAGAACGCAAAGTTAATCCAAGGCATAAATCTATTTTCATGCACGCCGCACTCATCTAATCTAAAGAGTGTTTTAATTTTTTCATCATTAGTTTTTTCAATAGTATAGTAATATCCTTCGCCATCTTTTGTATCGGCGTCTGCTGCGCTTCCATACAGGCCACTTAGCAGCCTCATACGTTCATTTAACCAGAAAATAGTTTTTTCAATAGCATACTTGCAAATTCGTTTTTGATTCTTATAGTAAACTTCAGCACACAAAAACAGCAAAGTAGCTTGGTCATAAAGCATTTTTTCAAAATGAGGTACTTTCCATTCTGAATCAACACTATATCTAAACCACCCACCTTCAATATGATCAAATAATCCTTTAGTGATAATATTTTCTAATTCTTGTTCAATATCTAAACCTTTATGTAGTTTATAAAACAAAAATAAAGCCCGCGGAAACCTTGGTCCAAACACGTCATAAACATTATCAAATGAAACAGACTCAAGTAATTTTTTAGCCTCGCCCCTATCAACCTTCTTCAGTTTAAATCTTTCTCCAATACTCATGGTTTTTATTTTTGTATTTTTGTGAAATTCCTCTAATACTTGGTTCAGCAGCATCAAAAAATTATACTTCGGCAGGTAAGTCATTCCATAAAATGGAATGTTATTATGGTTCAAAAACACATTCAATGGCCAACCACTACTCCCAAAATTTCTAACAAGAAAGTCCATGTAAAAGCCATCAATATCAGGATACTCTTCCTTATCAAGCTTTATTGAAACAAAAGAATCATTCAGCACTTTCGCAATTTCTAGATCTTCAAAACATTCATGGGCCATCACATGGCACCAATGGCATGAAGAATAGCCGATGCTTAGGAAAATGGGCTTATTTTCTGTTCTTGCTTTCTCAAAAGCTTCTTCGCCCCACGCATACCAATTAACAGGATTATCTTTATGCTGTAAAAGATACCTGCTTTTTTCCTTTCCTAACAAATTGTTCATGCAAAGGACCTTATTCAAAGAAGTTTTAAGCTCTCTGTTCTTAATAAATTACTATACAGTAGTGAAATATAGAAAGATTTATAAACAGGATTTAAAATATACGCATTATGCAAGAATCTAAAAAACAAAGATTAGAAGGAATGCTAAGGGCAATTCAGGATCTAAAGGCAGAAAATTATATAGGGACGCAAGACGCGTGGAAAACCCTAAAAGACATAGAAGCATTATACTCCAAACCATCTCAGATATCTTCTAAAATAAATCAAGCATTAAACAATCCGGCATATAAGGCGACGCCAGAAAGATTGTGCGGTTTGGTCGATCTAGTCTCTGCTATTGACGATCTGAGCGTAGAAACGTTTGACTGCGATGCAGTAAACGCCTACTATTTCACAGATGCGCGAGAAGACTTTTTATCGTCAGGCACAAAGTATCTCGGCATATTGGTGTTTGATTCAGAAAAGAATGTAATACACTCATTATTAGAAAACGAGATAGAAAAAACAGAAAAAGAATTAACAAATTTATTCAAATTGGCAAACGAGTCAGGTTTGAAAACCGATAGCGAATTCGGACAATTTTTTATCGATTATGTTTCAGAGGAGATTAAAAAAAGAAAAGATATATTGCCTGAGTTTGAAACCCAAATTGCTGAAGTGCAACAAGCAGTAGCCGCTATGTCATGCAATCTGGATTTCGAAAAGCTTTTTTCTATTCAATCCCTCAGAGATGCAGAAAGAGAGGGCCTAACCGCTACATTAATACATTCAACGACAAAACTTTACGCAAGACTTAAAAATGATAGGCTTGATCACAGGTTTGAATACAGGAGACAACTATTGACAAATTTTTTACGAAGCTTTTTACATCGATTTGACGAACCCCCCGCTTATGAAGAAATAAAAGATTTCCTTGACCACAAAGTATTGGACCGTAAAAGAAGGGTATATAGCTGGCGATCATTAAACGGTCCAGACGAAATTATAAAGAGAGAAGAAGAAGTATATGAATCGTACAAATTCCTTCGTCTTCTCTTAGGCGCAGAAAAAAGTTTTGTAATCAAGTACATAAGCAACTAATTTCACATTTTTTCTAATCTGCTTATCCTCTCTTCTAAAGAAGGAATTGGCTCAGAAAAGGAGAAAAAGCTGCAAAAAATATTAGATTATGTGCGTAAAAAGTATTTAACAGAAGGCATAAAACCAAATTGCGCAACTATTTCTAAAAATTTAAATTATGATATTTATACTTACTTTAGTAGCCTTTTTGATATATATAAAATTTTAAAGATCCCGCTACCTTTAAGGAACATGGGTGGAAAAAGAGCAAAAAAACCAGATGAAGAGTCTATTAATTTATGGAAGAACGAATTCAAAAAATTCATACTAAAAGAAATTAAAAAAGGAAACAGATATCCATCTGGAGATAAAATAGGAAGCCACTTCGGTATATCCAATATTTGGAATATCGTAAATGTTTCAGACTTGTATTTAGAGCTAGGTCTTGAGCCCTATTTAGAAAGGAAAAGTAGGGTTACATGTTTTCCAAACGCCTGATACGCGCATTAATATCAGGATGCGTACTAAACCAATGCTTAACATTCTCTCCAACTGCCCTCATCGGATCCGCAATAAACAAATGTGCCATTGCCCTATTTGCACCTTTCACCATAGGTTCTTTATCAGCTTTAATCTTTCTTAGTGCATCAGCCAATCCCTTTGGATATCTTGTTAATAAAGCGCCAGAAGCATCAGCCAAAAACTCCCTCTTTCTTGAAACTGCTAATTTAATTAGCTGAACAATAATCGGAGTTAGAATTGCTAAAACCAGTCCAATAACGATTATGTAAATACTGCCGCGACTATCTCTGCCTCTATGGCTATATCCACCCCACCACAAACTTCTCAAAATCATATCAGAGATTAAAACCGAAATGCCAACTAATGTAGCAACTAATAGCATAAACCTTATGTCATAATTCTTTATGTGCGAAATCTCGTGCGCAATAACGCCTTCCAACTCATTTTTATTCATCAATTTCAACAATCCTGTTGTAACAGTAACAGAAGATTTCTCGTGATTTATTCCAGTTGCAAACGCATTCGGGCTGTCTTCTTCTATAACATATACCTTAGGAACGGGAATTCCTGCGGCAATACTTAACCCTTCAACAATATTAATCAATCTAGTATGTTCAGGCTTCTTTGCTTCTTTCGCATTCATCACCTTTAGAATAATTTTATCACCAGAAAAAATACTAATTAAAGTAAAAATAATTGATATAATAAAAGCAATAGCCAATCCAACAACAGGATTAAAAAATATTAAACCAAAAACGTAACCAAGCAAAACTATTATGATTATAAAAAGAAAAATCAAAAGTAATGATTTTCTCTTGTTTAAAGAAATTTCTTCATAAATGCCCATTCTAGAACTTTACTTTCACAGCCTTTTTAGCTTCTTCCTCAGCTTCAAAATATTCTTTTTCTTTGAATGAAAACATGCTTGCAATTATCTTAGATGGAAACGTCTGGACTTTCTGATTAAATGTCAGCACAGAATCATTATAGAACTGCCTTGAATATGCGATCTTATCCTCTGTTCCACTTAGCTCTTCTTGCAATTGCATAAAATTCTTGCTAGCTTTTAAATTTGGATAATTCTCCGCAACTGCAAAAATAGTCTTCAATGCCTCACTTATCTGATTGGATGCCCTTGCCTTTTCATGTATATTTCCTTTAATTAAAGAACTTCTTGCCTTTGTAATTTCAGTTAAAACTCCTCTCTCATGCTTCATATAGCCCTTTACGGATTCAATAAGGTTTGGTATTAAATCATACCTTCTTTTAAGCTGCACATCAATCTGCGAAAGTGCATTTTCTATCCTGTTTCTTAAGCGAATAAAGCCATTATACGTTAAGATAAACCATAAAACACTAATAACTAGTATTACAATCAAAATCCACAAAAATATTCCCAATGGCATAACCGAATAACTATAGGGCTGCTTTAAAAGTTTTGTGTTTTAAATTTCATAGTAGGAAAATTTAAAAGTCCGGTATATAAACTTTAAGTAAAATGAAAGAAAAACGCCTTATCACAGCAGCGCTTCCATATACGAATAACGTTCCCCATATTGGTAATATTGTTGGTAGCCATTTCCCGGCGGACATATTCGCTCGTTACTGTCGTCTTGCTGGCTATGAAACAGTCTTGATAGGCGGCACTGACGAAAATGGCACTGCCTCAGAAATAGCCGCCCAGCAATACAATGTAACTTATCAAGAGCTTTGCGATTTCTTTTTCAATGTTCACAAATCTATATACGATTGGTTCAATATAAGCTATGATAATTTTTCAAGAACAAGCAGAAAAATCCATCATGATACAACAAAAGAATTTTTCATTAAAATGTACAAAAATGGCTACTTAATTGAAAAACAAGTCAGTGTTCCATTTTGCACAACCTGCAATAGATCCTTGGCAGACAGGTATATAACAGGAACGTGTCCAATTTGCGGCTATGAAAATGCTCGTGGTGATCAATGCGAAAAATGCGGTAATCTGCTTGAACCACTTGATTTAATGAATCCAAAATGTACTGTCTGCGGAAATAGCACAATAGAATTTAAAAAAACAAAACACTTATTTCTAGATCTACCAAAATTATCCGATAAACTGAAAAAATGGATAGATTCAAACAAAACATGGCGGAAACAAGTAAGAAGCGTGGCTATTGCCTGGATTAAAAAAGGTCTTAAACCTAGAGATGTTACGAGAGAGCTCAACTGGGGCGTCGCATTGCCGTTCAAGGGTTATGAAGAAAAAAAAATATACGTGTGGGCCGAAGCAGCCATCGGATACATCAGCGCAACAAAAGAGTGGAATCAAAAAAAGTGGGAAACATTTTGGAAACATAAAAATTCAAAGATTTATCATTTTATAGGCAAAGATAATATTCCATTTCACACAATCCTTTTCCCAGCAGAGTTATTAGCTGAAGGCTCTTTTACTCTGCCATATAATGTAGTAGGACTTCAGTACTTGAACTATGAAAGAAGCAAATTTTCAAAAAGCAAAGGCCACGGAGTGTTCTGCGAGAATTTACCGAATGTCGGCCTTGATGCAGACTACTGGAGATTCTATCTTTCATACCTGATACCAGAGACAGGCGATACTGAATTTTTGTGGAGCGATTTTCAGAATAGAATAAATGGAGACCTTATAGGAAACTTCTCTAATTTTATCAACAGGACATTGACCTTTGCATGGAAAAACTTCAATGGGACTATTGATGGCGAAAGAGACGAAGCATTCTATAACGAAATAAATTCAAGGGCTAAAGAAGTAATCAATTTGTTAGAGAATGTTGAGCTTAAGGAAGCGCTAGAAAACATCTTAAAATTGTCGGATCTCGGTAACAAATATTTTCAAGACAATGAGCCATGGAAATATAAAAATGAAAATGTTATTTTCAATTGTATTAATCTCTGCAAGATTCTTGCGTTGTTAATTCAGCCGTATCTGCCGAATGCATCTGAAGAAATTCTTCAGTTACTAGACTGCAAGGAAAAAGATTGGAGCAAACTAACAGAATTCAATATTAAAAAAATTAATAAACCAAGAATACTATTTGAAAAAATAACCGAAGAAAAAATAAAAGACCTCAAGGAAAAAGCCTCAAAAGTAACAGAATTTAAAATAAAATAAAAATGGAAAAGATAACTTTTAAGGATTGGAAAAAATTAGACATAAGGATTGGCAAAATAAAGGCAGTTAAAGATCACCCAAACGCAGACAAATTATACATTCTGCTCGTCGATCTCGGAACAGGAGAGCATGACATACAGTTAGTTGCAGGCCTCAAGGAGCATTATTCCGGTGCTGAATTAATAAACAGGAAAATCATTGTAATAAGAAATTTAGAGCCAACAGTGATAAGGGGAATAGAAAGCCAAGGCATGCTTCTGGCAGCAGTATTTAAGAATAAAGTGGTTCTCTTGCAACCAGAGAAAGATATAGAAACTGGTGCGAAAATAGAATAATCTCTCAAAAATATAAATCTATTTAAAACAGGCTATAATCGCACATCTATGAACTCAGTTTGGACAGAAAAATATCGGCCCTCTACATTCGCTGAGGTCATAGGGCAAGATCTTATCTTAGAAAGAGTCTCAGCTTTGACTAAACAGAAAAACATACCTAATCTATTGTTTGCCGGTCCTTCGGGAGTGGGAAAAACTTCTCTAATCTTAGCAGCAGCAAAAGAATTGTACGGCGATAACTGGAAAGAAAATGTGATGTCAACTAATGCTTCTGACGAGAGAGGCATCGATCACGTTAGGTATGCAGTAAAAGACTTTTCAAGAACAAAACCAATCGGAAATGCACAATTCAAATTATGTATTTTAGATGAAGCAGATGCTTTGACGAAAGAAGCGCAGCAAGCTTTAAGGAGGACAATGGAAATTTATAGCGACAACGTTCGTTTTTGCCTGATAGCCAATTTCTCATCAAAGATAATAGAACCAATACAATCAAGATGTACCGTCTTTAGATTCAAATCTTTAGATGAAAATGCAATGGCCAAAATAATAGAAGTTATAACGCAAAAAGAAAAATTAATTATGGATAAAAAGGCAATAGAGGCCATAGTCAATATTGCAGACGGAGATGTAAGGAAAGCCATTAACGTATTGCAAACCTCTGCCTCCCTGAATAAAAAAATTACAGACGAATTAGTCTACAATATCGAAAACGCAGTTAAGCCAAGAGAAATAAAGGAATTGTTAATGCTCTCACTTCAGGGAGAATTTACAAAAAGTAGGGATAAGCTATTAGACTCAATGTTAAAACACGGACTTAGTGGTTTAGATGTATTAAAACAAATCCAAAAAGAAATCTTAAATTTAGAAATAAGCGATAAAGACAAAGCAAAGCTAATAGAGCTTTGCGGAGAAATAGAATTCAGATTAGTGGAAGGCTCAGATGAGTATATTCAGTTAGAAGCGCTTCTTGCATCATTCTGTCTTATTGGAAAATGAATTTAATTCAAAAATATAAACCAAAAACTATTCGGGATCTGATTATCTCAAAAGAGAAGATTATGGAAGTAAAGAGATTAATCGCAGAAAGAAAACCAATAATAATCGCTGGTCCAACGGGCTGTGGTAAAACAACTCTCGCCCATATAATGGCGAAAGACATGGATTATGAATTGCTTGAGCTTAATGCTTCAGACCAAAGAAATAAAGCAAATATAGAAGAGATTCTCTCTCCAGCAATAAAAGAAGCCAGCCTATTTGCTAAAGGGCGCCTAGTCCTTATAGATGATATAGATGCATTGTCAGGAACCCAAGATAGGGGCTGCATACCTTCTATTGCAAATCTTCTTGAAAACACAAAATGGCCTGTTTTGTTGACTACTACAGATCCATTTTCGCAAAAACTTTCCCTACTAAGAAAAAAAACTGCACTAGTAAACTTAGAACAAATAAAGGATACAATACTAATCGACTATTTATCAGGAATTTGTAAAAAAGAGAATATAGCCTTCGACATTAAATTAATAAAAAATTTAGCGTCAAAAAACAAAGGAGATATTAGAGCTACCTTAAATGATCTGCAAGCCTCTATAAAAAATAATGAGCTAATCTCCCTAGAATTAGGAGAAAGAGAAAGATTGTCTTCTATTACGACCGCGCTTAGCCTAATATTCAGGAGCGCTGATTTGAAAAAGATTTTGAATAGTTTGAACGAAACAGACCTTAATTTAGATGAAGCAATGCTTTGGCTGGATGAAAATATTCCCAAGGAGTACACAAAAAAAGATGAAATATACAAAGCCTATTCAAGTCTAAGTAAAGCAGACAAATTCAAAAAAAGAATAATAAGGCGGCAGCACTGGAGATTTCTTGTTTATGAAAACTTCTTTATGACTGTAGGCATCAATCTCTCGAGAACATCAAACATTTTGTCCTATCCAGAATATAAAAGAAGCTCTCGTTTATTGAAATATTTCTGGGCAAATCAAAAAAATCTAAAAGGAAAAGAAATAGCCAGGAAAATCTCTGAAAAAACGCATGACTCTATTTCTAAAGTAAGAAAAGAAATATTGCCTCTAATAAAAATAATATACCGAAATAACAATGAAATAAGCGATTTAGATTTAACGCAAGAAGAAATAGATTGGCTTAAATCTATGTAGCCTTTCTATATCTCACAAATTTATACAAAGGCTTTATTATAAACACTAAAAATGCAAGCATAAATATTATTGCAGAAGTGTCGTCGATCCAGAATCTTAATCTAGGCAATAATTTTTGCAAGAAAAACGCAAAGAATATCACGGCAACAAACGCAAGCAAGTAGTCTGATGCTGTAACACCCCTTACATTTTTCTTTTCCATGTCACCTCTTTTTCCCCAGAGAAGCTACTCTCTCGTTATTAATCAATCCAAAAAGTATAATAGGCCATCTAAGGCTTGTAAACATGCCACTCACAAGAAGAAAAGCAAAAACAGAACATCCTAAAATGATAAAGTTCTTCAATACCTCTTTTTGTATATCATCAAGTATCTTAATCCACGTATTAAACATATAGAAACTAACGAATCTTTAATACTTAAATGTTGCGGTTTTCAATTTTTGCAAAAATAATTTTTATTGAGTTCTAAACGCCAAATCTTCTTTGCGGTCTTCGCGGCAAGCCAAATACATTTTGCATTTCATTATTCTTCTTTTTCTCGATATCTTTTTGTTTGCTTTTATGCAGCCATAACCACAAGCTTATTACTAAAACAATAAAAAATATCGAAGCTATAACAGCAATTACCAGATTAAATAAAGTATTGTCGCTTCTATCGTTTGCTAAATTATTAACGCCGTCTATAGGTAAATTTTGTTGCGTTCTTGGTGGCTGAATTGTTTGTGTAGTTCTTTCAACAGGACAATCATTAGGACAATCATTATTTCCTTCGCCTATGTCGCAGATTCCGTCATTGTTGCAGTTTTGGACTGGTGGACGATCATTATCTTGCCCAGCCCCTCTCCTTTCCAATATCCATTCAAAAAGCAAGGCATTTACATTACCAACGATGAAAACCAGGGCAATTACAAGTAAAATATACTTCTTCTTCATTCTTCCACGCACTCTCTCCTTACCTCATTTAGCACTTGCATGAGCTCTTGTTCAGTGTAGCAGGTCGCACTATTGGTGACATCCGAAATGCAACACTTATCAATGGCCGGATCCTGGCCAGGTTGACACGGAAAATTCTTAATACTAAACATAAAATAAAGTTTCACATCAGGATCACGATTATCCCAGATACCGAAAATTTTAGCTAGCGTTATGGTTGATTGACCATATATAAATGTAAAGCCACTCGGATTAAAACTAGCATAGCGAGCCGATCTCTCAACCTCAGGTCTCAACCTGCCATTGTCAAGTGCATAATTTTTTACTAAGTCGTAAGCTAAATCTCCTATCAATTTATGAAAATTAGTTACACTTTCATAATTAAAATCGCTGATAACAAAAGAATCAGTTCCTTTACTAAATCGCCTCGGAATCTGCAGGTTAAAAAATGTTCCTCCATCAGGATCGAGAACAACATTTGTTCTATAATATTTAGTTGGCTCCGCAGTCCCATCCGAACCTAAAGGCACAACATCATTGACAACTTCCCATCCATTAGATCGAATACTTCGAAAATCTTTAGTGCACTGGTCAAGTTCTACATTTACATATCTTTCAAGGCACTTTTCTATTACCCTATCACCAGAACCACTTAGCGATGTTTTTAGTTCATCCAAAACACCAGTACAGTAATTACTCGGATTATCATCGCACGGATATACATAAGAAATTCGATAACAGTCATCTCCAGCCCCATTATATACAACTCTCTTGAGCCGATAGTTCTCTGAAAAGCAATTATCGGGATGGAAAATGTCTGTAGTAACAGTCGCATATCCACCATATGTTGCAGCACTAATAATCGCATCCTTACCGATTTTTTCCAAGCAACTATGGACTAGTTCATTAACTTCTCTCATCGCACTATCAATATCTACTTGGGATGCAGTAATCTCTGATTCAGCAGTCCTTGTCTTGCTTGCTGCCAAATATATTAATATTACAACTGCAACAACTATAACAATCCCCAAAATAACAAAAACCGTAACCTGTCCTCTTTTTTTCATATTAAATAAAGATTAAACCAGATATATAAAGATAATGAAAAATTTTATATAGTCTGTTTATTGAAAAATATAATAATAAGAGGTGATTAATATTCCAATTGGTGATTGGTTTTTAGCTCGTTCAGAAGCATTTAAAATATTAGTAGAGAAATTTAAACAGCATAAACAAGCAACTAATGTATCATTTTTACGAGTTAAAGATAAACACTACAATTATGATAGGAAAATTAATGAATTGCAGGCACGAGTCAAAGAATTAGAATTTATACTTGAAATTCTAAATGCGCCAAAAATAAAAATTAAGAAGAAGAAAAGGCAACAATAATTCTCTTTATACTAGGCACTACCCTCGCTATTATCCCTATGATCGCATCTACCATATCTAGGATCATCGCAGCATCCAGGATCAGCAGGCCAATCTTTTAATCCATCATCATCATTATCATCGCCATCTTGACACTGCGGATTTCTATCTCCCTCATTATCGTCATTAATATCGTATTCTCCATTTTCATCCCAACATCCAGGATCATCCAAATCTCTCAACCCATCCGCATCGTTATCGCTTCCATCATTACATTGGGTAGCTCTAGGTCTATCAACATTAATCTTCCCAGAAATCAAAGGTTCATCATTTGTAATAGCGGTTTCAACTACAAAATAATACTCAGGATCATCATCACCTTCCCAAGGAGGCAGATTCTCATCAAACCAAACAGGGAAATATTCTTCAAATGCAATAATAATGGTATCTCCAACAAAAAACCTCACGCCATCTATAATGTTAGCTATATCTTCGCTTGTTTCCCCTCCAGAATCATCTTCATAAATTGTAAATTTAGCAGTTCTGCCTCTACAACTTTCATCTCCTTCGACAGATAAGTAAACTTGGGCTCCATCTACATAACCATCTTCTGTTGCAGTGCCAATCACATGAGCCCCATCATTTAATATAGCGCCGCTAGAACTTCTCCATCGTGCATTAAATATATGGCATGGCTCCAGGTTTTCAGTACAAACACTCTGCTCACCTAAATCCCCAATACAACTCCAGCCGTCTTCTATAGCACAACCATAACACCCATCACCAGGAGCAGTATTTCCATCATCACAAACTTCATTCCCTTCTCTTATGCCATTACCACATTTTTGACAAACACTAGGCTCTCCACTACAGCTCCATCCAGATTCTATCCTGCAGTCTGCATTACACCCATCTCCATTTCCTTTATTCCTATCATCACATCTCTCACCACCAACAATTTTCCCATCACCACAATTCTCACTACAAATACTTGGCCCACCATTGCATATCCATCCTTCCTCTTTTTGACAACTAGCGCTGCATCCATCGCCTGAAGCAGTATTTCCGTCATCACAGGCTTCTTCTACAGGATCTATTCTTCCATCACCACATTCTTCTGTTGGCCTCAAAACAGTTAAAATATCCGATAATTGAGAAGGTCTTCCATCACTTACTAGATTAAATCTAAACTGAGGATTCTGTACACTCTGAAATACAAGTTCCCAGTTTGTCCATTCAAGTGTTTTCTTAGCCCAAACCACTCCGTCTTTAAAGATAAAATCGGCATTTATATATTCTAAATGATATGGTCCCCTTCCACGAACCTCTTTCAGATCGAATTTAATGTCGTTATCCTCGCTACAATCCAAATCCATCAGAGCGAATAAAATTACTTCTTGTCCTGGTTGTTGGCTTCCAGTCCCTCCTTGTCTTTGTCCAACACCGCTTCCAAATGTTCCCTCAGTTTCTTTTCCAGAAGGAGTCAACCATTTCAATTCAGCAAACTCGCATCTATCTGGGTCACTACCATGACTTCTAATAAACTCACCAGTCTCCACTAAAGGAGCACAATAACCAAAACTCTCGCTACCAGTATCACATCCAGGAGCCACTTCATGTATAGGTTCCGGACTACCCGCATTTACCCACTCTTCATTAGTATAGCAGGCAAATTCTTCTCCATATTCTTCTTGACAGTTAATATAGGAAACTTCTGGAGGACTACAACATATTGCTCTAAAGCTATAAATAGCATCTGGAGGATCAACTCTATCAAAAATATTATCACCACATTCCACTTCCGCAACTTTATCTCCATATTTGATTTCTGCTTTTCTGCATACCGTATGATTTAACCGATCGCCAGTAGTTATAGCAGAGTTACTAAGACCACATGCCGCAATTCCTGTTCTACCATTTTCTACATAGCTTCTAATTCCTAAATCTTGTGAAAAATCATAGATCCTGCATCCTTCAGGAGGTTCTCCAAGGATACTTCCAGCAGCTCCGCCCTCACATTCTCCACTTTCAATAGCATCTTCAACTTCATTGCCAATAAAAATTTTACATTGAGATTCGCAGTAAAGCAGTTTCCTTGTAACACTAACAAGCTGATTATTCTCATCGAGCCCACTGAATGTATACTCATTTGCATTTTCAGTGGTTATGCCAGGATAAGGCCTATATTCACCAAATGGATCCCGACCAGATAAGGCAATATATATAGCCCCGTTTTGGTCCTCATTATAAGTATATATCGCATCGCCTAAAAAATCATTTTCAATTAAATCAGAGTTGATCTCCAATTTATTTTTTAGTGTGCCGTCGCAACACCAACCACCATTTTGTCCTTGGTATCTTTCCCCAACACAACAAGCCCAATTTGTATCTATAAACTCTAAATTTGGATTAAACCCTAAATCGCTAGACCTACAAATAGTAGTAACACCCGCTCCACCACTTCCAGGTTCCTCTGGCTCTGGCGCCTCTATTGCTGGCTCTCCTGGTGGCCTACAGCACCTAACAGTAACATCTACCCCGCTAGTAATCTCGGTATTACATTTCGGATCAAAACATTCCCTACCACGTGCTGCTTTCTCTAGTTCAGACAACCCTCCCAATTCGCACCGTATATCATAACTGTTATCGCATATCGTAAATCCATCTTCATTTTGTACGTTTTCGCATAACCATTTAGGGCTATGAACTCCTTGACTAGGTATCGTCTTTTCTTTACATTCTCCAATTAATGACGGTGCACCTTCAGGCAAACAACAAGTAACAACCACATCAACCCCCTTGAAGAGTTTAGTGCAATCTTGCTCCCTGCTACACTGCCCAATATTCCATATCTGGCTTATGCCAGTACATTGGGGAGGTCTTTCTGCAGAACAGACCGTGAAGTCTCCGCCTTCTCTCTGGCAAATGCCATTCCCGCTTCTTGATAATCCAGGTAAACTTATAGTAGTACATCTACCATCAGCACTTGCTTCTATAAAAACTGGCTCTCTAGGAACACACCCAATCATGACAAAAGATAAGACTATCAGAAGAAAAAGAATACCAAGTCTCGCAACACCAAATTTTAGTCTCAAACACACCACCTTTTTATTAAACACGTTTATAATACTATTTAAACCTTTTTATGCTTGGTGCTATCACAAATAATTTATATATCAATTAAACAATTTCTAGTAATGTTTTCAAAAAAAGAGGCCTTGGACATAGCAAAACCCATAATCAAACAAAATAGATTAACCTTAAAAGTCAAATTTCTCCCATACAAAAAATTCATTCAGGTGGCAAAAAAATCCCCATTAATAAAAAAAGTTCTAAGAGAGGGAAATGATTTTTATGAGTTAAACGTCCCATCTTTATTTTCTCATAAAACAAACACTATTTATTTTAATGAAAAAATTATAAAAAAATTATTGCATAATGAACCCCTATCAATTCAAAAAAGATTTATCATGGCAATAACCTACCATGAAATATTCCATTACCTCAATAAATTGAATATGAAAGACAATTCACTAAATTCAGCCTTGCTCAGCGAGGAAAAAGCAGAAAGGGATTTTAAAAAAAAGTTCCCAGGCCTATCTGCTCTTGGCAAAAGAATCAGCAAAAAATATATAAACTTTTAAAAGAAATTCACGATATGCGTAAAATCTACTTATTACTCGCATTCTTTTTAATAATTTCATTAGCTTCTGCAGAGCAATTCACATTGCTAAAATCGCAATCTGTAAGCTATAAAAATCTAGAGATCAAGCTTATAAATATTGGCATATCCGGAAAAACCGCAATCATCCAGGTTAATTCTATAAAAACGCCAATCTCAGAAAACGAAATTAAAAACTTAGGAGATATAACTATAAATATGATAGAAGTTACAGAAGAATCAGTTAAACTAGAAGTAATCCAAAATGTAGAATGCTTAATAAACGAAGATTGTACACGTAATGAACCCTGTCAAGAAGGATTGTGTACAGAGTTAAAAGAATGCATATTTAAAAAGACACAGGGCTGCATGTTAAACAACGAATGTAAACCAATAGGCTTTATAGAGACAATTGATAATGAATTAGTATATTGTAATATAAATTTAGAATGGAGGCAAAAAAAACAAGCCAGGAAAAGTTGCAATAATAATTACGAATGTCTTTCAAATCTCTGCTATAATAATAAATGCTCAAAACAAAATATGGGGGGTGAAAAAATGGCACTAGTATGGTTAGTAATTATTTTTGGAGCAATCTTTATCATCAAGGGAATTTACTTATTTACAAAGCCAAGGGCAATCAAATTCTTATTAAGAGATCTTTCATTAATGAAAGAAACAAGCTTGAGAATAATAGGTTTAGTAATAACAGTAATAGGAATTTTATTGGTTATCTGGGCCCTATCCTAAATAACTAAGTTCCTTTTGCTGTTTCATCTGTCCAGCAGCTTTTCCTTTTTCAATTATGTCTTTTATTTTTGCTTCAAATTCCTCAGCCTGTGCCAACAAAGGTGCAGGATTTACTTTAAACCCGAGATACTTATCAAGCGTTTTTATTATGCTAGCGGCAGCCCTAGAGTCAGGCAAGCTGGTATGCGTTTCTGCAAAGAAGCAGTTAGTGGGAATAGTCCTATGCAAAACCAATGCACCGGTTACCCCCATTATAATCCCATCTTTTAATCGATTAAGCCCTGTTTTTTTCTTTATATTATTTTCATTTTTCGCTCTATTAGCCAAGTAAAATACATTATTAGTCTCTGATTGGCTGCCAATGCCTTCTATACAAACAATCTCCTTTGCCTTCAAGCTCTTAGCGAGCTCTACAATCTGGTGTGCAACTTTCCATTCATAGCCGTTAACAGATGTAACCGCATTCAGAATAATCGTGTTGTATTCCTTAACGTAAAATACTCCAATTGGTTCTATAATCTCTCCTTTTTGCACCGCAACCATCGGTGGGACCTCTTCCATAATAATCTTTCCTATTCGAACCGCTTTCAAATGGCTTATAAGAAATTCAGTAGCAATAGTACTCACAAGTCCAAAACCAGGAAAGCCTTCGATGATAATCGGATTTTTTGGTCTCTTTTCTAGCTCAATTCTCATATGGTTCATGGATTTACTGCATTATATATACTTTTCGTTAATTTTTTATACCATAATAAAAGAAATCTATCTAAGGGTCGTTAGCTCAGCACGGTTAGAGCACCTGAATATCGTTAGGAGTTGATAAGAACTTGGTTCTTATTGGTGAAGCTCTTATCTAATTAACTGAGTTAGGCAGTCACCAGAAACTATTGGTGAAGAAGTCGCGGGTTCAAAATAACTTTTTGAAAAACAAAAAGTTTATGAAAGTCCCGTACGGCCCTTTTAAAGCAATGGACACATTACGAGAGTGGGCCCATGAATTAAAACACTCAAACAAGTTAGTCATCGTTGAAGGCAAGAAGGATAGAAAGGCCCTAGAAAACTTAGGTGTTAAAAGAATAATTACTTTTGCTAATTCTTCCTATCTCTCTCTGGAAGACATTAAAGAAAAAGAAGTTATAATTCTTACCGACTTAGATAGTCATGGCAAAAAATTATATTCTATCTTAAAGCACAACTTGCAAAAAAGAGGCGTAAAAATAGACTGGAAATTTAGAAAATTCTTATTCAAGGAAAAAATTGCAACTGTAGAATCAATAACAAAACTATTTGATTACTCAAGGATCAAGCTCTAAAGTTATAGGACAATGATCAGATCCTAGCACATGTTCAAGTATACCGCTGTTCTTAAGTTTATTTTTTAATACTCCGCTTACAACAAAATAATCAATTCTCCAGCCGATATTCCTTCGCCTAGCATTATTCCTATAAGTCCACCAAGTATAATGTCCTCCTTCAGAAACAAATTCCCTAAACGTATCAATATATCCCTTTTTCAGAAACCAATCAAACCAGTTTCTTTCCATGCTTGTGTAACCAGCATTTTTTTCATTCTGTTTTGGATTTTTCAAATCAATTGCCCCGTGAGCAACATTAAAATCAGATGCAATCATTATTGGCTTCTTTTTACCCAATCTTTCACAAAATTCATAAAAAATTTTATTAAACTTCAATTTAAAATTCAATCTTTTTAACTCTCTATGCGAATGTGGAAAATAAGCATTAATCAAGAAAAATTTATCAAACTCTAATGCGATAATCCTGCCTTCATCATCAACTTCATTATACCCGATATATTTAATCACAGAAATAGGCTTTATTTTAGATAAGATCACAACGCCACTATATCCTTTCTTCTTAGCAAAAGACCCAAATAGTTTATAATCATCTAAGCCGGACAATAGCTTAGCGACTTTCTCATGCGATGATTTAACTTCTTGAAAACAATAAAAATCTGCATTCTCTCTTAGTATAAAATCTAGCAGGCCTTTGTCAACACAAGAGCCAATTCCATTAACGTTCCAGGAGATGAGTTTCATCGATCTATAAATTATTCTTCTTGAAAACTTCGCCTAACCTTATTAACCTTTCTGATTCTCTTGAACAGATCTACCAACTCTATCACAAATAATCTTATAAGCGAGTTTAATCATTAAAAAGCTAAGGTTGATTGTGTGGTTGAACCATATCTTATCGTAGATATAGAAACATGCCCTCTTGACATAGACAGGTATTTATCCCTGGATGAAGAAAGGCAAAAGGAGTTAATTAATCCAATAGACTCAAAAATAATTGCTTTGGGTATTCGTCATGATGGAAAAAATAAAATCTTTCTCGGCGATAATGAAAAAGAAATTCTGGAAAAGTTCTGGTCAGAATTGGACGCAATAAAAAAACAGCACCCAACGATTTCAATAGCCGGCTTTAGTATTACAAATTTCGATTTGCCATTCATTACTGCGAGAAGTTTTATTCACGGAATAACAATTTCTCCATTTACTATCAAACAAACAATCGATCTAAGAGAGAAAATTAATGCATATAGATACGGACCAACAAGAGGCAAATTAAAAGACTACGCATCCATTTTGGGCTTGAAAGTCTTAGATATAGAGGGGAAAGATATTCCACATTTGCATAAAAATAAAAATCAAGATGAAATCAAAGAGTATCTTTTAAACGACCTTGAATTAACTGACGCGCTGTACAAAAGAGCGATTAAAACAAATATAATAAAAATTGTTAAGTGGTAGCTATTTTCATATAAGCAAGTTTTGTAAAACTTATTATACTAAAATATTCTTATACTAAAATATTCTTTATCCTCTCGATGTGTTCTGCAATTTTCGTTCCGTTCTCAGTTAATCTTATTGTCTTTATCCTGCCTTGTTTTTCAAAGTCAACTAATTTAGCCTTTTCCATCTCTTGCAAGATTTTTACAGCATGAGAATATGTGCAATCAACTTCTTTGGCAAGCACGGAGCCGTATCTGTTTTTCCCGCCTCTTCTAAGCGCAACAAGGATCATTGCCGGCTTACGTCTAAAAAAAACCTCAAAAATATCTTTTGAAATCTTTGCCAAATGTTATTCCCCCCAACTATATTTTTTGTAATATATTCCATACTCATATTTAAGCTTTTCCGTATGTATATTTGAAAATCACCACAATGTTTATTAAATAGTTTATTAAGTTTTCTATTATGCTGGATATAAGATATATAAAGGAGAATACAGCCATAGTAAAGGAGAATTTAAAAAGAAGATTTCAGGAGAATAAAGCGCATTTAGTTGACAAAGCCATAAAAAATTACGAAGAATGGCTATCTTTAAAAAAAGAGGCAGAAGACCTCAGGGCTCTCAGAAATAACCTATCAAACGAGATAAACTCCCTTAAAAAACAAAAAAAAGATATTTCAGATCTAGTACAAAAGGCAAAAGAACTCCCGTCAAAAATACAGTCAATAGAGGAAAAGCAAGACCTTCTTAAACATGAAATAAGTCAAATAGAAAAGCAAATCCCAAACATTCTTCACAAGTCAGTCCCTATAGGCAAAGATGAAAGCAAAAATAAACCTGGTAAAAAATATGGCATAATAAAAAAATTTGATTTTAAAATTAAAAATCATGTTGAATTAGCAGAACAACTGGATATAGTCGACTTTGAATCCTCAGCAAAAACCTCTGGGAAGGGCTTTTACTTTTTGCAAGGAAAATTAGCTGTATTAAACCAAGCGCTAGTCAGGTTTGGCATAGATTTCATGTTAAAGAAAAAATATATCCTTGTCGAGCCACCATTAATGATAAATAAGCGCATAGTTGAAGGCGTAGTTTCATTCGAAGAATTTCAAAACATGATTTATAAAATTGAAAATGAAGATCTTTACTTGATAGGCACAAGCGAGCATTCATTAATCGGAAAATACATAAATCATATTATCCCGGAAGAAAGTCTACCGATAAAATTGTGTTCTTTTAGCAGTTGTTTCAGGAAAGAAATAGGTTCCCACGGCATAAACGAAAAAGGGTTATGGCGCACCCACCAGTTTAATAAGGTTGAGCAGATAGTTATCTGCAAGCCAGAAGAATCTTATAAATATTTTGATGAGATATTGAACAATAGCATAGAGATCTATAAAAAATTAAATATTCCAACACGCGAATTAAGTTTTTGTTCAGGAGCCTTGGGAAATTTAAAAGCAAAACAAATTGATATTGAAGTCTATAGGCCAACCACAAAGCAATATGAAGAGGTTGGCTCATGCTCAAACTTGACAGAAGCGCAATCAAGATTATTAAATATAAGGATAGCAACAAACAACGGGGAAAGAATATTCGCGCATACATTAAATAACACAGCGATAGCAACTTCAAGGGCAATGGTTGCGATTATAGAAAACTACCAGCAAAAAGATGGCTCAATAAAGGTTCCAACTGTATTGCAAAAATATACAGGGTTTAAAAAAATAGAAAAGGAAAAATGAAAATATCTATATACTAGATAATGCTAAGTTTCTACAATCAATCGTTTTTTACCTTCTGGATAAATTATCACTTCTTCACCTTTCTTCAATTTCAAAAATTCTATAATTTTCTTAGGTAATCTTATATCTAAAGTTGATCCTGCCTGACCAATCTTAGTCTTTGTCATTATCCCCCACAATCCTTTCTCTTTTGCAGCTTTTGTAATATGCACATCAACCTCTTCATTAAAAAATTGCTCATTACATTTATCACAAACCTCCGCCTCAAATTTCCCTAGATTTTCCCCCACTAGAAAGTAATCCACTTTCTTTTTTTTCAATTCCCCTTTTCCGCAGCTATAACATTTTTTCATTTTAAATTAACTCCTAATCTTTATTGTTTTAATTAAATACAAGTCTTTACCTATAATTTTATATGCACTTTCATATTCCATATAGACTGCCAACAATCCATCTGTTTGTTTGTATTTTGAACCTCTACCAATGGCTATCTTAATTTGTTCGTCGGTTACTGCCCATAATTTTGCCTTATCGGCAGCATGTTTCGTTTTTATTATTCTCAAATTTATGCACCAAGATAATTATAAGTAATAATTAATAATTATAACTTATATATAAATTTTACTATCGCGTATTTTGGCTGTTGAAGAACATACGAAAGAATAACTTAATAAACAAAACACCAAGTAATGTTTAACCGGAAAATGAAAATTCTAGCCGCTTCGGATTTGCATGGAGACATTTCTGCAGCAAGGAAATTAGCAAACAGGGCGAAAAAAGAAAATGTAAACCTCGTTATTCTATGCGGGGACATCGAATCTGGGGATAACGCAGAAAAGATAATCGAGCAATTTGTAAAATATGATAAAAAGGTTTTGCTAGTTCCCGGAAATTGGGATTCATTCGCAACACCAGACTTCCTAGCGGATATTTTTGGCGTAAAAAACATTCATGGATATTCAGTAAAATACGACGACATTGGTATTTTTGGTTGCGGCGGCGCTGATATAGGCCCATTAACCATGGTAACAGAAAGAGAGATATTTAATACGCTAAAGAAAGGGCATGATAAAATTTCTTATCTAAAGAAAAAGGTGATGGTAACACATATGCACCCGTCAGGTTCAAAATCGGAATTTTCAGGAATATCCGGCAGCGCTTCTATAAGAAGAGCAATTGAAAAATTCAAGCCAGATTTGCTTTTGCACGGCCATATCCATGAAGCTTCAGGTATTGAAGAAAAAATTGGAAAAACATTGGTGTTGAATGTCGGCAGGGAAGGCAAAATAATTGAAATCTGAATTAGAATAAAAATAAAATTCTAAAAATTTAAGCAAGCTTTATAAAATTTATTAAAATTAGATATACATTTATGCACGAATTGATTATTTGCGAAAAACCATCTGCTGCACTTAAAGTAGCGCAAGCTTTAGCAAATGGGAGTCTAAAAAAACATTCAATAGATAAGGTTTATTTTTACGAAATAAAGAAAAATAACAAAACAATATTTGTTGCTTCTGCAGTTGGCCATCTATTTGTTTTGGCTGAAAAAAACAAGAAAGGATGGACATATCCTGTATTTGATATTGCATGGAAACCTGCTCATGAAGCAAGAAAAAAAGCCGACTTCACTAAAAAATACTACGATGTTCTCTATAAGTTAAGCAAAGATGCAGATTCGTTTGTTATAGCGTGCGATTTTGACATAGAAGGGTCGTTAATAGGCTACAATTGCTTGCGTTTTATAGCCCAAAAGAAAGATGCAAAAAGAATGAAATTTAGTACAATGACCAAAGAGGACCTGCTCAATGCATACGAAAACCTTTCAAATCATCTAGACTTTCCTCAAATAGAATCAGGAGAAACGCGCCACATCCTAGATTTTTTTTATGGCATATCACTTTCAAGAGCACTTACACTCTCGATAAAAGAAGCGGGCTCATTTAAGATAATGTCAATAGGTAGAGTACAAGGACCAGCCTTGGCCTTGCTATCCAAAAGAGAGCTGGAAATAAAAAAATTCAAACCAGAACCCTATTGGGAAATAGAATTAATCACGGACAAATTAAGCGCCTTTCATGAAAAAGGTAAGTTTAATGACAAAAACCAAGCAGCGGACATACTAAAAAATATCAAAGGCAAACCAGCCATTGTCAATTCAATTAAAAGAACCATAAAAATTCAGAAACCTCCGCACCCATTCGATTTGACTTCTTTGCAAATAGAAGCCTATAAACAATTAGGTTTTACACCAAAACAAACATTACAATTAGCACAAAATCTCTATATAGCAGGCTTTATCTCTTATCCTAGAACATCATCCCAAAAACTTCCTCCATCTTTAGGTTATAAAAAACTCCTCGATAAATTATCAAAACAAACAAATTTCGCTAAGCTCATCGCCATGCTGCCAAAAAAATTAGTTCCGCACGAAGGCAAAAAAACAGACCCTGCGCATCCAGCAATTTTTGTCACAGGCGAGATAGGGAAAATGGCGCCGCAAGAAGCAAAGCTCTTCGAGTTAATTGCTCATAGATTTTTAGCAACATTTGGAAATAACGCAAAGAGAGAAACAATGAACATAGAAATTAATATTGATAACGAAAAATTCATCTCGTCAGGAACCAGGACAGTTGAAAAGGGATGGCATGTCTTGTATGGGAGATTCGCCAAATTCGAAGAACAATCATTGCCAGACTTAAAAGAAGGACAAGAACTAAAGGTTAAAAACGTAACTTTACACGAAAAGGAAACTCAACCACCAAAGAGATATACTCAAGCATCAATTATTAAAAAACTAGAATCTCTTGGCCTCGGAACAAAATCAACCAGAAGCATAATCCTCGATACATTGTACCAAAGGTATTATGTTCAGGAAAAATCAATAGAAGTTACAGATTTAGGATTGAGAACCATCCAAACATTAAAAAAATACGTACCAGAAATCTTAGATGAAAAATTAACTAGGCATTTCGAAGAAGAGCTCGAATCAATTCAGGAAGGAAAAAAACAACCCAAAGAAATATTAGACGAGGCAAAAAAAGTTCTCATAAAGATTTTGAAAGATTTTAAGGAAAACGAGTTAAAAATAGGTAAGTCATTACTAGAAGCAACAAGAGAAACTCAAGCGCAAGCTTCTTTGATTGGTAAGTGTCCGCATTGCGAAAAAGGCTTGCTCAACTTGAGAAGAGGCAAGTTTGGAAACTTTGTTGCGTGCGACCAATATCCAAAGTGCAAAACTACTTTTTCAGTTCCAAATAAGGCACTGATTAAGTCGACAAAGACTCTCTGCAAGGAATGCAATTATCCAATAATCTCTATAATACAAAAAATGAAGAGACCTCGAGAAATTTGCTTGAATATCGACTGCCCGAGTAAAAAGTCTAAAATTAAACTGGGCAAAGGCGAAATTTGTCCAAAATGCAATAGCAAATTAGTAGTAAGGAAGGGAATTTATGGCGAATTCATCGCTTGCACGGCATTCCCTCAATGTAAATATATAAAAAACAACAGCTAAAGCTTAAGAAATAATCTTAATACCGTCATTCATAATCTCAAACAAAACTTCTTTTTCCTCAGGTCTTCTCAAAATAATCTTTCTCGGATCCTTCTGCAACTCAATTAATTTTTTTGCCCATTTCTTAACCATCTCGCCGCCAACATTCTGAATTTCTCCAGTTTCTGGGTTTGTGTATACTTGATTAGTTACAATGACCGTTATTCCTCTTCTCGTCAATTCAGTCAAAATTCTTAATTGTCTCTCAATTTTCTTGTTTACATCATTAGGATTTTCCCTTACTTCTTTTCTATAAAGCGCGCCCAATGAATCAACAATCACCAAATCGACATTCACAAAATACAAAAGCTGATCGATTTTATTGCATTGCTCTTCAAATGAGTTTACCTTCAATAATAGCAGTTTATCTAAATAATAAAGATAATTTGAACCGCAAAGTTGCATAAATCTGTCAACGGAAAATCCGTTTTCCGTATCCAGGAATACAACCTTCTTATTTTTATCAAGTAAACCAATAGCGATTATCTTAGAAAGCGTTGTCTTACCGCTAGCTGCCGGACCATATACAAGATTCAATTCCTTTTCAAAACAACCAATAGCACTATCCAAATCTTTATTCCCAGAACTTATCATATTAATTATCGATAAACCTCTATTTAAATCCCTTTATTTATTGGAGAAGGTATTTTCTATTGTAAGTTACATTTAAATAAGACAAAAAGAACTATACAAAAATGGTCTCCAAAATAATTGATGGTCATTCACACATGATTAATGTAAACATTATAAAGAATATGCTCAGCAATATTTCCGAGAATGAAAAACAGAGATTGAGTCATGAGTTTACAGAAAAAAATGTCGAAGAGCATAAAAAAGCTTGGTTAGACGCCATGGATAAATTAAATATTGAAAAAACAATTTTTATGGGGACAACACACATGAGCCAAGATTTTATTGATTTCATTAATTCTAGCGATAGGTTTTATGGCATGGCCCCAATAAACCCTTCAGAAGAAGACGCCTTAGAAAAATTAGAAAAAGAAATAAAAGCCGATATGTCCGGCGTAAAGATGTATCCTTCTCAACAAGGTTTTGACGTTGGTAGCTCTAAATGTTATCCAATTTATGAATTTTGTGAAAAGCATAAATTACCAATAGTAATCCATTTTGGAGTATCAATTGGAAGGACAGCAGATCTTAGATACGGAAACCCAGTCATGCTCTCACGCGTACTGAGAGATTTTCCGCACATTAATTTTGTAATTGCCCATTTTGGAGCTGGTTATTTCAGAGAGGTTTTAATGTTAAAATATAAACAAGACAATTTGTTTGTTGACTCATCTGGAACAAATAATTGGATGGTACATCAGGATTTGCCATTAACTTTGAAATATATTTTTAAGAAATCTTTAGAAGTTTTCGGATCTAAAGGAATAATCTATGGATCCGATACAAGAATATTTCCGCACGGATATAGGAAACATATCTTAAATGAACAAATGAAGGTTTTAAATGAATTAAACTTAAAAAAAGAAGAAAAGGAAGATATCATGTATAACAACGCTAAAAGGATTTTATTGAGGGAAAAATCATAATTATCTAAATTATTAGCACATTTGTGCAAAGCCGCCATAAACGAAATATTTATATACAAGTTGTATATACTAAAAATATACACATGGAAGATATATTTGATAACGAGATAGTATGTAACAAATGCGATGTTAAAACTATAGGTACCACTATCCACAAAGGCAACTATAAACTAAGAGCAAAAGAATGTCCAAATTGCGGCAAGCTAATTTACCACCCTATGGATTTAGAGAAATTCAAACAATTCGACCAGCTCAAAAACAAACCATTTCAAGTAAAATTAAGGCTAGTTGGAAACTCTTATATTGTATCTATCCCTAGGGAAATCATAGACTTCCAAGAAGAAATGCACAGAGAGATTAATAAGCTGATAAATATGACCCTAGAAGAACCAGAAAAATTATCATTGTTTTTTTCAAGAAAAATAAGGAGATTTTAAAATGCAAACTGAGGATAAAAGAGCCCAGGTGCGGTTGAAAGTGCAAGAAGCCCTCCAAGAAGAAGCATATAGGGGCATTATACGTATAGACTCTCAAACAATGCGCCAGATCAACGTTCGTGCTGGCGACATAATAGAAATAGAAGGGGGCAGAGCGACTGTAGGCATTGTAGATAGGGCATACCCAACTGATATTGGGCAATCCATAATAAGGATGGATGGCATTCTTAGAAGAAATGCACGCACAGGCATAGGCGAGTTAGTTACAGTAAGGGCAGCAGAAATCAAAGAAGCAAAGTCAATTATCATAGCCCCAGCACAGCAAGGAGTTATGATCCAAGCAGATCCAGAGCTATTCAAAAAAGGGCTATTAGGAAGGCCGATAGCAAAAGGAGATATTGTCGCACTCGGCGGAACAAGATCGAGAAGAAGAACAATGGCAGGTTCGCCATTCGAAGACATATTTGATGTTTTTGAACAAGGATTCATGGGGAATTTCGGATTCGGTTCTTTAAAGTTCATAGTGGCAGATACAAATCCGAAGCAAGCAGTTATCGTGACAGAGAACACAGAAATAAGAATTTCTTCAAAGGCGGTTGAAGTCTCAGAAGAGTCGCATGTACCAGAGGTAACTTACGAAGACATCGGCGGTTTAGAGGACGAAGTCAAAAAATTAAGGGAGATGGTTGAACTTCCTTTGAAGCACCCAGAGTTATTTACTCGGCTAGGAGTCGATCCGCCAAAAGGCGTTTTATTGCACGGCCCTCCAGGCACGGGAAAAACATTAATAGCAAAAGCAGTAGCAAACGAGTCAGATGCTAATTTTATTTTAGTAAATGGGCCCGAATTAACCTCAAAATTTTACGGGGAAACAGAGAAAAGAGTTCGAGAAATCTTTCAGGAAGCAGAAAAAAACGCACCATCTATTATTTTCATTGATGAAATAGATTCAATTGCACCAAAAAGAGAAGAAACATATGGCGAAGTAGAGAGGAGAATGGTTTCGCAAATGCTTGCTATGATGGACGGATTGAAAAGCAGAGGAAAAGTCATTGTCATAGGTGCAACAAATAGGCCAAACGCTCTAGATCCGGCATTAAGAAGGCCAGGAAGATTTGACAGGGAAATCTCAATCGGCGTACCAAATAAACATGGCAGATTAAATATCTTGAAGATACATACAAGAAACACGCCGTTAGCAAAAGACGTCAGCTTAGAAAGATTAGCAGAAGTGACTCATGGATTTGTTGGTGCAGACATATCGGCGCTTGCAAAAGAAGCTGCAATGAGTGCATTAAGGAGAATATTGCCTGGCATAGACCTAAAGGAATCAAAAGAATTCCCAAAAGAAGTACTAGACAAGCTAAGCATAACTGATAGGGACTTTAAAGATGCCCTTAAAATTGTTAGGCCCTCTGCATTAAGGGAAGTATTAATAGAAACACCCAATGTTCATTGGGAAGATATCGGTGGCTTAGATAGTCTAAAACAAGAATTAAATGAAGCAGTAGAATGGCCTCTAAAGCATCCGCAAGTTTTTACAGCAATGGGCATTCGTGCACCTAGGGGAATTTTACTTTACGGTCCACCTGGAACAGGCAAAACTCAAATTGCAAAAGCAGTAGCAAATGAGTCAGAAGCAAACTTCATTTATGTTAAAGGTCCAGAATTAATTTCTAAATGGGTGGGAGATAGCGAAAAGGGAATTCGTAAAATTTTTGAAAAGGCAAGACAGGTATCGCCATGTATTATTTTCTTTGACGAAATAGATGCAATTGCGCATTACAGGGGCTTAGATGATAGTTCAAGAGTTACAGAAAGGGTAGTTAACCAATTGCTCGTTGAAATGGACGGCTTGGAAGAATTGCACGATGTCGTCGTTATAGCCGCCACTAACAGAATCGACATGATTGATCCTGGTTTGCTAAGGCCAGGAAGATTTGATAAAATACTCTCAACAAAAGTTCCAAATGAACTTGCAAGGGAGGTTATATTCAGAATACACACAAGGAATATGCCTCTGGCAGATGACGTAGACATCTCAGACCTAGCAAAGCGAACAGCAAACTATGCGGGCGCGGATATAGAAGGAATATGTCGAGAGGCAGCTTTGATAGCTTTAAGAAAAAACATTAAATCAAGAAGAGTTGAGATGACAAACTTTGAAGAAGCGCTAGAAAAAATTAAACCATCCATAAGGGAGGAAGATCTCAAAGCATATAGTGAAATGGAAGAAAATTACATCAGACGTGCAAGGGCAGCGATTCAAAGAATTCCCAATTACTTAGGTTAAAGTTCTCAGGATCTTAAAAATGACAAAAAAATCCCAAGTGAAAACAATAGAAAAAAAGGAAGACTCATCTAAGCAGCTAGAGCTAAAGTTAAAAGAAACAGAGGAAAAAATTAACTTATACATTAATGATATTAAGAGATTACAAGCAGAATTTGAAAACCACATAAAAAGAAGTCATAAGGAAAAAGAATCACTAATAATAGTGGCCAAACAGGAATTAACCTCAAGCCTGCTTCCAATAATTGATGACTTTGAAAGAGCTCTAAAAATAATCAATGAGCACAAGGAAAAAGAAAGTATTTCTGAAGGTATGCAAATGATATTTAAAAGATTATACAAAACACTTGAAGAGCAAGGACTTAGGCCCATAAACTCTTTGGGAAAAAGATATGACCCCTTCATGCACGAGGTTATAAAAAAAGTCGATAGTGATTTAGAAGAAGACACCGTAGTTGAAGAAATTCAAAAAGGATATTTATTTAATAATAATCTTTTGCGACCAGCAAAAGTCATAATCTCAAATGGTAAAAAATCACCAAAACAAGAGGAAAAAGTTTTGGAGGTAAATCAAAATGTCTAAAATCCTAGGATGCGATTTAGGTACCAGTAACTCTGCTGCCGCTATACTAGAAGCAGGCAGACCAAAAATAATCCCTAGCGCAGAAGGTTCTACTTTGTATGGAAAAGCATTTCCTTCTGTTGTTGCATTTACAAAAGATGGTCAAGTTTTAGTGGGCGAACCAGCAAGACGACAAGCAGTTTCTAATCCACAAGGCACAATTACTGCAGCCAAAAGAAAAATGGGTTCTAATCACAAATATAAAATACATGGCAAGGAATATGCACCACAACAAATCTCAGCTTTTATTTTACAAAAAATCAAAAAAGATGCTGAAGAATTCTTGGGTGAAAAAATTGAAAAAGCAGTCCTAACAGTTCCAGCATATTTTGATGACAATCAAAGGCAGGCAACAAAAGATGCAGGCCAAATAGCCGGGCTGGAAGTAGTAAGACTAGTGAATGAACCTACTGCAGCTTCAATGGCCTATGGTCTAGACAAGCAAAAACAAGAGCTTAAAATTCTAGTTTTTGATTTCGGCGGTGGAACACTAGATGTTACCATAATGGAATTCGGCGATGGAGTATTTGAAGTAAAGTCCACTTCTGGTGATACGCAACTTGGCGGAACAGATATGGACGAAGCTCTGATGAGATATATTATTAATGAATTCAAGAAAGACACCGGCATTGACTTAAATGAAGACGATACAGCCTTGCAAAGAATAAGAGAAGCAGCTGAAAAAGCAAAAATAGAACTTTCAACAACCATGGAAACTGAAGTTAACTTGCCGTTCATAACTTCAACAGATAAAGGGCCAAAACATCTCACTATTAAATTTACTCGTTCACTTCTAGAAAAACTTATTGATTCAATTATAGAAAAATGCAGACATCCTGTAGAGCAAGCATTGAAAGATGCTAAATTAACTAAGAATGATATAGATAAGATAATTTTAGTTGGTGGTCCAACGAGGATGCCAATTTTACAAAAATTTGTAGAGAATTTAGTGGGCAAGAAAGTTGAAAGAGGAGTAGATCCGATGGAGTGTGTTGCTCAGGGGGCAGCAATTCAAGCTGGTGTACTCTCTGGGGAAGTAAAGGATGTACTATTATTAGATGTTACACCATTAAGTTTGGGTATTGAAACTTTGGGCGGGGTATTTACTAAACTTATTGAAAGAAATACAACAATTCCAACTAAAAAATCAAAAATATTCTCTACAGCAGACGACAATCAGCAAGCAGTAAGCATTAATGTTTTGCAAGGAGAAAGAGCAATGGCTGCGGATAACAAAACACTTGGAAGATTCGATTTAATAGGCATACCACCAGCCCCTAGAGGAATACCCCAAATTGAAGTTACGTTTGATATAGATGCAAATGGAATTGTAAACGTATCTGCAAAAGACTTAGGTACAGGAAAAGAGCAATCAATCAAGATTACAGCAACAACTAAATTAAGCGACGAAGAAGTAGAAAAAATGAGAAAAGAAGCAGAGCAATTCGCAGATCAGGATAAAAAAAGAATGGAAGAAGTAGAAACAATAAACCAAGCAGACACCTTAGTCTACACAACTGAAAAACTACTTAAGGATTTAGGAGACAAAGCGGACAATAAAAAACTTGAAGACATAAAGGAGTATATAGAAGGACTTAAATCATTGCTAAAAGAAGAGAAGAAAGACATTGCAAAAATAAAACAAAAAATGGAAGAAATGAACAAGCTAGCACAGGAAATGTCAACAGAACTGTATAAAAAAATAGCAGAAGAACAAGCAAGCAAACAACAAGCCCAATCAGGAACCAAAAATAAAAAAGACGAAAATGTAGTAGATGCTGATTACGAAGTTAAAGATGATAAAAAGAAATAAATATGGCAAAAAAAGACTACTATGAAATTCTTGGAATTCCTAAAAATGCATCTAAAGAAGAGATTAAAAAATCATATAAGCAGTTAGCAAAAAAATACCATCCGGATATAACGAAAGATAAGTCCACAGAAGAAAAATTCAAGGAAATCTCTGAAGCTTATGCTGTCTTAAATGATGACCAAAAAAGAGCGCATTACGATCAATTCGGTCACGATGGCTTTGATCAAAGATTTTCTCAAGAAGATATCTTTAGAGATTTCAACTTTGATATTTTTAGAGATTTCGGTTTTGGCGATTTCGATAATGTTTTTGACATATTTTTTGGCAGAGGTGGAAGAAGGGCAAAAAGAAGAGGAGTGAACTTAAGATACGATTTGGAAATAACCTTTGAAGAATCAGCATTCGGTGCAAAAAAAGAAATAGAACTCCCATTAAGAGAGATATGTACAACTTGCAATGGTTCAGGTGCGCATAACAATAATTTTGACAACTGCACTAATTGCAATGGTTCCGGTCAAGTTAGAAGAGTAACGAGAACTCCATTTGGCGCAATAACACAAATCACAACTTGTAATAAATGTCATGGCGAAGGCAAAATAATAAAAGAAAAATGCAAAACCTGCCACGGGAAAAAAACCATCGAAAAAATAAAGACCATCGCTATTGATATACCGGGCGGCGTAGATAATGGGACTCAACTAAGGCTTGCAGGCAATGGAGAGATAAGCGAAGACGGCATAGCAGGAGATTTATTTGTCGTACTGCACGTTATCCCGCATAAAATATTCCAAAGAGAGGGCGTAGATGTCTACTTAGATGTTCCAATCAAATTTACAACAGCAGTCTTAGGTGGAAAAATAGAAGTTCCAACTTTAAACGGAAAAGCAAAGATAAAGATTCCTGCAGGAACACAGAGTCATACTATCTTTAGATTAAAAGGCGAAGGAATTATGAAGCTTAATGGTTATGGAAAAGGCGACATGTTTGTAAGAGCTATAATAGACGTGCCTAAAAAATTAGATAGTGAGCAAAAGAAACTATTAGCAAAGCTGGATAGCTATTTGATAAGTAATAATTTATAAGTAGTAATTAATGGAAGGCTTTATATACAAGTTAATTCTACTAAAAAATAGTGCCCTTCCCAACAATCAACGTTCTCTCAGATTGAGCAACTTGTCCTTTACTAATCTCTGGTAAAAACAATCAGGCCAAGAGCCATTTCCACAAGGGCATAAATTTAATTATTCTACCATTTACACTTTCTTCTTTGTCATAGTTTTCAGTTATTAAAAGCAGATTATTGCATTTGAGTTCTTTGCTTGCTTTTATCAATGCTCTGATTTCACGTTCTTTCGTTTTGTATTTATTTATATCCCAGCAGACTTGTATTAACTGTTTTATTTTTAATCCTTCTTTGACAACAAAATCTACTTCCTCATGTTTGAGATTCTTCCAATAGTATACAGCTAAATCCAGGTCCGATCTTTTCTTCCTTTGCAGTTCGACCGCCACTATATTCTCGGCCACTCTTCCAATATCAGAGCTAAATCTAAATCCAACAGCATTCGCTAAACCGATATCAGTAGCGTATACCTTTCTTGGCGATTTTTCTTGCTCTTTGATCTTAAAAGAAAAACGCTTTATAAAAAAGATTATATTTGTTTCCTCCAGATACGAAGAAAACTTTTCTATAGTGTTTGTAGTTGTGTTTAAGAAGCGCTTAAGCGAATTGAAGGTTATACTAGCAGAAATATTTGTCACGTAGAATCTCGCCAATCCCCTTAATTTTTCTTTTTCTTTTATGTCGTACCTCTTCTCTATATCCTTGGTGAGGATATCGTCAAAGTAAGTCAGCAATAACTGTTTTTTTTCATTGCTTAAACTAACTTCTGGAAAGCCACCAAACTCAAAATACTCATTAAGATAACGCCTTATTTCTATTTTTTTCGATACCAAACTTAATTCATTTTTTATTTCCAGTCCTTTAAAATAAAGAAACTCCTTAAAACTTAGCGGAAAAACAAAAACATCTAAATGTCTCCCAGTAAGCACGGTTGCTAGTTCGCCAGCAAGCAGTTTAGAAGAAGACCCAGAAACAACTATTTTTGCCTTTCCTAATTCATGCATCGTTCTTACCCATCTCTCCCAATTCGGTACAGTATGAACTTCATCTAATAATATGAACGGTTTCTTATCCGGTCTCAAAATTTCGAGATAAACTTCATAAATCTCATCTAAAAGTCCAGAATAGAATTCTACAAATCGCTTATCTTCGAAATTGACCATCAGTATATTTTTATTGTCAATTTTATTTTCAAGTAATTTCTCTATTATCTGTCTCATAATGTAAGACTTGCCAGACCTTCTAATGCCGATAATTGCAATAGTTACATTAGTTTTTAAAAGGCCCATGAATTTTTTGGTATAGCCTTGTCGCGGTTTCCCACTCTCCAATGGTTTTTCCCAAAAGTTCCAGTCTTGTAAAATTTCAAGTATTAGTTGTTTATCCATTTTATTTAGCAGACTAAATATAATTAATTATTTATGTTTACTGTAGTATTTAAATATTTCTATCAATAAGGCGTTAATTTATCACGCCTTTTCCAACAATCAAGGTTCTTTCTGCTTGAGCCACCTGCCCTTTACTAATTTCAGGCAAAATATTAAATTGTTTGATAATCCCATCCCTTTCTAGCAAAAGCAAGGCTAGTCTAGCAATATTTCCAAATTTTTTGATCAGCCATCTCTCAGAAAAAGGCAGTCTTCCATATTCTTCTTTAACAAATTCTAAAATCTTCCTGGCGTTATTATCCCTAATACTTTTATCATCGACAAGCTCATAAATCCCGCTAGGCTTTCCTTCCACGATCTTGCCCTCTCCTGTCGTCACAAAAGGCTCAATAGCAATCACATCGCCCTCACTAAGGGTAGTGTTGTCTTTATTGTCGTAATTGGGAATGCTTGGCTTAGCATGCACTTCATATAGATTTACCCTATGCCCAGAAAGATTGATTATCGGAGAAAATCCATATTTTTCTATAGTTTCTTGAATTATCTTGCCGATTTCTCTTATTTTAATCCCTGGTTTTACAATCTTAACAGCGTTATTTAACGCTTCTTCAGAACATTCAATCAATTTCTTAAACTTAAAGGTTCCAATCTCAACAGTAACAGCCGTATCAGTCACAGCCCCATTTACATGCACCCCCAAATCAAGCTTAACAACATCTCCTTTTTTCAAGATCCTTTCATCGTTATGCTTAGGAGAATCATGTGCCGCCAAGTAATCTATGCCAATATCAATAGGAAAAGCAGGCTTGCCACCTAATTCCTCGATTTTTGCTTCAATTTTTTCAGCAATATCGGCAAATTTAGCTCCCTCTTTAAGTAAAGAAACTCCGTATTCTCGAGCTTTATTGCAAATCTCCCCAGATTTCAGGTAATCATCCATCTAGAGCAAGCTAAAAACATAATTTATAAATATTTACAACCGCTGTTTGTGATATGAAAGGTTTCATAATCTACGCAACTTATAGGATAATTGAAAATAAAGCATATATTTATTTATACGGAAGATTAGAAAACGGACAATCATTCCTAACGATCAATTATTTTATGCCTTATTTTTTCATAAAAACTTCAGATTTAAAAAAAGCGCATGAATTAGGAAAATTCAAATTTGAAAAAACAGATTTAACTAATTTTAAAAAAGAACCAGTAACAAAAATAATTCTTGACATTCCACAAGATGTTCCAAAATTAAGATCCCAATTTGAAAAAATGAATATCGAATGCTATGAAGCAGACATAAGATTTTCTTATAGATTCTTGATAGATAAAAAAATACAAGGCGCATTAGAGATACTAGGAGATTATGCTATGCACCAAACAGTAGACAGGATATATAGGGAGCCAGAACTATCGCCCACAGAGTATAAGCCTCCAAATCTGAAAATCCTTTCTTTAGACATTGAAACAAGTCTGGATGGAAAAAAACTTTATTGTATTTCGCTTTACTCTGAAAACTATATAAAGTCCTTAATTATCTCGAAAGAAAAATTCAAAAATACAATCACTTGTCAAAATGAAGAAACCCTATTGGAAAATTTTCAAAAAATAATTCTTCTAGAAGACCCAGATGTAATTACCGGATGGAATGTCATAGACTTCGATTTAAATTTCCTTAAAAACAAATTCCAGCAATATAGAATTCCTTTCAAGTTGGGTAGGGACGATTCGCCTTCAAAAATAAAGATTCAATCTGACTTCTTTCGAGACAGCAAAGCAGATGTAGCCGGAAGGCAAGTTTTAGATGGCCTGTCAATATTAAAATCATCATTTATCAAAGTAAGGGATTATAAGCTTGATACCGTAGCGGCAGACATCTTAAAAGACAAAAAACTTCTCAAGCATGAAGACAAGTCTAAAATAGATTCAATTTACAGGAATGACCCGCAGCAATTATTGGATTATAATTTAAAAGACGCCAAATTAGTTTATGATATAATCAATAAATCAAATACGTTAGACCTAACAATACAAAGGTCTCTTTTAACAGGCATGCCTCTCGATAGGGTATCTGCATCAATAGCCTCATTTGATTCAATTTACTTAAAAAAAGCCAGGGATAGAAAGCTAGTTTGCCCATCTGGAAAATTTTCTGAAAAGCCATCTAGAATAACTGGCGGGTTTGTAATGGAGTCCAAGCCAGGCATTTATGACAATGTTCTTGTTTTAGACTTCAAATCTCTGTATACAAGCATGATGAGAACCTTCAATCTCGATCCTTCTTCATTTTTAGGAAAAAAGAAAGAAAAAAACGCAATTAAAGCTCCAAACAATGTTTATTTTAGAAATGAAAATGGCACCATACAGGAGATAATTAAAACCCTGTTAGAAGAAAGGGAAAAATTTAGAAAGCAAGAAAACAATATGGCTCAATATGCGATTAAAATTGTTCTCAATTCTTTTTGGGGCATTTTTGCCAATCCCTCTTTTAGATTTTTTGATATGGACATGGCAAATGCAATAACAAACTTTGGTCAGCATATAATAAAGCTTACAGCTAAAAAAATAGAAGAAAAAGGTTATGAGGTGATATACCAAGACACAGATAGCTGTTTTATCAATTCAAAAGCAAAATCGCCAAGCGAAGCTGAAAAAATTGGGAGAGAAATTGAGAAATACATAAACGACTTCTATATGGAGCATATAAAAAAGGAATATAAAAGAGAATCCTTCTTAGAATTGAAATTCGAAAAGAATTATATCAGATTCTTAATGCCAAGAATAAGGGGTAGTGAAAAAGGAGCTAAGAAAAGATATGCTGGATTGATAAAAAAAGACGGAAAGGAAAAAATTGAAACTGTAGGTATTGAATCTGTGAGAAGTGATTGGACCGAAGCTGCACAAATATTCCAGAAAGAAATTTTAAACAGAATATTTCATGAAAAAGAAATTGCTAGTTTTGTAAAAAAATTTATCAATGATATTAGAGATGGAAAATATGATGATAAATTAGTTTATAGAAAACAATTAAGAAAAGGTTTAGAAGGATACGCAGTGCGCACTCCTCATCTGAAAGCTGCCAGAAAATTAAAAGACTTCAAAGGGGGGGTTGTGGAGTATTATATTACCTCAGATGGTCCAGAACCAAAGCAAGCGCAAAAGCACAAGCTTGATTACGATCATTACATAGAAAAACAAATTAAACCTATAGCGGATATGATTTTAATTTTTTTCAATTTAAACTTTGAAGAATTAATCGCCGGTTCAAAACAAACGAAATTATTCTCTTTTTAATGAATCCTCTAAAACTCTCTGTTTATTCAATTTTAATAAAGTGTCTTGCTCCGGTTTGTAAACAAATGCAAAATTATGATCAAAATACCCGCATCTTACATTTTTCAAAGAAATCCCAGCCCTCTTAGAAAGCATGTAAGCATAAAAAAAAGTTTGGGTAGTTGCATATTTCTCTTTATTCGCATTCGGTTTATAATCCCAGATCCATAGTCTACCATCTTCAATCCTAAGAAGATCAATATGCCCAGTAAGCACTTCTTCACTATTGAATATTGCTCTATAGTTGCCAAGCTCATTAGGCAATAGCCATATCGGCACCTCCATGGCTATAGTGTTTGTATCGTTTTCCAGCATAAAGGCTTGCACTTGGGAATGCTTGTCTTTAAATCTACCATTATTATGCGTTAGTCCATGCCTTGCCAACACAGAAACTTCATGCCCAGCAATCTGCATTGCGCTCTCAATAAAATTAAATCTCAAGCAAGAGCTTCTAGGTCCTCCATTAAAGTACTCGTGAGGGCATTTATTTAGCATATTCAGCAGGTATCCCTTCAGGGAGCTAAAATTCCCCTTGCACAACCTATCAATTTTATCTTTATGAATTCTATAAATGTATTTCCCGCCTTTATGATTAAAATAAGCTTCTTTTATCACCATCTTTCTTCATTAATTGAAATCCAAGCAACATTTATAAATTTTCTTGAACGCTAAAATATACCAATGGGAGTTAAATTGCCTGGAATTCTGCCTGTAAAAACACTTTCCTGGGAAGATTTGAAAGGAAAAAAAATCGGCATAGACGCTAGCAACTCAATTTATCAATTCTTAAGTTCAATAAGACAAAAGGATGGTACTCCTCTAATGGATTCTAAGGGCAATATTACATCTCATCTTATGGGAATCCTCACTAGAACTGCCAACCTAATTGAAAAAAATCTCTTTCTTGTCTACATCTTCGATGGAAAGCCCCCAGATTTAAAGTTTCAAACCCAGCAAGCAAGAAGGGAAAGAAAGGAAAAAGCACATGAGAAATATAAACTAGCAAAAGATGAAGAAGATATAGCGTCCATGTATAAATATTCTAAGCAAGTTACTTATCTAAATAATGAAATGGTTCAAGAATCAAAAGAATTAATCCAAGCGCTAGGCATCCCGATAGTCCAATCGCCAAGTGAGGCTGATGCACAGGGCGCATTCATGGTTGAAAGAAACGATTTATGGGGGTTTAATAGTAGTGATGCGGATTGTCTTTTGCATGGTTGTCCTAGAACAATAACCAATCTGACTTTATCCCAGACAAGAAGATTACCTGGAAATAAATTTGTTTACATACAACCGGAATTGATAGAATTGAAAGACGTACTAAATCATTTGCAAATCAACCAAGATCAACTAATAGTTTTGGGCATCCTAAATGGCACGGATTATAATCCCGGCGGCGTAAGGAATATTGGACCAAAAAAAGCACTAAATCTCGTGAAACAATACAAAGACTTTGACAAATTATTTAACGGGCTAAAACCAGATTTCAACTGGAAACAAATCTATGCGATATTTAAGTCTATGCCCGTAATGAAGAATTACCAATTAAAATGGAATGAAGTAAACAAAGAAAAAGTGCTTAAACTTCTCGTGGATGAGCACGATTTCTCTCAAGAAAGAGTAGAAAAAACATTAAGTAAAATAACAAAAAAACCAAAAGAACAACAAGGGTTAGATTCTTGGACAAATTGATAAAACCATAAACTTATATACTATAACATATCCTAACAACATAAGTTGATGCCGTATGTTTTAAGAAAGGTTTAATAGATTAAGATTAATACCGTCCAAAAGTGCACCAACAGAAATGATTAGGTTTGGGTTAATGTTGCGTGACTGCAAAAATATATTGGAAAAAGGTTGCAAAGCACCCAGAAAACGAGCAAAAAATACAGAAGAAATTTGGTTTGACAAGGGACAAAATATATAACATAGTAATAATCAAGTCATACAATTATCTGTATAACGAAGAAGTATATTTAATCGCACACGTTGGCAGGTTTACAAAAAAATAAATGAAGGGTAAAATGAAAGGAATGAAATGCGCATGTGGAAAAATAGCAAGATATGTAAAAAATCTAAGATTTAATGGTTTTGATATTGATGGATGGAGATGTGAATCTTGCGGGGAAACATATTACAATCCAACGAAAGCAGAAAAGATTTTTTTATTGAATAAACTAAAGAAGATGAAGTATCATCTCACCTTGAGTAAAGTAAAAAGCAATTTAATTTTACGAATCCCCAAGGAAGTAGGAGAGATTTTAGGCCTTCATAAGGGAGAAAAAGTAGAATTTGGTTTGGGGGATAATAATCAAATAGTAATAAGCCCTATTACCTCAAAATAAAAAACCAAAAGAACAAATGCTTTAGTTCCTGGACTAGAGGATAATTCTATAGTAGCCACTAAAACTGAAAGCCTTAAAAATACAAAATCTCCTACTTTTTTAATTAAAATGTCAAAGAATAAATTCTGGACAATAGAAGAAGCCCAATACAGAGATAAAATTTGTACAGTTCTTTTAGCAAAATCTTTATTAGATAATGGAAGACGAAGAACACAAGATGGATGGGTAAAATACTCAAATAAAGCAAGACAAAATAATAAATTCTATACTCCAGATACGCCTTTAGTACATGCAATTTCTAAGGCAGCATATAACCAAAGAAATGACTCAAGAAAAAAAAGAGAAATAGAAGAAATAAGACCCTTCTTACAACAAACTTTGAGGCAATATGAATTCATAACCCTAACAAGAATAAGATACCAACCAAAAAACCAATCAGAAAGATCAGATGAGGTTATTCATAACTATAACCAAAATAATCAAGTAACTATTAGACAAAATATTGCAGGACCAAATGGAAAAATAACTAAAATAGATAAAAAAGTCCTAAAAGCAATATTTGAAGATGATAATCCTCAAGAAATAAATTCTATTTATAGATGGATTAATGGCACAGATTGTTACCTTTGGAGAATTAATTCAAGAGAAGATCAAATATAGAAAGAGCCGTGGGGTTCAGCGCCAACTTTTTGGGCATAGCCGACCTCAGTTGCACCTGGGACTTGCAGTTCTTGTATCGCGCGCTCGGCGTAAGCGTAGCAGAAAAAATATTAACTCCTAGTTAAGGGCGAATTTTGGAAGTTACATCTGATCTAGTACTAGTATATGCACAAAAAGAATTGAAAAAAAGACTTTCTAAATTGTATAACAAAACCCGAATAAAGCAATAATTTTAAATCTACCTTTCTCATTTTATTTAGATGATAAAAAACATAATATTTGACATAGGCGGCGTAGTAGTCAAAAAAGGAAAATTTAATGCAATCTTGAAGGCATTTGCAAGAATAACCTTTAGCACAACCAATCCAGAATTTTTTAAGGAAGAGCATATTAATAAATATATTAAACAAGATTGGGAAGATTGGCGGCTAGGAAAAATTAATGCAGAGCAATTTTTTAACAAGCAAAGAAGAAGATACCACCTGAAGATTTCAACTAATAAAATGGCCTACTTCCTCTACCATTCTCAAAAGCCAAACAAAGAAATAATCATGTTAATAAAGAGTCTAAAAAAACAATTTGATTTATATGCAATCACAAACCACACGAGAGAATGGTTTCAATACCAAAAAAAGAAATATAATTATGACGATCTGTTCTTAGGCATATTAACTTCGTTCGAAGCAAAATCAGCCAAGCCAAATATATCAATATATAAGAGGTTGTTAAAGACTTATAATTTAAATCCGGAAGAATGCCTATTAATAGACGACCAAAGAGAGAATCTTATTCCTGCAGAAAAATTAGGAATGAAAACAATCCTTTTTACAAAAAATACCAATCTTAAACATGAAATAAACAAATTGCCAAAATGAATTATGAAATAATAGGGAATAAAGAAAAAGCAGTAGCCATTATCGAATCGCATAACAAAGAAAAAGACAAAAAAGTAGCTCAAGAAATGCTAAAAAAATCAAAACACATCAAGTCAGTACTGGCAAAAATATCCAGTAGAAAAGGCAGACTAAGAAAGCGGCAATACAAGCTTATTTTAGGTAGTAAGGATACGGAAGTAATACATAAGGAACATGGTTTTCTATTAAAGCTTGACCCGCAAAAGGTATACTTCTCACCAAGAGAACTCACAGAAAGACAAAGACTAGCCAGTAAAATAAAAAAGCACGAAAAAATATTAGTGATGTTCAGCGGGGTTATCCCTATAATATGCGCAATAAAGAAAAAACAACCAGAAACTATAGTTTACGGCATCGAACTCAATAGGATTGCTCATAAATACGCATTGGAAAACAAAGAGATCAATAAATTAGAAGGAGTATACTTAATTCAAGGCGATGTAAAAAAGAAAGTTCCGGCTTTAAAAACAAAATTCGATAGAATAATAATGCCTCTGCCGAAAACCTCTGGCAAATATCTTTATTTAGCTTTCAAAAAAATTAAAAAAAATGGAATAATTCACTATTACACATGGGGCGCTAAAGAAGCGCGTAAGAAGATTTTCGCAAAAATAAAAGAAGAAGCTAAGTTACATAAGAAGAAAATAAAAATCCTGAATTTGACAAAGGTCTCGCCATATGCGCCTAAAGTATACAAAATAAGAATTGACCTTAAGATCGTCAATTAGATGCGAAAGGATTATAAACAAAAAACCACAAAAATTATGCGTGGAAACGTCATTTGAATTAAAAAAACATTCTAAGTATTTTTTTATTGCCAGTTTTATAGTCATCCTTTTAGTGTCCATTATCTTGGCTTGGCCTTTTGTCGGTGCAATATTCGGCGCAATAGTCTTGGCCTATCTGTTCTACCCAGTTTACAACTTTGTCCTCAAAATTATAAGAAATGAAACCATTAGCGCCTTAATAACCTCAATTACAGTAATCGTTATTCTAATCTTTCCAATATTGTTCATAGGAAATGCTGTATTTAATGAAGCAGCAGATCTTTTCATCCAAGTAAAAAATATTAATTTCGCGGAAATTGAAGAAAAATATTTGTCAACTCTCTTTGGAGAAAAATTAAGCGAAAACATTGGCTTAAGCAGTTCAATCAAAGAGGCCCTTGATAGGCTAACAACTGCATTATTGCAAAAAACAGGAGAGTTCATATTTACACTGCATGAAAAAATACTCCAGCTGTTTGTTACATTTTTCATTACGTTCTATCTATTTAAGGATGGCAGGGGTTTATTATTTTCAATAAAAGAAGCACTTCCACTAAAAAGAAAATACAAAAATGAGATTGCAGACAAGTTCAATGATACAATTTATGCAACAATTTATGGCGTTGTTTTAACAGCCATAGTCCAAGGAATAGTCGGAGGCATAGGCCTATGGATTTTCAATGTTTCATCACCCATACTTTGGACATTAGTCATGATAATTTTATCCATGCTGCCGTTTATAGGGGCTGCCTTTGTTTGGCTTCCGGCAGCAATAATAAAACTAGCTACTGGAGATGCCGTAAACGGCGTAGGTTTACTTTTATATGGGTTGCTTATTGTAAGCACAATAGATAATATAATAAGGCCGAAAATAATAGGAAGCAGAAGCAAAGTCCACCCAGCTTTAATATTAATAGGCGTCTTAGGCGGAATTAAGCTTTTTGGAATTGTGGGAATAATCATAGGCCCGCTTATTTTATCAATATTAACCGTGTTTTTTGAAATATACACGAGCGAAGAATTTCAGGAATAATCTCTTGAAGAAATTACTACTGTTTAAATAACTGTCATAAAAAATTAGGAAAACTTAATAAATGTTTACTAAAGAGAAACAGGTCATGAAAAAAACAATTTACGCACTTTTGTTATTAATAATATTAGTTAACTTAGTTCTTGGAGAAGGAGAAATAAGGAAGATAGATATAGAAGGCGTTGACGTAATGACGGTTGATCTAAGAGAAGGGTCGGGAGTTGAATTTAGTGCTGCAGATGGTAGGCATATCATAGTCACGGAAAAAATACATAAAGATGGGGTAGATTTAGATGTATTTCTTTTTGTAGATGGAAACCAGAAAGTTAGCTATATAACAGTAAGTCCAAAAAGGACTTTAAAGTTAGATCTGGATCAAGATGGTACAGGTGATTTATATGTAGGTTTTAATAAAGTATTGGACTCAAATAGTGCAAGAATAACCTTGTTCAAACCAACGTCAGATATTACGTTACCTAGAAACAAAGAAGAACAAGACGTTTTAACTAGTGGAATTACAGGAAGTCCACCTGAAGAAAATAGTTATGTCCACTGGCTATTCTTGTCAATTACAATAGTGCTTTTGCTCCTTATTGTTTACTTTAAGGGAAAAGAAAATATAAAATCAAGGGAATAACTATTTTTTGTGAAGATGGAAAATATCGATGTCTTAGATAAGAGAAGCGAGAGAATAAAAGAATTTTTTATTAAAAAAAAGAACTGGTTACAATACGTTTTTCTCGCAATAATTATATGGATAGGGGCAAATATTAGATTTAAACCAATAAGAAATTTAATTGATACTACTACTGGAAAATACATTACTTTAGAATTAGACTCCACATTATGGCTGAGGTATGCAAAGTATGTTGTTGAAAATGGTCGGCTTTTTGATATAGATCCAATGAGGAATGTTCCGCTTGGTGCCGATTTATCCGATTTAGGATCATTCACGGCATATTTCATAGCTTATTTATTCAAAATTTTCAATTTGTTTATACCAAGCATAACTATAGAATTTGCAGATATAATATATCCAATTGTAGCAACAATAATCCTAAGCGTTTTTCTCTTCCTCTTGGTAAAAAGGCTTTTTGATTGGCGAATTGCATTGCTTAGTGTACTATTTATAAATATCATTCCATCATTTCTATTTAGAAGTCTTGGAGGAAGTTCAGATCATGACATTTTGGGGATGATGTTATCTATTATGGCATTATATTTTTATGTTGTTGCGTGGCAATCAACAAAAATTCGCTATAATATTCTCTTTGCAGCAATATCTGCAATTATTACTTTGGTGGGATTGAAAACTGCCGGGCTGGTAACATTTATCTTTTTAATTATCGGTGTTTTTGTGTTAATTGAAATATTCTTCAATAAATTTGAAGATAATAGTTTTTATTCGTTTATTGGCTGGTTTATAACTGTTTTTTTAATAATCATACTTTCTGATGTTGAGAAACCACTTGTAATTTATTTTACCTCTCTAACAACAGCACCAGTTTTTTTTGCTTTCTTAGCAGCTTTAATTCACTTTTTTATTTTTCATAAAGGTATACTAAGGTTAAGAGAAAAGTTAAATTTTATTCCTAGTGGTATGTTTAGCATTGTTGTGAGTACAGTCTTGGTTGTTATTTTTGGTTTATCCTCACTAGGATTGAATTTCTTTCTCTCCCTGCCAGATAGATTAGTTAATATCTTTTATCAGTTTGTTAGCAATAGATGGATAACAACAGTCGCGGAAAATCATGTACCTTATGTCACTGATTGGTTTGGGCAGATGGGCAAATTTTATGTACTCCTTTTTATAACCGGCTCCATTTTTTTATTTTACGTGGCTGTAAAGAAATTATTGCGTAGTGATAGATTAAAAACTCCCTATATTTTATCAGTTAGTTTACTTATTTATTTTTATTTTTTATTCTTATATTTGCTCCAGAAAAGCTCAGTTTTATTTAACTTTGGGATAATTATAGGCGTTTTCCCACTATCATACATTATATACTCTTCTCTTAAGGAAAAAAATTACCCGTTATTTTTAAGCAACTTGTATGGTGTATTTATATCCTTATTTATTTTCTCTAGGTATTCTACAAGTTCTATTTTTAATGGAGAAACTTTAATTTCAAAATTTGCTTTCTTTGGGACGCCAATAATTTTCATTATCGCTATTATAGTCGCTTACCTTTATGCTTTTTATAAAAACAGAGAACTATTTAACCAAATAAATCAGATAGATAGCAAGTATTTTTTTATACTGCTTTGGTTTATAGTTATGATTGTTGCGGCAACTTCCGCAGTAAGATTGTTATTTGAGTTCTCCTTAGTTACAGCCATAGTGAGTTCTTTTTTTGTTTTTTATGTTTTTGATTTTTTTTGGAAAAATAAGAATAATTACTTAAAATATTTTGGGATTATACTGATAATAGTAGTTATATTTAGCCCCTTCTCCTTTGGGTTGATTCCCAAATACTATGAACTAAGTATGAATCAAGCTAATGGGATCGGTCCTGGCTACAATCAACTATGGCAAATGGCAGGTAAGTGGGCTAGGGAAAATACGCCAGAAGATGCTGTATTTGCGCATTGGTGGGATTATGGTTATTGGGTCCAAAGCGGTTTTGAAAGATCCACTGTTACTGATGGAGGAAATTTTATAGGATGGTGGAATTATTTAATGGGCAGATACGCCTTAACAGGAGATGATTTAGGTCAGCTAATGAAGTTTTTTTATGCCCATAATGTGACGCATTTTTTAGCTATTTCTGATGATATCGGAAAATACGGAGCCTATTCTTTAATAGGTTCTGATCAAAATTTTGATAGGCTTTCTAGCATTCCGGCCTTTGGATTGGATATTCAAAATACACAGGAAACTAGAGACGGAACCGTATTTGTTTATACAGGGGGGGCTGGTTTAGATGAGAATTTTATTTTTAATGGCGAATTGTTTCCTGCCGGTGGAGCTGGCATTGGAAGATTCGTAGTACCGGTTTCCATACAAAATGGTACTTCTGCCTTTCTTCAACCTAGGGCGCTTTTGGTTTACCAAAATAGACAAATTGAGGTTCCAATAAAATGCATATATTTTCAAAACCAAAAATTTACTTTTAATGCTAATGGACTGAACGCATGTTTAGCCATAATCCCAAGAATTCAAGGTAGTCAAATAAATCCCTTTGGTTCTTCTTTGTATTTATCAGAAAGAGTATCTAAAACTTTTTTTGCTAGGATGTATGTTGGTGGTGAAGAAATTCCCGGTTTTAAATTAGTTTACGATAATGAAGGTCAAATTCCGTTGGGATCTTATGACGTTGGGTTATTTGGTCCAATAAAGATTTGGAAAGTGAGCTACCCTGAAGATCTTACTATTACAGATGAAGAAAGGGAATATTATCTTCAGAGAAGTTATCCTGATCCTGAATTATATCTTCTAAGAAGGTAATGCGCCTTTGTAACTTGCTTGTTATAACATATTAATTAGTAGAATAAAACTTCCATTTTCCTTTTTCAATTAAGAGTGGTAGGCCCATATCCTTTTTTGTCACTATAAAATCATAGTCTTCAAGGTTAGATATATTTCCATACTTTATATTATCATTCATCCAAAAACCTGCTATAGTATATGCTCTGCCTCCCAAAAATTCGTCTTGTTCGGTTTTTGTTGCTTTCCCAAAGTAATCTTCATCGAATAATATTTTTGACACCTTGTCCCTATCATACTCATTGACCCATAATCCTAACTGCATCTGATCACTATTATACCATATATCAGAATTAACATTTTCTACAGCAAAAACACTTAGATTTATCAGCATGAAAAAAGTGAAAAAAATATAAAAAATCTTCTTAGTATTAAGTTTAAAAAAAGTGAAAGAAATTGGGATAAGGAAAAAGACAATAGCAAAAAATAAAACTGATCCAAAATGATAAATGGTGTCAAAGGTTTTTTGATTATAAACCAAGTATTCAAATATGTACTTCAATAGACCTACAAATGTTAAAGAAACATTATTGAATGGAAAAAGAGGAAAAGATACTAGAATTGCACTCGCGGCTAATAAAAATGAAAAGGGTAAGACGAATTTCAATGATATCCTTTTATTTTTCAAAATGTTTAAGCAAATAAATCCATTAAGAAGGATTAGTGGCAAAATTCCATCAACATACCTGCCAATTGGTCTCCCTAAAAGAGACGGCATCAGTGATTCATATTTTACAACAGAACTAATTGCATTGCCCGTAGCAAACAAAATAATAAAGATTAAAGAAAAGATACTAATTAATTTAAAATATAAAAAATTCTCGTCTTTACTATCTCTAAAATTGAATGCTGCCAAAATAAAGAATAATATACCTATTCCAAGGGTTAAAAATCCGAGATAGAGGACTGGCCAAGTAAACAAGCTAATCATAAATCCTTCTTTTAAATTCGAGATAGTTTCTGCTCCTGGCGAACTCATTGTATTTACTCTTGAACCAACTTCAGAAATCAAGAGCTGATAAATCGAAGAAATGAATGGGAGTAAAGAAACTAAAAGAGTGAGTAATAATACTAATTTCTTTTTAATTTGGAAGTGTTGTTTTCTAAACAAGCTAACTACCGAAACTAAAAGGATTACGGGAATTAAAAAAATAGATATGGTTCTTGTTATAAGAAGCAGACTTAAAAAAAATCCAGCTAGAACATCAAACTTATATCCATCATCTGTAAAGGATTTATATAAGAAATATATTAAAAAAAGGAATAGAACATAGAATAAATTTTCCGACATAATATATACTGTAGTTGAAAAAGAAGAGGGTATAACCGACGCTAAGATTGTAAATAAAAAGGCCCTCCTTTCACTTAGAAATTCTTTTCCGAGCAACCATGCCGGGATTATTATTAATGAAGATATAAGAGAATTTATTACTTTCATTGAAAAATATACGATGTTCATATCCTTAAAAATATAAGATAAGGATAAAATTATGGAATATAGCGGAGGATAAAGGTAATTTAATTCATCATGAACCAAAAAAGTTTGAGCATAAAAAAAACTTCTAGCCATCTTTGCATATATATAACCATCTGCAAAATTGCTTGGCGCAGAAACGGTAGATACTAAGATTATTTTAATTACTACTAAGCCTATATACAAAAAAAACAATTTTTTGAACCATCCCATAATCTCTTTCTGGATAATGGTCTTTTTTAAACATTTTCTATTATTTGTTAGGGTTATAATCCGCCTTAATAGTGTATTGTAAACTTAGAGGAAGCTATTTTTTCTTGGTTTTGTTCGATGGCGATCAAAAATAAGAAGGGCAAAAAGTTCCTTAAAAGAAATCTAATATTTGCAATAAGAACCCAAAACTCAACAAAGATAAGGATATAATTAATTTTCTTTCCTCTTTTGTATACGTAACTCTTTTTAGGAATCCATCACTTTGAGGTTCTAATTTTTCAGCTTTCCATCCATATTTCTCATTGGGTTGAAAATAAACTGGCCCTGATTTACCCAAGTTTTTCCAAGTTTCATAAACAAGCATAGCAGACCACATAAAACTTAAAGACAGACCAATTAATGTTAAAATCATTTTTTCTTCTTAATAAAACCTGTTATTTAAATTTTATCAAAAGGCTTTATCTTCTCGATAAAATCATTAAGAGTCATTTTTCTGATATCACTTTCCCATAATCTTAATACTTTGAAGCCTTTTTCTATAAGCTCTTTTGTTCTAAGATTATCTTCTTCTCTTTGTTTTATCTGAGAACCATTTAAGATTTTATATCGGGGATTGTCCGTATTTCCGTGCCAATAATCTCCATCAACTTCTATTATAAGATTCATTGATGGGATGAAGATGTCACACTGATAACCATGCTCAATCTCTTTGATATATTTATGTTTCAAAAATGTTATGCCCTATTGCTCTAAGAAATGATGAATTTTTATTTCTGGCAAAGAATCTTTTAAGGGGAATACTTGTTTTGCTCGCATTCCTTTTATTTTTAATTTTGATTCTTTAGAATGGCGGAATTTTCCTTGTTGCCCTTTATTCCAAGCAACTTGCAAACCTTTTTTATATTTGTTCCATGGAGTAGGCATAACTCCTTTCGAACCTTTATTCCAAGGTGTTTGCCCCTTTTTAAAAAAAGTTTTACTTAACTTTTTTATTTCTTCTAGACTAGAAAATCTTTTCTTTTGAGCTTCACCCACTCTTTTTTTTACTTCAGGATTAGACATTACTCTTCTTGTAGTTTCGCTTTGCTTTTTTCTTAATTCAGGATTAGACCAAACTTTTTTTTGTATTTCACTCATTATCTTTTTATATTCTTCAGAATGATGTTTTCCTTTTCTAAAAGAAGGTTTGCCTTTATGAGATTCACTTAATCTCTTTCTTAATTCAGGATCGGACATTGCTTTCTTTTGAGCTTCACCTATTTTTTTCCTGTATTCTTGATTTTGCCATAATTTTTTATGGGTTTCACTCATTTTCTTCTTAGATTCAGAAGTGTGCCTTTTTCCTTTCATTACAGAAGATTTTCCTAAATGAGATAAAGATAACCTCTTTCTAGTTTCATCAGAAGCAGTTTTTCCTTTATTCCAAGGGATGTTTCCTTTATAGACCATATCTAAATCAATAATCAGAAGCTTAAAAATTTGTCTTTTAAGAAATTAGGTGTAGGTTACTTTATATCTCAGTTTTATTATCTCTGTTTAGCACCCGCTAACTTAACAATAAACCTTAATAGAAATTTATTTAAAGACCATCTAGGGCGACCTTTTTATGAAAGTACTAATTTCAATACCGGCGTATAATGAAGAAAAATCATTAAAATGGGTAATTGAAGAGATCAGGGAGGTTATGGACAAAACTAAGTATGATTATGATATTCTTGTTATAGACGATGGGAGTAATGATAAAACTGCAGAAATAGCTAAAGAAGCAAATGCTAAAGTCAATTCTCATCCCCAAAACTTAGGTTTAGCTGATACTTTTCGCACTGAAATGAGATTATTTTTAGAAACTGATTATGAGGTTATAGTCCACACCGATGCAGACGGCCAATATTTTGCCAGAGATATCCCTAATTTAATCAAAAAGATAGAGGAGGGCTGTGACCTAGTTCTTGGCAGTAGATTTTTGGGGAAAATTACTGGAATGCCACTGGGGAATAAAATTGGTAATAAAATATTTGCCAAAGTTTTTTCCAAGATGATTGGTAAGAAACTAACAGATACAACTACAGGATTTAGGGCCTTTACTAGGAAAGTTGCCAGCTTAAAAATAATAAACAATTTTACTTATACTCAAGAACAAATAATAAAGGCGGTTAAAGCTGGTTTTAAGGTATGCGAAGTCGGCATTGATACCAGGAAAACGAGACCTAGTAGATTGTTTAAAAATCCGTTTGATTACGCTTTAAAAGCTTGGATCAATATACTTAGGATATACAGGGATTTTGATCCTTTAAAATTTTTTGGCAGATTAGGAATGCTTTTCTTTTCCGCGGGTTTTTTAATAGGATTGTGGTTATTTTATCTTTTTTTAAGATATGACAGAATAGGACATATTCCATTAACCATACTGAGCGTTTTACTGATGCTAATAGGAATTCAGATTATTTTATTTGGGTTTTTAGCTGATATGAAAAACTCCAAATATTAAGTTAAATTACTTTCTCTAGAATCTCTATAACCTCCTTGGCTATTATACCGGGAGTTGCATTTTCTTTAAAGGTTTTATAGCCGTTAATGGCAATTTTATTTCTTAATTCTGGATTATTCTTTAGTTCTAATATCGCTTCTGCTAATGACTTTGGATCCATTTGTTTACTAAGCATTGCATTTTCTCGATGTACAAGCAAATCCTTACATCCATCGCTTTCAGCAGTTATAGTGGGCATCTTCATCGCCCATGCTTGATAAACCTTATTAGCTATTGAAGTATTAAATTTTTTTGTACTGCTGAACATGCCCAATATAACATCAGCATTCTTAATGAAGTCTGGTAGCTCATATAGCGGCACAGTATCAAGAAAGGTTATATTACCTAACCTTAGTTGTTTTGCTAGATTCCTACAGTCTTCGTAATTTGGGCCTCCCTTCCCGAGGAGGGAAAATTTTATTTTATTATCTTTTTTTAAGACGTTTGCTGCTTCAATAATAATTTCAACTCCTTGTGCTGGGATATAACTACCGTAGAATCTTACGCTAAAATCCCCATCTTCTTTTCTAGTCCGTTGCCTTGGATAAAATATTTCATCATTAGATCCTACAAAAACTCTTTCAAATTTTTCTCTAGGTAAATTTAGGTCTTCTGTCCAATACCGTATATGTTCATAAGTATCTAAGATACACTTCTCAGAGACCAATACAGATTTGCGATCTAAGTACAGTGAAAGTTTTCCCAGTAAAGAATCTTTAGAGAAGTATCCCCTATCTTCAACAACAGTGCTGTATAGTGATATAAATGGATAAAATATTATTGGCTTTTTTGTTAGTTTTGCAATTATTGGTGCTATAAACTGACCAATCATGCCTACTATGATAATATCATAATTTTTTCTTAGTAAGAGAAATTTTAGTAATTTTGATAGGTTCCTGATAGCTAGATATTTGCTTTTTGAGGTTATCCTAATAATATCTATATTATGCTCTTCTAGGCCTTTTAAAACATTTTGATTTTGTTGATAATTGAACAGATCATCATATACGTAACAAATTTTCATGAGGCGCACATATATGGCGCCTATTTAAATATATTTGCCTATTGAATTTTCGAAACCTATATAAAAAGATAGATAAATTCAAAATTGCATTTAAGTAAACGGGAGATCTTATGAAAATTTTAGTATGTGGTGGGGCTGGGTTTATAGGAAGCAATTTTGTTAGATATATGCTAAAAGAGCATCCCGATTATGAAATTGTTAATTTTGATAAATTGACTTATGCAGGTAATCTTGATAACCTAAGTGATGTTGAAAAAAATCCAAGATATTCATTTACAAAGGGAGATATCTCAAACTTTGGCCAATTAGATGGCTTGATAAAGAAGAATGATTTTGATGCAGTAATAAACTTTGCGGCAGAAACACATGTTGACAATAGTATCTATTCTGATTCTAGAAGGTTTATCGAGTCTAATGTATTGGGAGTCCACACAATCTTAGAATTATGTAGAAAATACAAGATAGAAAGGTATGTACAGATCTCTACCGATGAAGTCTTTGGGTCCCTTAGTTTAGATGACCCTAACACATTTACTGAAAAAACAAAATTTGCACCAAATTCCCCATATGCTGCATCTAAGGCCTCTGCAGATTTAATATGTCGTGCATACTTCAAAACTTATAAGGTGCCGGTCATACTAACTAATTGTTCAAACAACTATGGTCCATTCCAATATCCTGAAAAGCTTATTCCTTTTTTTACCTCTAGAGCCATGAGGGATAAATCATTGCCTCTGTATGGGAATGGCCAACAAGTAAGAGATTGGATTCATGTACTTGATCACTGCAACGCAATTGACTTGGTTTTACATGAAGGAAAAGAAGGAGAGACTTATAACATCGGGTCCAACGAAGAGAGACCAAATATTGAAATCGCTAAGTTAATTCTTGCGTGCCTTAATAAACCAGAATCGTTAATTACTTTTGTAGAAGATAGATTAGGCCATGATATAA
>JBBSXW010000006.1:21925-23455 GCA_038045665.1 Nanobdellota archaeon | reverse complement strand
AAACCGTATGGCTGAGTTGGTATTGATTGTAGGGCCCCAAAATTTTAAGCGAAAAGTTTATAAGTAAGTTATTCTTACTTTCTTATAATAAGTATGGAGGAAAATTAAAATGAACATTGAAACTATTAAAATGTCTTCGAAAGGACAGATTGTAATTCCGCAACGCATAAGGGAAGAACTGCGTGCAGAAGAAGGTAGTATGTTTGCGGTTATTAGTAGCAGGAATTCTGTAATTCTAAAGAAAATAGAAACGCCTTCTAAGGAAGATTTGATTAAAGACTTAGAAAGAATTGCCAAAGAGGGAAGAAGAAGAGCTGAAAAACTTGGTATAAAGGAAAGTGACGTGCCCGAACTAATACACAGAATAAGAAAAGAAAGAAGAAAATGAAAGTTACCGCAGATACTAACTTCTTTATTTCTTCTATTCAATGGGACAATAGTGTTGCCCATAAACTTTTACGAAAATTACTAAAAACAAATGCTGAAATATTCACAACAAAAGAAATTTTAGATGAATTTGCTACAGTACTTCAAAGAAATTTTAAGTATAGCGAAGAAGAAATTAATAATATTCTTGAGAAAATTACGCCTTTTATAGCAATAATTGAGCCAAAAGAAAAACTAGATATAATAAAAGATGATCCAGATGACAACAAGATTTTGGAATGCGCAGTTGCTTCAAAATCTGAATACATTATTACTTATGATAATCATTTGCTGAGCCTTAAGGAATTTAGGGGAATTAAGATTGTGAAACCAGAGAAATTGGTATAGTTTGCTTTATTAATAATATACCAGAACAAACTATTTTAGGTTATTCGTACTTATACCATTTTATCTTACTCTTTGAGTATTGTTTGCTCTCTTTCAGGTCCAATTGATATGATTGCAACGTTTCCGCCTGTAAATTTTTCAAAGTCTTTAAAAATAAAATTGAAGCGAAAGAATATCTTTATAAAATACACATTAAGGTCTTTAAGTGATGAAAAGACTTTATATAAAAGCTGAGATGGAGATAGAATTAGAACCCATTTTGAAGAAGATTAAAATTCCTAAGAAAAAAGTTGGATTGTTTACTACAGTGCAATTTGAGCATGCTGTGAAAAATATTAAAGATGATAGGTTTATTTTTTGCGGGTCTGTTTTAGGTTGTAATGTGAATAATGTTTTGCCTGTTGCAGACAAAGTTGATGCTTTTTTGTTTATTGGTTCGGGAGATTTTCATCCATTGAGCCTAAAGAGATTTAAAAAACCGATTTATATAGCCAATCCATTGACAAATAAATTTGGAAAAATTACTGAAAAAGACTTGGAGAAATTAGAAAAAGAGCAGAAAGGAAAGTTAATGAAGTATTTGGCAGCTAAAAAAGTGGGAATTATTGTTTGTACGAAACTAGGACAAAATCTTTTCTACCAAGCAATTAAACTGCAAGATAAATTAAAGAAAGAAAGCTTTTTGTTTATTTGTAATGATGTTGATCCTGTTGAGTTTGAGAATTTTCCTGATGTGGATATGTGGATTAACACGGC
>JBBSXW010000006.1:18506-21825 GCA_038045665.1 Nanobdellota archaeon | reverse complement strand
ATAGAGCATAAAAAGATAATAAATATGAAGGATTTACCTAAGGAGTTGTTGGAATAGTTTGTACGTACCGATACGTATAAAAATTAGTATGGTTCTACTTTAATTTTATCAATAACAGAAAAGTGCTTAATGTTCCTTGTTATTATTGTATTGACTTTATTTAATAATGCTATTGCTACCATAATACAATCTATGTCGTCTATTGTAACTCCCTTTTTCATAAGATTTGCTTTTATCTGAGCTGATTTAAATGATGCTTCGGTAGTCAATGGGAGATAATATAAATTTTGGACGAGTTCCCTAAAGGCTTTCATAGCCATATCTGATTTTGGTTTATCTAAGTGATATATGCCTAGAGAAACTTCGTAGATATTTAAATCTGTAAAAAATAGTTTAGTATCGTTTTCTCGCTTTGCTTTTTTAAGAGCCTCTTCATTTTTATGTAAAAGATCAATAATAAATGTTGAGTCTAATAGCTTCATAAGTTTAATTTCTCCTTTCTGTATCTAAAAGAATATTCTCTAGACTTTCTGATTGCACTCTTCATTTTTTCAATGTCTTCATCATTTAAAAAACCCCATTTTCCTGCAAAATCTGTTAAGGGCATTTTAGAACCGCTCAATTCTCTTCTTAGAACATCTGAAAAGCTTTCATTTGGTTTTTTTCTTGATTTTATTAAATTATATGCGTCTTCCATTACTGTGATTGTTTTTGTTGTCATAAACATATGTGTATGTTTACTTGTATATAAATGTTTTGTTTTCTTCTGGTTATATTTTCAATAGACGAATGACTTCATAATTAATATGGAGGATTTGCCTAAGGAAATTTTTAAATAGCTGGTTTTTGACTGTTTCTGCATGATTTCAATTGAAGAAATGGCTGCCTTTTGCAAAAGAAGGGGTTTTGTTTACCAAAATTCTGAAATTTATGGCGGCATAGCTGGATTTTTTGATTATGGGCCTCTGGGCGTTGAGTTAAAGAACAACATTAAGAAAGAGTGGTGGAAGTTTCATGTTCATTCAAGAGAAGATGTAGTTGGAATTGACAGTACAATAATTACTCATCCTAAGGTTTGGGAAGCATCAGGGCATGTTAGTTCATTTCAGGATATTATGGTTGAATGTAAAAACTGCCACGAAAGATTTTGGGCTGATCAACTAGTTGAAGAAAAAACAAAAAAAAGAGCCGACGGATTAAGTGCTAAAAGGCTTGGGTTGTTGATTAAGAAGTATAAGCTCAAATGTCAAAAATGTGGCAAGGATACTTTATCTGAGCCTATGCCTTTTAATTTGATGTTTCAAACATATGTTGGGCCGAAACAAGATAAAGAATCTTTAGCGTATCTAAGAGCAGAAACAGCACAAACAATTTTTACTAATTTTAATTTAGTTCAAGAAAATGCAAGATTAAAACTTCCTTTTGGGATTGCTCAAATAGGAAAAGCATTTAGAAATGAAATAAGCCCGAGGCATTTTTTATTCAGGTTAAGAGAATTTGAACAAATGGAATTAGAGTACTTTGTTCATCCTGCAAAAAGAGAGGAGTGCCCTTATGTTAAGGAAATTTTAGATTATGAATTACTTGTTTATTCTAGAGAGATGCAAGAAAAAGACAGTAGACCAAAGAAGATGAAGATTAAAGATGCCCTGAACAATAAAATAATTAAGAATCCTTGGCATGCTTACTGGCTGGTTAAAGAACATAGCTGGTTTGTTTCTTTTGGGGTTAAAGCCGATAACTTTAGGATAAGGCAGCATTTGAAAGATGAGTTAAGCCATTATTCTACCGATACATGGGATTTGGAATATAATTTTCCGTTTGGATGGAAGGAATTATTGGGAGTTGCTGATAGGGGAGATTATGATTTAAAGCAGCATATGGAATATTCTAAAAAAGACTTATCCTTGTTTGATGATGAAAGTAAGAAGAAGATAATTCCAGAGGTTATTGCTGAGCCTTCTTTGGGTGTTGATAGGGCATTTTTAGTTTTTATGTTTGATGCTTATTATTATGATAAGCAAAGAAAAAATGTTGTTTTGAAATTGCATCCTAAATTAGCGCCTATTAAGGTTGGTGTGTTTCCTTTATTGTCTAACAGAGAAGAATTAGTTAAGAAAGCTAGAGAGGTTTTTGATATGCTCAAAGAAGATTTTAATTGCTTTTTTGATTTAAGCGGAAGTGTCGGAAGAAGATATTATAGAAATGATGAGGTTGGGACACTAGTAGGATGCACAATAGACTTTGATACATTAAAAGATCAAACAGTTACTTTGAGAGATAGAAATACACAAAAACAAATAAGAGTTAAGGTAAAAGATTTAAAAAATGTGCTTTGCGGATTACTTGAAGGAAATAAACTGTCCAACTTTGGGAAGTTCATAAATTAGCTATAGTTAACGATAATTTTATAATTGGCGGTTGCAGTACTTTTAGAGATGATAAAAAGGAGGGAACATCTAATCTGGGCTTTGCTTCGGATAGGAATGGGTTGGATATTTTTGTGGCCCCTTTTGGATAAACTGCTTGGCCTGGGATCTGCAAGAGATAAACTTCAAATTCCAATGGTTTTTTATATTTTATCTATCTCCTAATTATTAATGGTAAAAAATAAAAGTTTAGGAATTGCACTAATTGTAATATCGATTATTTTTCTTATCTCAGTTATTCTATTTAAAATACAAATAAACAATTTAGCTCAGGTAATGATTAAAGAATTTGGTGGCATCTGCATTAAAGATGGAATATGCATCCATCAACAAACCAACTTGCCGGTTTACCTAGGAATCGTAGCAATTATTATTACTTTTTTATCAGGTCTTTACTTATTTTTTGAAAAAACTATTATCAAACCAGCAGAAAAAATTACTAAAGAAATAGATTTTTCAAAATTAGATTTACAAGAAAAGAACATTTATGATTTATTAAAATCAAAAAATGGATCAGCTTATCAAAGCGATTTAATAAAAGAAACACAACTATCTAAGGTTAAAATTACAAGAATACTAGATAAATTAGAGTCTAAAAACGTCGTTGAAAGAAAAAGAAGGGGCATGACAAACATGGTTTTTCTTAAATGAAACTAGTTTCGTCGGTATTTATATAAAGTGTTTCATTTAATAAAAAATGATGGAAAAAACAATAAAAGTACATGGCATGCACTGTAATAGTTGTGAATCCCTAATAGTAGATTCATTAAATGGCATAGGTGTTAAATCTACAGCAAACCATAAAAAAGGTGAAGTTATTGTACATTTTGATCTAAAAAAAGTAAGCTTGGAAAAGATATCTAAAACCATAGAAGAAAATGGCTATAAAA
>JBBSXW010000006.1:0-18406 GCA_038045665.1 Nanobdellota archaeon | reverse complement strand
AAAATGGCTATAAAATAGTAAAATGAATAAGGTAGAACTAAAAATAAAAGGAATGGAATGTGCTAGCTGTGAAGTTCTGCTCGAAAGAAAATTTAAAGAACTTGATGGCATTACAGAAGCTAAAGTTAATCATGCAACAGGCAAGGCAACTCTTACTGGTTTCAATATTCCTCCTCTTCAACAACTTCAAGATACACTTAAGGATACCAAATATCGCATAGTAAAAGAAGATAATCTAAAAGGGAATTCTGAACATTTTACCATAAAAAAAGACCATATTGAGATTGGAGCTATTTTTCTTATTGTTGTCGCTCTTTATTTAATCCTTAAACAATTTGCTATATTGCCCAATATCGGAATTAGCGAAAACATGAGTTACGGGCTTATCCTTTTAATCGGTCTTGTTGCTGCTTTTTCAACATGTATGGCCGTATCCGGTGGTTTATTATTAGCTGTTTCAACAAAATATAATGAAAACCATCCTGCCTTAACAGGTGTTCAGAAATTCAAACCACATATCTACTTTAATATTGGGAGGATTCTTTCATACACCATCCTGGGGGGCATCTTAGGAGCACTAGGGTCATTAATTATACTCTCGGCTAGGATAAGTGGTATTATCACTATTGTAGCAAGCATAGCAATGCTCATTTTAGGTTTACAACTTCTTAAGATATTCCCCTGGCTTAATCGCTTTACGTTCAAGATGCCTAAGTTTATTGCCCATAGAGTTCATGATGTAAGCACAACAAATAGCAAAGTTACACCATTTGGACTCGGTGCAGCAACATTTTTCCTTCCGTGTGGTTTTACCATGGCACTTCAATTATATGTCTTGAGCACAGGAAGCTTTATTGTAGGAGCACTATCAATGCTCGCTTTCTCTTTAGGCACTCTTCCAGGACTTATATCAGTAGGTGCGGTTTCAAGTTTTTCAACTGGAACATTTAAAAGATATTTTGTAAAATTTACTGCAGTGCTTGTAATTCTTTTAAGCATTTTTAATGCAAATAATGCATTAGCACTTGTTGGAAGCCCTCTTAATTTTGATTCACTGTTGCCGTCAGCAAGTGCTTCAACAAATGGAAATGCTGATATTAAAATTATAGATGGCAAACAAATAGTAGACTTAAAGGTTGATGGATTGGATTATTATCCATCACAGTTTACAATTTTGGAAGATGTCCCTGTAGAATGGCGTATTGATGGTAAAAATGCAGTTGGATGTGCGAGAGTTATCTCAGTTCCTGGCCTTGGAATTACAGAATTTCTTCCTCAAAATCAAATAAAAACTATTACATTTACTGCAAAAGATCAAGGTACTATAAGATTTAGCTGTACTATGGGAATGGCAGGTCCTGGTACATTTAATGTTGTTCCCAATACCGAAGGAATCAAAGGCGCAGAGATTTTAAATAATAATAATCAACCAGAAAAAATCCCTAATGGCCCAACCCAGAAACTTTCAATGGAAATCTCTAGAGAACGAGGATTCTATCCCAATAGTTTTACTGTAAGGAAAAATATTCCAGTAGAACTTAACATAGATACTAAACTTCCTTTGCGAGGATGCATGAGCACCCTTATCATCCCAGATTATAATGTCGCTCATTTATTATCTTTAGGTAAAACAACCCTTAAGTTTACGCCAACAACAGAAGGAACTGTACCATTTACTTGCAGTATGGGCGCCAGAATGGGAGAGTTTATTATTACTGATTAAAATGGAAGGGAAAAAAACTAAATTAAAGGTTAAAGTGGAAAATTCACAAGAAAAAAGCGAACAACCATTAATTCAGGAAAATGCTGTTAAAGAGAAAAAAGAAAATGTATTTTCAACTATTTTTAATATTCTAAAGCAAGGCAAAAAAAATTTTTTTATACTATTAATAATATCTTTACTTTTTTATTCTTTCCTTTATGGGTTATGGAAGATACCAATTGTAAATTTTGGGATTAATAGATTATCAAACATTGGCATTTCGGACTATTTATTCGTTTTTGTAATATCTCTCTTAATCTCATTCTTCTTTAGTCTATTCTTGTATGAAAGAAAAGAAAAACTTCGCTCAGAATCCTATTTTGGGGGATTTAGTGGTGGTTTTGTGGCACTTATATCGGGAGTTTGTCCGGTATGCCAAAGCATAGCACTAGTTGCATTTGGGAGCACGTTATTAAGTATACCAACAACATTTTTAACTCCCTACTTGGGTTTCTTAAAATTTTCTTCCGTGGTATTACTCGGATTAGCTGTTTATTTTAAGGCGGACAGTATTTATACAAAAACATGTAAGACAGTATCTATATCAACACTTATAGGCACTGTTAAATCTAAAAAAGATCCTGCTATATTTAGAAGCAATTTTCTTTTTAGTGCTATTACTCTGTTAGTTATTCTACTATCTATTAATCAAATTATGATTCCAAAAGCATTTGCTTTCGTTCAAGCCGGAACAACCGGAACTGTTAACATAGGAAACTTTGAATATGGACCAAAGATTACCTTAAAACCAATGCCTCTTGCTGTTGGAGAGCAACCGAAAATTTCCGGATATAAAACAAAGGTAAAATCCTTACCGACAATAAGTGAATTATCTATAACACCTCTAACAGGAGATGCTGTTCAGGATTTACTTAATAACGTTATTCCGAAAGGGACTCCTTGGTACGGGCAAGAAGCTGGTGTAAGTTTTGATGATCCAATAAAGGCCCAGAACTTATGGGCAAAGGGGAGATCTATCCAGCTTGATGCGCAACAAGAAGAAAGGTGGAAAAGAATTGTAAATTCCTTTAGTTGTGATTACTGTTGTGGTTCTCCACAAAACCCAACAATTATTACCAGATGTGGCTGTGCTCATGCCGCAGCTGCCCAAGGCATGGCCAAGTGGTTTATTAAATATTACGGCGATAAATATTCAGATGAAGGGATTTATGGAGAGATGGCAAGATGGTATGCTTTATGGTACCCTAAAGGAACAATAGAAAGGATTATTCAGGAAGCACAATAAAATGATGAGGGAGGTAAAAAATGGAAAGAAAAGAAATACTAATGGTAGTTTTGATTGGTGCATTGTTATTAACAACGGCTGTGCAAAGTATACAGTTGATAGGTTTCAGTAATGCACAAGTTGTAGTTCCAACTACAAGTAGTGGTAGTGCGACTTTAACTAGTTCTAGCCCTACAGGAAGCCCGTCCGCAAGTGTAAGCAAACAGGCAAGTTTACAAAATATTCCAACAATGGTCGGTGGTTGTTGATATCTAATTAATATAAAAAATTAAGAGAACAGAATGGAAAAAAAGGATAACCTATTAAATAGAATTCTCTATATAGGATTAGCCCTAGCAGTCTTATTCTCTATTGTAAATATTTTTTTGATTCAAGAACGAAAAGAAAAACTTGCAGAGGCTAGAGAAGTAATTAAAGAGCAACTGAGACCTGCAGAGTTAGAAGTTATTAAGCTAACTCTTACTAATTGTAATAATTGTTATGATATTGAGAAAGGTCTAGAAGAACTTAAAAAACAAAATATTAATATAACAAAGGAAGAATCTTTATTTTTTGATTCTACCCGAGCAAAGGAGCTAATAACAAAATACAATATAAAAAAATTTCCAACTTTGATTATTAGCGGCGAAATAAATAAATCTGAACAGCTTACTAAGTACTTTACAAATGTTGGCGAAATAATAGATAACATTATTATTTATAAACCACAACTTCCCCATTATGACGATATTTTAAAGAAAGTTATTGGACTGGTACCCATTATCAATATTGTTGATTCTTCCTGTAAAGATTGTGCCAGCTTGGCAGATATTCCGAGAGGATTGAAATTAGCTGGCATAGTAATCACTGATGAAAAATCCGTAGATTACAATAGTAAAGAGGGACAAGACTTAATTAAGGAATTTGGAGTAAGACAAGTACCAGCAATACTAATCTCAAAAGAAATAGATAATTATGAAATATTTAAACAAGAACTACCTAATCTAAACCTAACTGAGAAAAAAGGATTTTATGCAGTACATTCCGTTATTCCACCTTATAGAGATTTAAATACAGATAGTGTCGTGGGTCTTGTTGATATAATCTTACTAATTGACAATTCTTGTATAGACTGTTATAATGTCAATGTCAATAAACAAGTATTGAAAAGATTCGGTATAGCGATTAATAGTGAAAAAACTTATGATATTAACTCTAAGGAAGGAGCGGAACTTAAAAATAAATATAAAATAACAAAGGTACCAATACTTATTGTTTCTCCAGAAGCAAAAATTTATGCTAATTTTGTTAGAGCCTGGAATAATGTTGGAACCATAGAAAAAGATTCTTGGTTCATAATGAGAAAACCGGAGATATTAGGGGAATACAAGGATGTAGAAATTGAAGGATAATTATAATGCGATAAAAAATAAGTAATATAATTTATGATAGCAAACATGAAAAAGCCAAAAAAATATGTCCTAGTCTTGATATTTATTTTATTTTTTCTAGGTGGCATTCTTTATATTAAATTTTCAAACAAAAAGGAGACAGTAGATTACACAATTCCTTTACCAGAGGAAGTTGTAGCTCAATATTTTACTGCTTGGAATAATAAAAATTATCCAGATATGTATGCTACATTATCAGATGGTTTCAAAAAAATAGATCCCTATGCAAAAGATCTTGCCACCTTTAAGGAATTTTCAAGTTCACAAAGAATAGAAAATATAGAAATTATTAATATCAAAGAGATTTCTAATGACGACTTAACAGCAGCAGTGTCTTATTCAGTAAATTTTATATTGGCTGATGGGACTGAAAGACAATTTTCTGATAAGTTTAGTCTTAAACTCAGACAAGGAGATGTAATAAGAGGGTGGAAACTGATACATCCCTATGGAGAAAATATTGATACAAGCTAAAAATGAAAAAGCTAAAACCGGTGATCATTAGCGGTATTGTTGGTTTAATCACATTTACTGTTTTTGGAATTTTAACAGTAATTATACCTAATAATTTTTTTATAAGAATGACTCCAATTTATTGGTATGACTATATATTTTTAGTCTTGACATCTGCACTTATAGGAATTTATGTTGGCTTCTGGTACTATACAAAAAAAACAACCTCAAAATGTAGATATGGCGCAGTAGGAGGTACGGCGGGTGGTTTATTTTCGTTTGGCTGTCCAATTTGTAATAAGTTACTTGTTTTACTTTTAGGTTTTACTGGTGTTATGACTTACTTTGCACCGCTTCAACCAATACTGGGTATAGCTAGTATATCTGTATTGGGTTTTGTTGTATATAAACAATATCAATTATTACCTAGAGGTATTAAAGCAAGATGACAGAAAAAACAAGATGCGGGATTTGTGATAGAACATTTAAGGATGCAAACGGATTATTAATGCATAATTCTGCAAAACATCCGGAGTTAGTTAAGAAACCAAAAAAACCTTTGCCAGTTAAAAAGATTAGGAATTGGATAATTTGTTTAGCTTTTATTAGTTTAATTATTTGGATTGTTTATGCATTGATTCCCGATAATGAAGTAAAAGAATTAAATGTTAATTTTGATAGTGAAGAAGTCAATATCCCAAGCGGAGCAGTTCACTGGCACCCTAGATTAACAATAAAAATTGATGACGTGGAGTTTAAAATTCCTACTGGAATAGGAATAAATATCGGAAAGATTGCAGACACTTATCTAAGTGGAATGAGAATGTCTCCAACGCACACGCATGAAAGTGATGGAACAATTCACTTAGAAAATAATAATCCGAGTAAAAAGCCAGAAACTCTTACATTAAGCTACTTTTTCTATATTTGGAATAAGCAATTTAATTCGTCGTGCATTTTTGAATATTGTACAGATAAAGGAGAATTAAAAATGTATGTTAATGGAAAAGAGAACAGAGAATTTGAAAATTATATAATGAGAGATAAAGATGTGATTCTTATAGAATATACTTCAAAAGATAAAAATGATTCAATCTAAAATAAAAAAAAGAAAAAAGAAAAATCAAAGAAATTTAAGCGAAAAGGCAGTTATTATTTTCATGATTTTAATTATGGTCTTTTCTAGCGTTGTACTTATTTATATGATAAAGTCATTTTTTTTCAAGATGAACAATAATCAAAATTCAATTATTTTTAGTAATCCAATGGGATCTAAATTGAGCAGAATGTCACTTACCTCATTTGATATTCAGCTTGCAAAGAAATTCATGGATAAAAATAATGATGGCTTATGCGATAGTTGCGGTATGGATGTAAATTTATGTATCGACTCGGGGCAAATAGAGTGCAACATGGATTCTAAATCCACAATTGGTGTTTTAGGCTCTCAACATGTTCATGCTGATTGGAAGTTATATCTAAATGGTAAATTAGTAGAGGAAAGTTTATTAGAATCATTAGCAATGGACATGTCAAAAATAGGTAATAGGATTACTAGTAGTTTCATACATTTAGATAAGGGAGCTCCTGCTCCTGAAAAAACAGGAGATATAATTCATATGCATGCTACAGGAGTTCCTTTATGGATGTTTTTTGATAGTATTGAATTGAGATTGCCAGAGGGAATGAAGGCATATATAAATGGAAAAGAAGTATCAGATTATAAAAATTATGTTTTCAATGATTTGGATAAAATTTTAATAACAGATGGTGAAGGAGATTTGTCAGAAGAATTAGACTCTGTAACGGACTTTGCTAAAAATCATTAGGAGGGGAAATATGAAAATAGAAGATTTCGCATATATTGTAGAAACGAAAAAAAGTTTACGATTAACCTTTATACCAATAAACAACAGTTCCCTCGCTATCGACATGTTTTCTGCAAAATTCTTCAAGTTTAGAGAAGTTTTAGCCGAGAAATTAAGGAAAAATGGAAAAATTGTCAAGAAATTTAGATAATGAGCATAAAAAAATTGATTTGAAACAGATCGATAATGTATCAAAAATAGCATTGATTATTTTAATTGCTATAGTTGGATATTTCTTGATATTTTTAATTATAAGTTCATTATTAACACCTAAACAAACACCTATGATGCAGATGATGAGTGAAATGATAGGAACTAATATGATGAGCTTTTCTACAACAAATTCAATTATCATAAATCTCATTTCTTTAGTTTTTGGTGTAGGTTTAGGATTTTTAGCTTCATTATACGTGTTTAGAGCAAAAACAGAAGATAAAGAATACAATATTCTAAGAAAAGCTTTGTCAGACGATGAAAAGAAAATTTTAGATGAGATTAAAAGAACTGGAGAAATAACACAAGATTCATTAAGGTTTAGATTAGAATGGAGTAAAGCAAAAGTTTCAACAATCTTGACAAATCTTGACAAAAGAGGATTAATACAAAGAGAAAGAATTGGAAAAACATACAAAGTGTACTTACAAAAATAATGGTTTAAAACGGTTTAAGTGGCAAAGTAGTTATAACGGCTTTACTACCGCAATATGCGGTGATGTAATATGAAAAAAATAATATTTGTTATGATTGTTGCTTTATTGTTAAATTTGAGTTTAGTTAATGCAATCACGCAACAAGAAATCAGCGAAGCTAAAATCCTGATTGATTCAAAAGCAGACTGCAAAAGTTTATCAAACCCTCAGTTAGAAATTATCGGCGAATATTATATGGAACAAATGCATCCAAAAGAAAGCCATGAACTCATGCATAAGATGATGGGGCTTAAGGAAGGCTCTGAAGCAGAAGAGCAGTTTCATATTAATATGGCAAGAACGATGTATTGTGAAGAATCTGGCGGAATGATGGGTTCTGGAGGTATGATGGGAATGATGCCTATGATGATGAACATGATGGGAGGTAATATGATGGGTGGACAAAATATACAAAGCGGTACAATACAAGGAATGATGGGAAACTATGGATATGGCTTTGGTTATTGGAATTTTGTAAATATCCTCTATATAATTTTATTAATTGGACTAATAATCTTAGTTTATCTCTGGAGTCTAAAATTATGGAGAAATATGAAAAATAAAGGCAGCAAAAAATGACGTATGATGCAAAAGAACACTGGGAAAGCATTTATCAAACAAAAAAGCCCAATGAAGTAAGCTGGTATCAGGATAAACCCAATACATCGCTCAAATTGATAGCTGAGGTTGGTCTGGGAAAAAATGCTAGTATTATTGACATTGGCGCTGGAGATTCAAAGCTTGTGGATAATCTTCTTGATATTGGTTTTAGGAACATAACTGTATTGGACATATCTTCTACGGCGTTGGAAAAAGCAAAGAAAAGGCTAGGGAATAGGGCAGATGCTGTTAAATGGGTAGTGTCTGATTTAAGAGAGTTTGAGACAAGCGATAGATATGATATTTGGCATGACAGGGCTGTGCTTCATTTCTTAACAGCAGAAGAAGACATTAATAAATATGTAGAAGTCATAAGACGATTCTTAAAACCAAATGGTTACTTAATTCTTTCAACATTTTCAGAGAATGGGCCAAAAAGATGCAGCGGGCTGGACGTAAAGCAATATTCAGAAGATTCCGTAAAAGAATTGTTTAGCAATTTTGAGCATGTAAAAAGTTTTGAAGAAGAGCATTTAACTCCTTTGGGAGCTAGCCAAATCTTCATATATAGCATCTTTAGAAAAGGTGGTGAAAAATGAATGTTGGTGATTTTGCATACATTGTTGAAACAAAGAAGGATTTTGAAGAAGCCGTTGTTTCTGTACTTAAAAGTATAGAGAAGAAAGGGTGGTCTGTTTTCAGCATTTATGACCTAAAAGAGCGGCTTGTTGCAAAAGGTTTTACTCATTCGGGAATGAAAATAATAGAAATTTGCTCTGCAAAGCATGCTGACAAATTTCTAAAGAAAAATAAACTTGTTTCATTATGCATGCCATGCAAGATAAATGTATTGGAGGATGAAGATTCTGTGATTATTGTAGGAATGCGTCCTAAGTTGTTGCCTCAACTTTTCAATGAAATTAGTTCTGCAGAAACTGCGGAAGCTGATACTGATATAAAAGAAATAATAGATAATGCAAAATAGATGAAATAACCAGATAGCAACATAAAATGAAAAAACCAAAAAGAAAAAAGATCGCTATTGAAGAAAAAGTAGCTGGCATTTCCACTAGTTTATCTGGTGGTTTAAGTTTTCTAGGTGGTTGGCAGGTATGCCATAATATTTGTTTATGGTTAATCGCTTTATTAGCCGTATTCGGAATAACCCTAGTAGGAATGCCTTTATTATTTTTGACAAAAGTTGCAATTCCTTTTTGGATAATCGCAGTTATGTTATTTTTTATAACTTTAATACTATATTTTAAAAAAAAGTGTATTTCAAAGAATTTAATAATATTAAATGCTGGAATTATAATTGCAGGCATTCCCTTTAAAGAAATTCAAAGCTATTCTTCAGTATTTCGGATTGTGGGTTTTGGTTTAATCATTATAGCTATATTCCGCTATATCAAAGAAAAACTAAGAAACAAATAAAAGCAATAAACGATGTAGACCTAATTAACAGCATGTTTAGTAATCTTTAAATTACAACTTTTATGCTTTTTACACCAAGTGTAGCATTTTTGTGCTAGATCCATGGTTGGATACTTAAAATGACAAATCTTACACTGATATGTTTTCATTCTACGCTCCCTTTGATTATTTTTGCGAGGTAAGTATATGGATTGAAATTTTTTATTGTTATTGCTGTTCCATATTCACTGAAAAGATTCATAAACTCTTTAGGAGAATAAAAAACACTCCCCATATGAGCCAATTTATTTTCCATAAAATCAATTAATTTTCCCCCCAGATGCAATCTATTAAATTCTATAACGATCAGTGTGCCATCATTTTTAAGAACGCGCAATATTTCCTGGATAGACTGATGAATCGTTTTTCTATATTCTTCTGGCGCGTAACCGTTAGTAAAATGATGAAAGGAATCTACGCAGTAGATAAGATCAAATGTTTTGTCATCAAATTCTAAATGCTGCGCTGTGCCAACTATTGCTTCGAGCCTCTTAGCTCTTATTCTGTTTAGCATCTTTTGCGATGGATCTAGAACTACAACTTTGCGAACATCTGGAATAAAATATTGTGCGATTGATCCTGTTCCGCCACCAATATCCAAAACGATATCTCTTGCCTTCGGTTTGGCTAATGCCTTTATTGCTTTGTAATATTGCTTTGGTCGCGAAGATAATCTAGAAAGAAGATCGCACAACCATGCGCATTTATCAAAGTGCGTACAAAGGACTGGTTGCTCAACATTATGGGAGTGGGCAGAATATTCTTTTAGATCAGTTTTCATGTTTCGCGCAAGATTCACAACAGAATATTAATTTTTTTCCTCTGATTGTCTTTTCAAAACCATGCTTATAGATTTCACACCGACAGTGAGCGCATTTCTGAACCCTTGATTCTACTAAAGAGTCTATGATGTCGTTAAATCTAGTTAGTAGGTCATTGGTGAATTTTTTTCCTTTTTTTGTCAGAAAATATTTCTTCTTACCTCTAGCTTCAATCTTTTTATGCTCAATAAGTTTATTTTTCTCCAAAGCTTTCAAAAACGGATAAACGTGTGAAGCACTTATTTCTTTTCCAAAATTTGCCTCTAGTGCCTTTATTAGTTCATAACCATGTTTGGGCCCTTTATGTAGCAAAATAATAGTGCAGAATTTGACTATATTAGTTATTTTTATATCGTTCATATAAATATTTAAACACCACAAAGTTTATATATTTTTTGATATATCAAAATATGATATATTAAAATGAAGAAAACATCAATAATCTTTCTTTGCATTTTATTATTTAGCACAATAACTATTGCTAATGAGAATTTTGATGAGGCAGTAAAGTTGATAGAAAGTAAAACTCCATGTAGTGGATTAACAGAAGACCAGTTGGAAATGATGGGAGATTACTATATGGAGCAAATGCATCCTGGAGAGCTTCATGAAATAATGGATGCTCGAATGGGCGGAGAAGACTCAGCACAATTAAAACAAGTCCATATCAATATGGCAAAAATGTTCTATTGCGGGCAATCTAATGTTATGCCTATGGGCATGATGAATATGATGATGAATCGAGGAGGTAGTAATATGATGGGTTTTTATGGTTCTCCTTATGGATATTGGGGCTTTGGCCCCTTTGGAATGGTAATGGTGATTTTATTTTGGTTAGTTATAATTTGGCTCGTGGTGTGGGCAATAAGGCAATTTACAATGCACAAGGAATCATCGCTGGACGTTTTAGAAAAAAGATTTGCTAAAGGAGAAATAAGCAAAAAAGAATATCTAGAAATGAAAAAAGAACTAAGAAAATGACTAGAAAAAAATGGAAGAGAATATTGGCAAGACAGATAGAATAATCAGATTTTTATTGGGAGTAGGATTATTTTATTTAGTCTTTATAACAAATAATAAGTTGTTAGTAATATTGTTTACTATATTTGCAACAATTTCAATATTAGAAAGTTTCATTGGTTTTTGTGGCATCTATAAGATGTTACATATAGATACAAAAAAATGATTAAATAAGTCTCATGGCTGAAAAACTTGATTTGAATGTAAAAGGTATGCATTGTGCTAGCTGTGTGCTTAGAGTAGAAAGAGCCTTAAAAAAAGTACCAAACGTAAAAGAAGCGAATGTAAATCTTGCTACAGAAAGAGCTACTGTTACCTATTCTGATAAACTTGATTTAAATATGTTAAAAAAAGAAGTCCAGAAAATAGGCTATGATATAGAAACACCGCATGAAAAACATGACACGCATGCTATGGAAGGCCATGATCATGCTGCTATGCTTAAAGAAGAAGAAATAAAAGACCTTAGAAACAAATTTGTTTTGGGAGCGGTACTTTCTGCGCTTACCCTAGTAGGCACTTATCAGGAGTTTATTCCATTTTTAGAGTTTATACCGCGTAGTTCTATGTTTATCATTTTATTGCTTCTGACAATTCCTGTCCAGTTTTATTGTGGATGGATTTTTCACAAAAGCACATTACAAGGTTTAAAACACTTTAACTTTGATATGAATTCCTTGGTTAGCATAGGAACATTTGCGGCGTTCATCTACAGCTTGTTCGTTATCATATTCCCTGGCTTCTTTGAAGGCACATCATTGCAAGCAGAGGTTTATTTTGATACGGCCGCAGTTATAATAACATTAATACTACTTGGTAGATATTTAGAAGCAAAGGCTAAGTCAAGAACATCCTCAGCAATAAAGAAACTGATTGGTTTGCAAGCGAAAACTGCAACAGTGATAGTAAGAGGCAAGCATGTAAAAATTCTGATTGAGGAAGTAAAAATTGGCGATATTTTGTTGGTTAAACCAGGAGAAAAAATTCCAACGGATGGGGTAGTTGTTTCAGGCTACTCTTCTGTTGATGAAAGTATGATAACTGGTGAGAGCATACCTGTTGAAAAAAAAGTAAATGATGTTGTGATTGGAGCGACTATAAACAAAAATGGTGTTTTGAAAATAAAAGCCACAAAAATAGGCAAAGACACCATGCTTTCTCAAATAATAAAACTAGTAGAAGAAGCGCAGGGCTCTAAGGCTCCGATTCAAAGACTTGCTGATAAGATAGCCAGCGTGTTTGTTCCTGTTGTTGTCTTGATTGCTATTGCAACTTTTTTGATATGGTATTTTTTTGGCCCTGAGCCGGCTTTTAATTTTGCTTTGTTAAACTTTATAGGGGTATTAATAATTGCGTGTCCATGCGCTATGGGATTGGCTACACCAACAGCTATAATGGTCGGAACAGGAAAAGGCGCGGAATCAGGGATATTGATAAAAAATGCAGAAGCTTTAGAAATAGCGCATAAGGTAAATTCGATAATCTTTGATAAAACCGGGACACTGACGAAAGGCAAGCCAGAAGTTACAGATATACTCGCACTAAATACTTTTAAGGAAAAAGATGTTTTATTTTATTCGGCTATAGCAGAAAAACATTCTGAGCATCCTTTGGCAGAGGCTATTTTAAACTACGCCAAGAAATCAAAATTGAGTGTTCCTAATCCTGCAAAATTTGAGAATGTGCCTGGGCATGGCATTAAGGTAAGCTACGGTAAATATACGATACTGAACGGCAATAGGAGGTTATTGAAACAGCATAAGGTTAGTATTTCAAAATATGAGAAATTAATAACTAAACTTGAGAACGAAGGAAAAACTTCTATTATTGTGGCAGCAAATAAAAAGATTGTTGGGGTGATTGGAATAGCTGATACTGTCAAAGAAAGCGCTAAGGAAGCTATTGAGAGACTGCATAAACTCGATAAAGAGGTAATGATGATTACAGGAGATAATGAAAGAACAGGGAATGCAATCGGAAAACAATTGGGAATAGATAAGGTTTTAGCCAATGTTTTGCCGCATGAAAAGGCAGTTGAAGTTAAAAAACTTCAAAGTAAAGGCAAGGTAGTTGCTGCAGTTGGTGATGGCATTAATGATGCGCCAATGCTGGCTCAAGCTGATTTAGGAATCGCCATTGGTTCGGGAACTGATGTAGCATTAGAAACCGGAAGCATAGTGTTGGTTAAGAATGACATAAACGATGTTGTAAATGCGATGAAGTTAAGCAGATTTACCTTGAAAAAAATAAAACAAAACTTATTTTGGGCATTTATCTACAATGTGGCCGGAATACCGATAGCTGCGGGCATTCTTTATCCGTTTACAGGATTCTTATTAAACCCTATAATTGCAGCGGCGGCAATGGCATTTAGCTCTGTTTCTGTTGTAAGCAACTCGTTATTAATGAGAAGGTATAAGCTCTAGGTTTTTTATTCAAGACCACTTAATGCACCAGAGAACTAATAAAGGGCTTTGTAAACTTAATTAATGCTGGCTCTATTGGGCGTATAAATTAAGTATAATGTATTTATAGGATATATGACTTTTGGGTCTTTTCATATTTTTCAAAAAATGTAAAATAACTCTAAAAAGTGTATAGAATGAATATACTAAAGAATCTTTCTTTAATTTTTTGCCAAATTAGCATTAATTAATTTAACATACCCTAATAAAGAAAATCTTTTAAATAAGATAGATATATAGGTATGGATGAATAACAAAAAGCTTGGGGTTATTTTGCTTATAATCAGTGTGCTAGTATTTTTAATAATATTTAATTATACTACAAGGTTAGCTAGTACTAGCAAAGAAGTAGGATGTTTTAATGATGAAAGATGTAAGCCTGTTGAATCAGCGCTTTCCTTAAGTCATTTTGCATTTGGTGTTATTGGATTTATATTCGCTTTAGGATTCTTTTTGATGTTTTTTACTAGAGGAGAAGAAGCTATTGTTAAGACACTAGAAGAGAACAAGAACAAGTCATTAGCTGAGGAAAAATTTGATTTGATTTTGAAAGGATTGGATAATTTTGAAAAGAAAGTGATGGGTGCTATTAAGGAACAGGACGATATAACCCAAAGCACATTAAGAATAAGAACTGATATGTCAAAAGCAAAATTGAGCTATGTAGTTAATTATTTAGAAGAGAGGGTTTAATAAAAAGAGTTAAAAAAGGTAAGACTTTTGGAGTATTTCTAAAAGAAAGTTGTTAGCATTGATTTGATAATGACAAATGATAAAGGATTTATTCCTGCTGCAGGATTTAATATTCTTACCCCGCTATTTGATACACTTTGTAGTATAATTGGTTTGGGCAAGGAATATAGAAAAAGGATTATAAAAAATTTGCCTATCGAGAAAGATAAATTAAAAATTTTGGATGCCGGGTGCGGTACTGGCAGTTTGGCAATAGAATTAAAAAAATTAAATTCCCGATTAGTATTGTACGGTATAGACGCCGATAGTAATATTTTGGATATAGCAAAAAAGAAGGCTAAAGAAAAGAATTTGAGCATCTATTACCAACAAGGCGTTTTAGAAAAACTTCCTTTTCCTAATGAATATTTTGATGTTGTGTATAGCTCGTTAGTATTGCATCACCTTGGTACAAGAGAGAAACAAGAAGCCTTAAACGAAATCTATAGGGTTTTGAGAAAAGATGGTTTATTCTTGTTAGTCGATTTTGGCAAACCCAAAAACAAAGTAATGGCTATCTTTTCATTGTTTAGCGTAATTTTTGAAATGGGTTATGATAACTATATTGGAAAAATACCCAAAATGCTTAAAGAAGCAAAATTTAAATCTATTGAAAAAGTAGATGAGTATAGGTATAACATACATTTTTTAATTGCTAAAAAAAGATATTTATTAAATTGAATCAGAATATTTATATGCGTTTTATTGGAGTAAGAAGATGAATATATGGGGGGCTTGCTAAATATCTGATTACCGAATATGATTTTACTGCTGAGCAGATAGCAGATTTGTGGGATTTATCTGATGCTTGCGGCGGTCCAGGACATGCCGACCATGGCTAATTTGCCTTTATGAACGATCTGGAGTTTGAATTTACGTATTAAAGGCACTTTTCATGTTATCGTTCATAGGATTAATTATTTATATCTATATGGGTATTGGTTTTTATAAATAATAATCAGGAGGGTAAAATGGAAGAAAAAGCTGAAGGGACTGTCACATTAAAAAAATCTACATTATGGAAGATTAGTACTTTTGTTTTTGCAGGATTGTTTGTTATAAGCTTATTTACTGGAGGATTTGGAATTGGAGGTGGGGATTCTGATACAACTGGAATAGCAGTTGCACCAACACCAAACGCACCAAGCCCAAGCAGGCCAACTGGAGTTGCTTCGGTTAGTGCAGAAGAACTAATTGATGATGATCCTGTATTAGGAGATCCTGATGCTCCTGTGACTATGGTTGAGTTTTCTGATTTTCAGTGCCCATTTTGCGGAAGATTTAGAAGCCAAACATTTGATCAAATAAAAAAAGACTATATTGATACAGGAAAGGTCAAGTTTGTCTATAGGGATTTTCCATTACATAGCATCCATCCGCAAGCAGGAAAATCTGCTGAAGCTGCACAGTGCGCCAATGATCAAGAAAAATTTTGGGAATATCATGACAAGATATTTGAAAATCAACAATCATTAAGCATTGACAATTATAAGAAATGGGCTGATGATCTTGGTTTGAATACTAGAAAATTCAACGATTGTTTAGATTCTGGAGAATATAAAGATGAGGTTGAAAAAGATTTGGCTGATGCAACAAAGGCAGGAGGACAAGGAACACCATATTTTGTAATAGGGAACACGCCCGTTAGCGGCGCGCAGCCATATAGCAATTTTCAATCTGTAATTGAAGCAGAATTAGGAAAGGCAAAGTAGATTTATCAATTAAAACCAATATTTAAATAAGGTTTAGTAACAATAATACTATGGGATTCAAAGAAAGACTTGAAAAAATTAAGAAAGTAGCGATAACCAAACCTTATATTTATTCTTTCATAGCTATTTTTTTAGTTTATTTAATAATTAATATAATAATAAATCAGGTATACGTTACTTTTACAACGCTTTTTACAAATAATCTTAAGATAATTGTGCCTTATGTTGCGCTTAGTTTAGTGGTTGCTTTTTTGATTGCATTGAATATCAACCTAGTTATATTGAGGTTTAAAGAATTAAGAATGATAAATAAAGAAAGCGGGATGACTTTTTTTGGGGTTTTTGGAGGTCTTTTGGGTGGAGCGTGCCCCAGTTGCTTTGTAGGGCTATTTCCTGCTTTTTTAGGCTTGTTTGGAGTTACTGCAACTCTTAGCTCACTGCCTTTTTTTGGTATTGAGATATTGATTGGGTCTGCTGCATTTTTGATTATATCGATAGCTTTTTTAACTAGAGAGAATGTGTGCAAAGTCAGAGCTAAAGGAGGAAAAAATGAATAAAAAAATCGTAAATGTTTTCTTGATTGTTCTTTTGAATATTGTTTTGTTGGCAGGTGCGGGGTGTAGTGGTTCAACCAATAAAGGTGCTGTAACTGTGGAAATTATTGATGATCAAACTTCTGAAGTGAATAATGGCGATTCTGCACAAGAAGTAAAGGAATTTACATTGACTGCCAAACAATGGGAATTTGATCCTGAGACAATAACGGCAAATAAAGGCGATAAAGTAAAGTTAAATATAAAAAGCTTAGATGTTACGCATGGGTTTGCCATACCAGAATTTGGTGTTAATTCTAGATTAGAATCTGGGAGAACAACTACCGTGGAATTTGTTGCTGACAAAACCGGAACCTTTACCTTCTTTTGCTCAGTGCAATGCGGGGCAGGGCATTCTGATATGAAAGGACAGTTAATAGTCAATTAGGTGGACGATGGAAGAGCCTATTGATTATAGCGGACTATCCAAAAGTGAAAGGAAAAAGTTAAAGAGGGAATTAAAGGAGCAGAGAAAGGTAGAAGAAGGAAAAAGAATTGCTGCAGGAAAAAGAAACAAGAAAGTAATAGGCTGGTTTTTCACTATATTGGTTGCTGGAGTATTAATATACGGGATCTATTTTTTATTTTCTGGAGAGAAGTTTGAAACGTATACTGATGGTCCTGTTCACTGGCATGCAAATATAAAAGTTTTTGTTTGTGGAAATGAAATAGAGATGCCATCGCCGTTTGGAAATCAGCATATAGGAAGTCCTTTGCTGCATACGCACGATGATAGATTAATTCATATAGAGGGGACTATTATAAAAGCTGAAGACATCACTTTAGGCAAATATATGAGTAATGTAGGGATGAATTTTAAAAATGATGAGCTTATTGATAAGAGGGATGGAGATTTATGTGAAGGCAAACCTGGAAAAGTTAAATTGTTTGTTGATGGTGCAGAAAATATTGAATTAGTTGATTATATTATTAAAGATGGAGAAAGCTATGAATTAAGATTTGAGTAATTTGTCTGAAAAATATTTAACCTAATGACCATCCTATTAATGCGTCGATAGATAGCGGTCCTGCGCCGAGGATAAACAAGGTTAATGCTCCGGCCAATATTGTAAGATCTAACTCGTAGCCCTCGACTAATCCTTTATTCCATTTAAATGCTTTTAAATATGTAGCAACTATCATCATAATTATCCAAACTATTGCGGTGAATCTAGTTAAAAAGCCGAAGATTGTTCCTATGCCCCCTACAAATTCTGCTATGCCTACCAAAGCAAGAACAAAAGGAGGAAAGCCTATTGCTTTAAATTTTTCTTTATAGTCTTTAAATTTGAATAGCTTTGGATAGCCATGGGCTATGAAAATTATGCCCAGAAGGATGCGTAAGGGTATTGTTGCATAGGGTACTAGTGTTTCAATGGCTGTCATAGTATTTTTATTGTGTTTTCTCTCTATAAAAATGTTTTTAACTACCTTTAGTAACGTTTCTTTGATGGGCCAGTCGTATAATCCGGTTTAAGTACCTTACCATGGCATTACTATACCATAATGGTAGGAATCTGGGTTCAAATCCCAGCTGGTCCA
>JBBSXW010000005.1:0-6337 GCA_038045665.1 Nanobdellota archaeon | reverse complement strand
CGTATTTAAACCTCCTGGAATTTCTACATTGCCGCTTTCTCTAATGATCAAACGAGGAGAATTTGTATAAACGTCTTTAATTTGCAAATCTGGTGTGTTATCCATCAAACCAAGTTGCCAAAAATTAGAAGGAGTTGCAAATTGTAATATCGATTCGTCTCCTTGTATTGACAGCGTAGAGATTCTTGTCTCGGGGGTGGTACCCAAAACCAGCTCGGTAGTGTCCTCTCCAAGTATTATTAGTGATGACCTAAAAGCCTCTATTTTAATCTCTGCCAGGGAAGACGGCTTATAAATAAACAATTCATACTGTGGGTCTGGTCTAAGCCGCCCAATACTCATGGTATCGCTAACACTTAGCGAATTGGTTTCGCAAACACTATCAGCATCACAAGAATTCGCTCTTATTTTAGGAGCTACTGCCTCCCCAGTTAAACTACCAAAATTCCCAAAAATAAAAACAGCAACAATCACTAAGATAATACCAATTATCCAAAAATTCCTATTACTTTCCTTAGCCATTCAATTACTTTCCTTAGCCATTCAATATCACCTCTTTATTAATAAAAATATGAATCTTTTAGTTATATATATAATACAACTTAATAGTAATAAAATAACTATACCTTAATTATATTTTTCTCCAGCGAAACCTTTATATAATAGTTATACATATTAGTTATACTATGGCAATAGAAGCTAAGACAAAGAAATGGGGTAATTCAATAGGCATGATCATACCTATTGAAACAGCAAATAAATTAAGTTTGAAACCTGAAGAAACAGTTATAGTAGAAATTACAAAAAAAGAAAATGTATTAAAAGAATTATTCGGTTCTTTGAAATTTAAAAAGTCGACAGAGCAAATCCTAAAAGAAGTAAGGGAAAATTTTGAAGGCAAATGGTTGAAGTAAAGAGATGCCTCGATACCTATGCTTTAGTCGAGATTTCAAAAGGAAATCCAAAATTTTCAGGATATCTTAATTCAGATTTTATTATAACCGATTTAACACTAGCAGAGTTTTATGCTGTTCTTTTAAGAGAGGAAGGAGAAAAAGTCGCAGATTACTGGTTTAAGAAATTAGAAAGATATTCGCTACCAGTAGTCAAAGAGATTTTAGTGGAAGCAATTAAATTTAAGTATGAACATAGAAAAAAAGATATTTCTTTTTTTGATGCTGCGGGGTATATATTTTCCTTAAAAAAGGGATATTATTTTGTTACCGGTGACAAAGAATTTGAGAATCTACCAAGTGTGGAATTTAAAAAGAAATAAAATACCAGTATTAAATTTATTAGAAATTATTTAATTGCATTGTGTAAATAAACTATTTAATAAAGAGGGAGTCATAAGACTATCCAGTTCTTCTATGGTGTACTAGTTATTCCAGTAATTTTTTCACAATAAACACCAACTCTTGCTGCTGCACGTTCGTCAAAATTCCTTGAGGTATCCATAAGAAAGCCGACTTTATCGTTGTATCCCTTTATCACACCGCATAAACTATTTCCATCACCATAACCAAAACCGCCACAATTATAACCATATTGGCCAGTTACCCTACATCCAGTAGGACAGTAGCAATATTCCCATCTAATGCCTTCGGTTGGGAAAACACATTTTAACCGCAACAAATTGCCCATAATTTATTACTGTTATTACTGCCATAAGAATCACATTCACCATAGAATTCTCTTTCTGATGTCGGACCCTCATTTATCACTTTACCTGGGTTGCATACGGTGCCACCACCAGTTAATGCCATTCTAATCGGATCACTAGTTACTGCACAAGCAATTCTGCCCCTTTTTTCTTGAAATTCAACACTAAGCCTTTCGCATTTTAATTTATCACAAGTCCAAGTATCAACGCCAATTTTTCTTAAAAATCTTCCTGGCAAACAAGGTCTCCCACCGGGAGCGATATCACCATTAAATTCAAACACAGATCCACTTCCTAAATATAACCCTCCTCCATCACCTACAAATAAGGCTCCATCAATATCAGCATTTCTTATTTCACAGCTATCATCAGCATCACAAGAATGCGCTCTTACAACGTATGCTGCAGCTCTTCCAGTTAATTTATCAAAATTTCCCAAAACAAAAACACCAGCAACAACAATAACAAGAACAACTATCCAAAAATTTCTATTATTAGTTTTAGCCATCATATCACTTCTTATTATGAATTAAAAATACAATTTTTCTATATATATATATATCCTATAACTTAATAGTAATAAAAACTACCAATGAACCTGCAGTATGTTGCTCATCCTTAAATTACCGCCGTGTACTCACAGTAAAAAGCTGTATCTTATTAGGGTCTCTTCTAATCTCTTTAATAACAGAGGCTGGTCCAATAATGGTCAATCCTTCCCTGTTTCCTAAAATCATAGACGCAAAATTCTTCTTAAATTTTTTAAAAAAAGCCAAATTTTTGTCCTCAGGAAAAATAGTGCATAATTCAACCCCCCTAAATTTCTTATTAATCTCCTGCATTGTTCTTTGAATTAAAGCAGCCTCTTCTTCAGGCTTCAATCTGCCTTCCATCAAGACAATGCTCTTGTCCTTTACTATATCAAGTAGATGAGTAATCTTCGCCTCGATTTCCAATGATTCAAGATCAGTATAAGGAACAAATCTTAATGTTAATCCCATTAAGCCACCTCCCTTTATTTCACAGCCTTAAATAAGGACTCGTAAAGTTCCTCCATATTTCTTCCTTTTAAAGCGCTCACACCAACAACATCATACTGTGGAAAAGCACTTTCAACCTTTTTTAAGTTTGCCTTTCTCAAATCTATCTTATTGCCGACTACAACAATAGGAATTTTTCTAGCTACAAGATTCCCTATTATAGTAATATTTACTTGGCTATATGGATTATCAGCAGCATCTAAAACAACCATAACAACATCCATGTCATCCAGCCATTTTATGGCGTCTATTACTCCTTTAGTAGCTTCTTTTGCCCTCTCTTTTGATTTTTCTTTGCTTAATTTAAACTTCATAAAATCCTCATAATCAATCTTAGTGGCAATGCCCGGCGTATCAACCAAATTAAACGTCAATTCCCTGCCTCTATTTTTAATCACAATTTTCTCTTTGACTATAATTTCCCTTGTCTCGTGGGGTATGTGTGAAACAGGGCTCATTTTTTCACCAAGCCAGTCTTTTGCAATCTTATTGGCTAAAGTGCTTTTTCCGCTGTTTGGAGGTCCATAAAGCCCCAATCTAATGACTTTTTTCTTAGAAAAGATCTGGTGAAGCATCCTTTGCACAAAATCTCTTATAATCTTAATCAATTAAAATCCCTCTTACCTATTTATTAGTAGTTTCTATAAAAAAGATGCTTTTAAAGATTTCTATACTTGTGTATTGTTAACTAAGAGGATGCTAGAAAAATAGCAAGATTTTTTGATTTTTCAGGAAAGGTCAACTCATAGTTTTTTACTACCAAATAATTACTATTTAAGCGATAGGTTTAAAAAGGTAATTTTCTCGTATTTTTTATGCCAAAAAGAATACCACAAGAAGTAAGGAAAGAAATCAGAAGATTGTATGATGACGGTAGAGGAATGTCGCCCATGGAAATAGCTAGGCTCACAGGAGCTTCATATAGCTCAGTTTACCACCTTTAAAGATTTCTATATTTTCCTTAAGTAAATTATATAAAGATATATTAAAGCTTTTAGTAAAAATCAAGGAGGTTAAATTGGAAATTCCAAAAGAACTAAAACCAGTAGATGACACAAAAACCATCTGGGAAATTCCTGCCACATACAAAAAAGGAATGCGTGTTCCAGCAAGAATCATAGCATCTGAAAAACTCATTAAAGAGATGGACGCTGGAGTCTATGATCAAATAACAAATGTTGCGACATTACCTGGAATCCAAAAATATGCTCTATGCATGCCTGATGGGCACTGGGGATTACAAGCTTAGTTATTGCTATCTTGTCCCTTTATGGCTTTCCCATTGGGGGTGTAGCAGCATTTGACCCAGAAGAGAATGGTGTAATTAGTCCGGGCGGTATTGGTTTTGACATTTTGGTTTAAGTTACACTTACCAAGTCAAGAAATTGCGGTATGCGCCTGATTACAACTAATCTGACTTATAAAGACATACGACCTGTAATAAAAAAATTAACAGATAGATTATTTGAAAGAGTTCCCGCGGGCGTCGGCTCTCAAGGTTTTGTAAAATTAAACTCATCGCAATTCAAAGAAGTTATTAAAAATGGAGCTAAATGGTGTATTGAAAAGAGCTATGGATGGGAAGATGATCTTAAACATACAGAATTAAATGGAATAATGGAAGGTGCGGATGTCAGTACAATAAGTGACAAAGCAATTCAAAGAGGTTTAAAACAAATTGGTACACTGGGCTCTGGAAATCATTACTTAGAAATTCAAAGAGTACAAGAAAAAAATATATTTGATAAAGAATTAGCAAAAAAATTCGGATTTTTTGATGATCAAATTGTAATTATGTTCCATTGCGGTTCCAGGGGGTTTGGGCATCAGATCGGTACGGACTATTTATCTAAATTTTTAAAAGTCATGGAATTTAAATATAAAATAAAAATCTTAGATAGAGAATTAGCATGTGCGCCATTTAACAGCGAAGAAGGACAAGATTATTACAAAGCTATGCAATGTGGAGTCAATATGAGTTTTGCAAACAGACAAGTTATTGTTCATAGATTACGTGAAGTTTTTTCTGAAGTATTTAAAAAATCTGCAGAAGAATTAGAAATGAAACAGGTGTGGGATGTTGCGCACAATAGGGCATCCATTGAAAAACATGAAGTAGATGGAAAAATTAAAAGATTAATAATCCATCGTAAGGGAGCATGTGGATGCTATTACCCAGGCAGAGAAGAACTCCCGCCAATATACAAAAATTATGGAAGTTTAGCCATACTTGGCGGATCCATGCAAACAGGGTCTTATCTTTTGTTGGGAACAAATGGTTCAAAAAATACATTTTGCAGTACTGCACACGGATCTGGAAGAACAATGAGTAGAAATCAAGCAAAAAGAACTTGGCGCGGTGATAAACTGCAAAAAGAAATGGAACAAAAAGGCATCTATGTTAAATCAGTATCCTTTTCAGGTTTGGCAGAAGAGGCCGGAGGAGCCTATAAAGATATTCACTCGGTTGTGGATGCTACAGAAAAAGCAGGAATCAGTAGAAGATTTATAGGTTTGATTCCAATAGCAAATGTAAAAGGCTAATGTTAACAAACCTTTTTAAATACTTTCTAATACAATTCTTATTATGCAAAAAACTCCCATCTCAATAATATCAGGAATGTTGGGTGCAGGAAAAACTACCTTATTACAAAGAATTATCAAAAATCTAGATAGAAAATTTGCTATCTTAATGAACGAATTCGGAGACATAGGAATTGACACAGAAATCATAAAAGGCAAAAACATCAATATAGCAGAACTTTTAGGTGGATGTGTTTGCTGTTCTTTAGCAGGAGAATTTGAAGAAGCAGTAAAAGAAATCATCCAAAATTATAATCCAGAAATAATAATAGTAGAAACAACAGGTGTAGCAGAAGCAGATGCACTGGCACTAGATATTTCTGAAAACATAAAAGATGTAAAAATTGATTCTATAATTGCAATAGCAGATGCAGACGCTATAATAAGATTTCCTTCAATCGGCAGGACAGCCATAACTCAATTGGAAACAGCAGATATTATAATCATAAACAAAATAGACTTGGTAAATAAAAAACAATTGGAAGAAATAAAAAAAATCCTAAGAAAATACAATAAAAAAGCTCCTTTTCTCGAAGCAGAACAATGCAACGTTGATATTAACCTCTTATTCGATATACAAACAGAAAGAGAGATCAAAAGATTAAAACACGAACATAACCATAAATTCCAGTTTTTTAGTTACAAGATAAAAAATAAAATAAACAGAAAAAAATTAGAATCTTTTTTAAGAAATTTACCTAAAGACGTTTATAGACTAAAAGGTTTCATCCCTTTGGAAGATACCATTTATTTGCTTAGTTATGTAGCGGGGCGTTATACCTTAGAAAAACATAAATCAAAAAGACATGAACTAGTTTTCATAGGAGAGAATATTGAAAGCGTAAAAGAAAAAATTATTAAGTCATTAGGTAAGTTATAAACAAATGAAAAAATACAATTTTTTCGATCATACTGCAGATGTCATGTTTGAAGCGTATGGAAAAACTTTAAATGAACTATTTGAAAATGCCGCTTTAGCCACGCAAGAAACGCAAGTAGATTTAAAAGACGTAAAGGGAAAAATAAAACGTAAAATAAATCTAAAAAATAA
>JBBSXW010000004.1:0-1058 GCA_038045665.1 Nanobdellota archaeon | reverse complement strand
TGTCACCTCAGACAATTATGAATAAGCCTTCATTTAAGAATTATGCGACAAACTCCATTTTTATTTAGTGTAGCTAGTTGATTTTCAACAAGAACCATATGAATAAGCTTATGGCTCATGCACTTATTATATTTTCTTCTAAGGATCTTACCTATTACCTAAGCTCCATATCCTTGTTGTTTGTATAGAAGGCAAGTCCTCTAAAGTGGGAAATAAAAGCGGGACTACACAAAGTACTGTTTAAAGCGAAAGATTTATATACATGTATTCTCTGTGTTTTCTGTGTTTTACCAGCACAGGATAAATTCAAAATGGAACACTTAACTATATCAATACCTGAAGAATTGAAGAAGAAAATGGACGCGTTGAGAGTAATCAACTGGTCGGAAGTAGCCAGAGAAGCATTCGCTAAAAGGATAGAGCTAACTGAAGGATATGAAAGATTCCAAGAGTTGGTTTCTAAGTCTAAATTAACAGAGAAAGACGCTGAAGAATTAGCCAAAAAAGTTAATACGTCCGTGCACGAAAGACTAAAGAAGTCATATCCCTCATTAAAGTAAATGGAGCTCGTCATAGATGCAGGGATTGTATTTACCGCACTAACCGGATTTGGCATTACCAAGAAAACCTTATTCTTAAAGGAATTTAAGTTATATTCCCCAAAACTATAAATTACTTGAAGAGATAAATAAGCATAAGTCAAGAATTATTGAGCTAAGTTCCTTGTCCTTTGATGAAACAGAAGAATTATTCAAATTAATTAAAGAAAAAATATCATTTGTTCCAGAAAAGTCATTTGAATCTTTTCTTGAGCAGGCTAACTCTTCAATTCCTGACAAGGAAGACACCTCGTATTTAGCATTAGCGCTCTCTAAATCCATTCCAATCTGGTCTAACGATGAGCACTTCAAAAGGCAGTCGCTAGTTGAAGTGTTTAACACCAAAAAGCTCGTTGAAAAGCTTAAATCATTAGGTCTCAATGTAGAATAAACCTTATGCTTCCTTCTAATAAATTCAATTTTTCTTTTTTCTTTGTTTTTATTTTTCATTTTTTCGGA
>JBBSXW010000003.1:9028-12522 GCA_038045665.1 Nanobdellota archaeon | reverse complement strand
AGCTCATCGTTAGCTTTATAAATCGCTTTTCGCACCCTTTATTATCGTGAAACGAGTTGATTGTATTCATAAACTGTAGGGATTTTGATAGTTACACAACTCTTTTATATCAAGAATTCTTTGAAAATTTTTATGATGGCTCTAGTATAGTGGTTAGTACGCAGGCCTGTGGTCTATTAGACAGACAGCCTGAGAGCGGAGTTCGATTCTCCGGAGCCATCCGTTTCAAAAAGAGGTTAAAATGAGATTAGAAAGAGCAAAGGGAACAGAGGACTATCCTCCTGAAAAAAAGATTTTGAGGGATGAGGTAGTAAGAACACTAATGCGAGTATTTGAAAAATATGGTTTTGATCCTTTAGAGACCCCAATATTAGAAAGGTATGAAACATTATCTGCTAAATATGCTGGCGGAGCTGAGATACTTAAGGAGACATTCAAATTAAAAGACCAAGGCAATAGGAATTTGGGATTAAGGTATGATTTAACTGTGCCTTTAGCTAGATTTATAGCAATGAACCCGCAAATCAGCTTTCCTTTCAAAAGGTATCAGATTGAAAAGGTTTTTAGGGATGGCCCAGTAACTAAAGCCCGCATTAGAGAATTCTGGCAGTGCGATGTTGATATTGTCGGAAGCAAGTCTATTTTAGCGGATGTTGAGTTGGTACAACTTGCTTTGGATGCGTTAAAAGCATTACAGTTAAAATGCGCTATAAAAGTAAACAACAGGAAACTATTGAATGAGATTATGGAATATGCTGATGTTAAAGATCCTGATTCTGCTATTTTAGGCATAGATAAACTGTATAAAATTGGAGAAGGGGGAGTTGAAAAAGAACTTCAAGAAAAGAAATTAAGCAAAGAGCAAATAAAAAAGATTATGGAGATTATTTCTGTTAGGGGGAGCAATAAAGAAAAATTAGATAAAATTCAAAAAAAGATTGATAAAGAAGGCATAAAAGAACTAAGGGAAATTCTAAAATATTTTAATGAAGATGTTGAGTTTGATCCTGCCTTAGCAAGAGGATTATCTTACTATACTGGAATGGTTTTTGAGATTGTTTTGAAGAATAAAAGCTTAGGATGCAGCTTGGGCGGCGGCGGAAGATACGATAATATGATAGGAAGCTTTGCCGGGAGGGGTGAGATTCCTGCGACTGGTATTTCATTCGGGTTAGAGCCTTTGACTCTGGTTTTAAGCCAGAGAAAAACAAAGAAGACAAATGTTCAGGTGTTTATTGTGCCTATTAAAACAACAAGCAAGAGCTTGGCGATTGCTAAAAAATTAAGGGATGCGGGAATAAATACAGACATAGACTTGATTGATAGAAGTATTTCTAAGAATTTGAATTATGCAAATAAAAAAGAAATTCCTTATGTCTTGTTTATAGGTGAGAAAGAACTGAAACTGAAGAAGATTAAGATCAGGGATATGAAAAGCGGGAATGAGAAATTGTTAAGTTTGAGTGAAGTGATTAAAAAAATTAAGAAGAAAGATTAAGCTGCCAATTCAAGTTCTTTCAAGGCTTTTTTATTTTCTTCTATAGTTAGCAAGTCAAAAACTCTAATTAATTCTTGGGCGATTATATTCTTTTCATTTATTTTGTAAAGTTTTGCTTTTCCGATGGTTCTTGTAAATTTAACAAAGCCAGAATCTATCAAAGAATCAAATACCGAGTGCAATGTGGTCCAACCAACGTTTGCCTGTTCTGCGATGTCTGTTAAACTCCAATCTAGTTCTCTGCCTATTATTAAGGTCTCTAATATCCTTATTTTTGGCGAGTTCCCGAAAGCTTCTCTAAAGATTGTATTTTCAACCATTTTGATATCATTTTAATAAAGTTAACTTGTATATAAAACTTTCTATTTTAGTATAATGATATACTTATATAGATAAATTTAAATATTCGACTATTAATGTAAAATTTTATGGAAAAAGGGGGGATTCAGAGGCATATTATAAGAAAATTAATGACGTTCAAACCACCAAAATGGGGCGGGTCCCATACAGAAGAAGTTAATCTAGTTAAAGGGTTTCCTAAACACATGCGTGGAGAAAAGATTGTTAAAAAAGCTATCGAAGATCTTTTTAAGAATGGATTTTTGCTGAGGAAAATGTCTACTGGAGAATGGCACGTATCTTTAAATCCTGAAAAGAAAAAGGAGATTATGAAGTTTATGGATCAAGATAAAGAATAATGAGTTGATTTATTTTCTATTTTGTTAAGTTAAAAATGGCATATGAAATAATACTTTAAGCAGTCGGCAGAAATGACCTACATGGCAGATCGGCTATAGCCATTACAAATATAATGCGGGAAGATATTAAAATGTAGGTTGTAATGGATCAAGGCCTGCTGAAAATAAAAAGGCGACGGCTATAAGGAGAAATATTAATACGATAAAGCTTATAATGATCGTTGGGATTAAGTAAATCAATGTTGCTTTTAATCCGCTGAACTTATACATTTTATGCGTTCCTATGATTAATAAAACAAAAGAATAAATCCAAGAGAGCAAGTTGATAATGGGTATCCAGCCAAGGATAAAATTCGGTGTTTTGCTGTAAACGTATAGCTTGTATGCTTCTCTGTACGGCCTTTTTCCCTTAAAAATCTTAAGCCAGATGTACAAGACTCCTGCAGAGACAAAACTTAATGGTATTGAAATTAAAAACCCTGTTAGGAGGGGCCATGCTAGGTCTTTGTAAGGCATAACTGATAAATCTATAGGAAAAAACATGGTATAGGCGTTTCTCCAGAAAAATAAGATTATTGAAGAAAGAATAGCTGAAAAAGCGCTTAAAATGATGAAGAAAATAAATGCCTTGTTTAATCTTCTTTCTTTTTCTACATCTGAGAAAAAAGTATTTGGACTGAATAAGATTTGTTTTACTTTTTCAATAAGATTCATACTATAAGTGATTTTGTTAATGTTTATAAATTTAATGTAGAAGGATGTGTAGTTGATGACTAAACAGAGTCAGAAATATGCTCATGTAAAGTTTTGTTATAATTTACAAATTCTAAAATTGTCGTAATCCATATGTACAATTCCGTTATGACCTGAAAAAGAACCGATATAGAGTTCATAAATTCCATTTGGATTGACTAATTGAAGATTATCTATCAATAACTCGCCAGAGGGCGTTCTTCTTTCAACACGCAAATTGTTTTCTTGAAAAATTAATTTCATATTGGCTATACCTAATTCATCAAATCCTTGTACGCCATTATTATATCCAAAAATACCTATTCTAATGTATTGGTCTCCAGTAAGCAAAACCATTTGCGCGTAATTGCCTGCCCTCGAAATTAAATCTACATCATACTCAATAGAGTCTCCAGTAGTGAACTTCCTTTTGGGAAATAAATAAACTCGCCTATCTCCGATTATATTTTGTTGTGTATGAAAGACAAATCCATCCCCCTCATTAATTACATCATATTCGTCCATTAGGGGCTGCCCTTCTGTATCTTGCCGTATTTCCCATTTTG
>JBBSXW010000003.1:0-8928 GCA_038045665.1 Nanobdellota archaeon | reverse complement strand
TCATATTCGTCCATTAGGGGCTGCCCTTCTGTATCTTGCCGTATTTCCCATTTTGTTTCACCCCACTATTTATTAATAATCATTAATAACTATTAATAGCTATAAGACCAATAAATATATAAATCTATTCATTAATAGTAATTAACGACAATTAAAGATTATTAAGAGGTGACTAACTTTGGCAAAAAAGATGATTCTGGATGTTGATGAGGAACTTTGGAAGGATGTTCTAAAGTTTAAAATAGATTATGGTGCTAGAAATGTTAATCAAGCAGTACTAGAATTGATTAAAAGGGGATTGAAAAAGAAATGAATAAGAGTGGAATGCTTTTTTGGATAGCCATACTAGGATTTTTTGGCATAAATGGTCTAGATCTAGCAAATGCCATTACAAAAACAATTAATGAATTGTATTTTAAATTAGGCAATCTATTGTGGATAATTATAATTGCTGGGATCTACCTTTATGCTAATAGAAAGTAGTAAATGACTTTTTACACAAAAATAAGACTTTCTACACAAGGGTTACTATTTACACAAAGCCCGAGCGACCGAAAGATTTAAATATTAACTAAAGTTAACTTATATTAACTATGGTAAATATATATAAACTTAGGTTAACAAAACTGCAACAGGAAATTTTACGACTATTGTTTGTGAAGTCCGGTTCAGAATTGAATCAGAGACAGGTATCAAAATACCTTGATGTTTCACAGCCTGCAGTCAAAAAGGCGTTGCCAGAATTGAAGAAAATCGGTTTTATTAAAGTATCCAAAGACAAAGAATCAAGGAGATTATCAATCAAACTAAATGGAGACAATCATAAGGTAATGCAGCTAAAAAGAGCAGATAATTTAAGACAAATTTACGAGTCTGGACTTGCAGATTATCTGGAAATGGAATTTGCTGGGGCAACTATTGTGTTATTCGGCAGTTATTCTAGGGGGGACGATATAGAAAAATCTGATATCGATGTTGCGGTAATAGGTAGAAAGGAAAAACAAATAGATCTGTCAAAATTTGAAAAGCAACTGGGAAGAAATATCAATATTAATTTTTATGAATCCTTGAATAGAATACATAAGAATTTGAAAGAAAACCTATGTAATGGAATCGTTCTGGCTGGGGGGGTGGAATTATGAGGGCCATAAGAAATTTTCAAAATTTCATTAAAGATAAAATTGTGAAAGTTCAAAAACCAGATAAATCAAGAGCAGAATTTCTTGCAAAAGAAGCAGAGAATAGTTATTCATTTTTAATAGTAAAAGATAGAAAAAATAGGCATTAGTAAAAATAATGCGAATGATTATGTAAAATCAGGTTATGATATTCTGATGGAATTAATAAGAGCAAAAATGCTTTTAGGGGGTTATAATGCAACTGGTCAGGGAGCCCATGAAGCAGAGGTTTCATATTTGAGAGCGCTTGGTTTTAATGAAAATGAGGTACAGTTTTTAGATCAGCTAAGGTATTTTAGAAATGGAATTCTTTACTATGGAACTATTCTGGATGAGGAATATGCAAATAAAGTAATTGAGTTTACTAAAAGAATTTATAAAAAATTAATAGACGCATTAAATGAAAAATAATCTATAATAACATTGATTTCACCGATGTTTCACTAGTGGTGCTTAGGCTATCTAATTACCTATTATTTACGACAGGGGGCGAAATAAATAAGCTTAAATAATTGTTTTATTTTAAAAATAATGAGGTAATATGGGACATATTTCTGAAAGAGAACTAGAATTGCCTGATGCGGTGATAGGGCAATTACTGCAGATTGCGGCAGAGAGAAAAGAAGTTATTTCCCTTAGTGTTGGCGAGCCTGATTTTATAGCTCCGAAACCAATAAGAGATTATACTAAAAAAATTGTGGATAAGGCAACGCATTATTCTCCTACTGAAGGGAGGCATGACTTAAGAGAAGCGATATGCAGGAAATTAAGAAAAGATAATAAAATCAAATGTAATCCTGAAAATATTATTGTGGGATGCGGAAGCCAGCAGGTTATATTCGCTGCTTTATCTGCGAGTTTGGATGTTACTGAGCAGGTTGTTTTACCAAGCCCCTGTTATTTAGCTTATATTCCGCAGATAGAATTAGTTAATGGCGTTCCTGTTTTGTTTCCATTGAAAGAAGAAGATGAGTGGGAGATTAATCCTGATAATTTAAAGAAAGCTATTGATAAGAAAAAAACTAAAATAATCTTAATAAACACTCCCAGTAACCCAACTGGAAATGTTTTGAGCAAGAAGGTGCTGGAAGAGATAGCTGATATTGCTGTTGAATATGATTTGTGGATATTTTCAGATGAGGCTTATGAGAAATTAATTTATGATAAAAAGCACGTGTCTATTGGAAGTTTTAATGGAATGGATGATTATGTGGTTACGTTTCAAACATTTTCTAAGAGCTATGCTATGTGCGGTTATAGATTGGGATATGCGTGTGGCTCTGAAAACTTAATTAAAGCTATGACAAAGATTAGCCATTATATAACTTTGGCTGCTCCGACTATCTCGCAATTGGTTGCTATAAAGGCTTTGCAAATAGGCGGGAAATATACGGAAATAATGAGAAATGAATACGATAGGAGGAGAAGGTTTTTAGTTAAAAGATTAAATGAATTAGGCCTAACTACTTGCATGCCGCATGGTGCTTTTTATGCTTTTTCTAATATATCACATTTGAATAAGGATAGCTATAGTTTTGCTAAGAGTTTATTAAATAAAGCAAAAGTCGCAGTTGTGCCTGGAAGAGAGTTTGGAAATTATGGCGAAGGTTATGTGAGATTTAGCTATGCCACTGAACTGAGCAAGATTAAAATTGCATTAGAGAGAATTGAGAAGTTTGTTAAGTAAGAGAGAAATTAAAATTCATTATATAGCAAATATTATAAATAAGGATGTCTTACTATATCTATGGCAAAAAGTAATTTGGATGATCTAAAGCATTTAAGATTTACATACCTTGAGTGCGAGCGAGGGAGTGAAACAATACAGCTATCTCAAGAGCAGTTTGATAACGCTAGATGTAATTTATATCGTCTTGTCTCTGATTCTGATCCACCAGATATTGATGATTTTACATTTGGTCCATGGGGCTATAGGTTTCCTTATCATCATAAAATTTGTGGATGTTTTGTTGAGGATCGATATAACTATCTTACAGTATATCATAAAACTGAAGAGGATTTAGAGCAACTTGCTGAAAAATTAGGATTGCCTGCCAGGACCAATAAAAGAGCAGCTCATGAACTAGTATAAAGGGTTCATATCTAAATTAACTAAAGTTTTCTATTCTTTTGTGGCTATAAATTGTATATATCTTAATTTATCTGCAAGATATAATTCTATTTAAAAAAACTGGAGAATGCTACTGAACTGAACAAGATTAAGATTGCTTTAGAGAGAATAGAGAAGTTTGTTGGATGATCTTAAATTAGTTATGCCTTTCTGATAGGAACCTTTATAAATACTGGAATATATTAATTCCACGTGTAATAAATTTATTCCATATGCTATTTAAAAATTATCTAGAGAGAGTTATCGGGAGCAAGGTCAAGGTTGGCATAGTCAGGGCTTTGCTTAGGTTTCCTGGAAAAGGTTTTACGGCGAGAGAATTGGCTGGTTTTGTGCATGTCTCACATACCCCTGTCCTGAAATCTCTGAAGGATTTGAAAGGAATGAATTTAGTCGAGATAGAGCAATACGGGACTTCCAAACTAATAAAACTAAATAAAAATAGTTATTTATATGGACCCTTGAATTATTTATTCAGATTTGAATCCGACACTAAAGAAAGACTAATTGCAAAAATTAGGAATATTCTTCCTAAAGTGCAGATGGTTTTATTATTCGGCAGTATTCAGCAAGGAAAAGAGAAAATGAATAGCGATATAGACTTATTGATTGTCACTAAAAATAAAAGAAAAACTGAAAATGCTATAAAAGAAAAACAGGATTTAATAATGAGGGAATTTGGAAATACGATGTCTCCTATTATTTTAACAATGAAACAATTTATCAATAAAAAAAATAAACCATTTGCGAAGGATTTGAGAAAAAATTATAAAATTTTAAAAGGAAAAGATTTAGTAAAAAAATATTGGAAATGATAAAAACAAGAGAAGTGGGCAAGGGTATGTATTTGAATTATTTACGTAAGGCAGAAGAATTCTATGATGCTATGAAAACGGAGCTGGAGAAAAAGAACTATAATTCTTGCGTTCTTTGTGCTATTCACTGTTGCATTTCTGCCTCTGATGCTCTAACAGTTTTTTATAAAGGCGTTAGACATTTGGGAGAAAAGCACCAGGATGTGATTAGATTATTGAACGAGTTGAGTATTTCAGATATAAAAACCAAAACAAGACATTTAAGCAACGTATTAGATATAAAGAATAGTCTCGAATATGAGGAAAAGCTAACAACAGAGAGTGGGGCTTTAGCTGCTGTGAAAAGCACGGAAAGATTATTTCTCTGGATTAAGGGGCTATTAAAAGAATAATTTTAACTTTTAATCCGAATGTTAGTTTATATTTCTCTCAAGTAAGCTTTATGTCTGGAGGATTGCTTAATAGCTCAAGGAGAATGTTTATAGCACTATCTATGTCTTTAAGACTTGCTATGCCTGTTGTGGTGTGAAGATTTCTTACTGGAACTCCTATTGCCGCAGACGGCACTCCGCCCTTTGAAATTGAAATGCTTAATGCATCCGTTGTTCCCGCTTCAGAAACGTCTGGCTGGATGTTTATTCTTTTTTTCTTTGCAATCTTTAACACCCATTCATCAATGTAGGGATTTGAGATCATTTCTTCGTCTTTTATTGTTATTGTTGGCCCTCCGCCTAAGCTTTTAGATGAATTATGACGCATATCGTCACAGTCTGTTACGTCAACAGCAATCGCCCAATCTGGTTCGATTAAATAAGTGGATGTTCTTGCTCCATACAAACCCACTTCCTCTTGCACTGTAAATACAAAGAATATCTCGTCTTTTGATTTCTTTAATCTTTTAATTAATTCTATTAAGATGAAGCAACCTACCCTATCGTCTAATGCTTTTCCAGAGATAATTTTTCCATTGCCGATTATTTCTGCGTTTGGGGCAAAACTTATGAATGAGCCTATGTGAACTCCAGCTTTTATTAAGTCTGCTTTAGATAAGCCAGTATCAACAAACATCTCGTGTATTGGTAGTGATGTATTTTCACCACGATTTGCCGAACATGATATTTCTTCTGTTGTTACGATGCCTTTAGCAATACCTTTTCTTGTTTTTATTTGAACTTTTTCATTTAGCAATACTACGTCTTCTATTCCGCCTATTTTGGAGATTCTTACTTTTCCATCTTTTTCTATGTTTTTTACCATTAACCCTATTTCATCCATGTGGGCGGCGAGCATTATTTTATTTCTTCTGCCCTTTTTTATTGCCATTACATTGCCTAGCCTGTCGATGTTGATTTTATCCGCATAGTTTTTTATCTGCTTTATAATGAGCTCACGAATATCCATTTCCTTTCCAGATACGCCAAAAGTATTCATTAATTCTACTAATAATGAGTAATCCGTTTTCATGTTATATTCTCACCACAGGTCAAGTAATTGCATATTAATCCTGAGTGCTTTGCTTTAGAAGATTTAAATTTATTTAAGGCGTTTTCTAAAATAAATAATGCTTCATCAAGTTCTTTTTTTGAAACTATATACGGGGGGATCATTCTTATGCCTTTTCCACCACAGCCAAGCAAGACTAGACCATTTTTTATACATTCAACGAGAATATTGTTTCTTATTGCTTTTGTTTTGAGATCAAATGCTATCATTAATCCTAAACCTCTTATTGAAAATAATTGATTTGTTGTGTTTTGTATTTCGGTTAGCCTCTTTTTTAAATATTCTCCTTGCTTGTTTATATTGTTTAATAACTTTCTTTTTTTAATGATTTTTATTGTTTTTGTTCCTATTGCCAAGTCAAGTATATGGCCTCCGCCCCATGTTGATGATATTGAGCCTGCTTCTGAAGGGAATAGTTTTCTGTTTGCTATTGCTGCGCCTACCTGCAGGGCCTTTGCCGAGCTCATTATGTCTGGTTTGATATTAAAATGCTGGAAAGCCCACCATTTTCCTGTTCTTGCCATTCCTGACTGGACTTCATCGCAGATTAGAGGAATATTGTATTTTAATGTGAATTTTCTTAAATCTTTTATTAATTGCTTTGGGGCTATGTTATAACCGCCCTCTCCTTGAATGGCTTCTATGATTATGAATCCTATTTCACTAGGGCTTGATTCTTGTTTCAATAATCTTTCTAATTCGCAAAGAGCATCCTGGGAATATGGAAGCCTTTTCATTGGAATAGCGAGGAAGTTCTTTTTTTGGACTGCTTTTGAGTTTGTGCAGGATAAGGCTCCGAGGGTGCGCCCATGAAAAGAATTTTGAAATGAGATCCCATATTTTGCTTGTTTTTGTTTTCTTAAGGCTATTTTTATACAATTTTCAACTGCTTCTGCTCCTGAATTAATTAGGAAAGCTGAGTTTAAACCTTTTGGGGTAATTGAGGTTAATTCTTCTATTAGTCTTAAGTGCTCTTCGACAACAAAGTCTTGGCCTGCATATTTTATCGGATGCTTTCTGTATTGCTTTATTACTTCATTTAATTCTGGATTATTATAGCCTAGGGGGTTTGATGCAATTTGGCATGCGAAATCCAAGAACGTGTTATTATCAATATCCTTGAAATAGCAGCCCTGGCCTTCTTTTGAATGCACAAGCGGATAGGCTCCGAAGGCTCCGTTTAGCCTTTTTAGCTTAGAAAGCACTTTAGAGGATTTTGGTCCTGGTATTTTTGTTTTTAATGAAACCTTAATATTTATCACCTCTTTGCATAAAATATTATAGTGGAAAATATAAATAAACCTTTTGTTTACAATTGTAACAATAGTTTATTACATTTGTAATAGTTTTGCATCTTTATATTATTTCACAAACAGCTTCGCATTTATTGTTTTTGCATATAACATCATTACAAGGCAAGCAGCCGTATTCACATCTGGCTTCTTGAGCGTTTATGTAATCATCAATTAAACCGCTAATTCTTTCGGCTTGATCTTTATTCACATAGATGTAACATCCAAATGGGCATTGATTTCCTATGTTTACACAATCTGATTTTGTATTGCAGTAATTAGCTTTATCGATTTCATTTTTAATGTAGTCTTCAAAATATGGCTGGTCTTTGTAGATAATCTCAGTGCAGGCATTAAGCAAAAGTATTCCTATAAGTAAAAAGAGGATTATTATTTTCATTTCTCTCTTTCAATTTCTCCCATGATTAGTTTAATTGCTTTTATGACCATTGATAAGTTGTAAGGTACAATAATTGCGAATACAAAATTAAGCAAAAATAATCCTGAATTAGATAGATTTGGAATTAATATTTTCGGCCCAAGAATGAAGAATAATATCTGAGCGAGTATTAACAAGATAATTAAAGCAGTTAGGTTTGGTGCAAGCTCCCTTCCAATTCCTTTTAATACGCCTATATAGAAGGGCTTTTTGATTATTTCTTTAGCCTTTCTAGCCTTAGTTTTCTTCGTTTTTCTCCCTCCTTGAATCTTCTTTTTTCTTCTTTAGTTTTTAGTATTAATCTTGGGACTTTTGTTGGCTTATTGTTTTTATCCAATGCCACCATGGTCATGTAAATGGAGTTTGTGTGCCTTTTTTTGCATTCAGGCAATGTTTCTGCTTCTACTCTTATGCCAATTTCTAGAGAAGTATTGCCTACGAAATTTACAGATGCCATGAATGTTACAAGCTCTCCGATTTTTATTGGCTCGTGGAAATCGACCCTTTCTACAGAGGCCGTGACACAGTAATTGCCTGCGTGCCTTGTTGCACAGACATAAGCTACTTTGTCTGCAATTGCTAAGATTGTGCCGCCATGGACATATCCTTTTGAATTTGAGTCAGTAGGCATCATTAATTGAGACATTATTGTCTTAGAATCTGCTACAGGCTTGGCTTTCAATTAGGTGCACCTCCTTTAAAATTCTTGGGTTAACTATCCTTTTATATTTGTGGACCTGTATTTCCCGCCTTTTTTGTATTTGTTATATCTTGCTTTGGCTTTTCTATCCATTTTTGATTTTCTTTGTCCGCCTGAATAATCGTAGTCTCCCATTTTTAATAGAACTAGTATTATTTATTTAAATAGTTTTTTAATCTCTTTATTTATTAGTAATGCCCAAATAACAAATATTCCGAATGCTGTTCCTATTGGGAAACTAAACAAAGAAAAAAAGCCCATGATTATTTGCACTATCTGTGCCCATTTTTTATGCTGAGATATTGCTTTGCCCAGGAAAAAGTATAATACTCCCAATGCTAGGATGATTAATGAAGTAAGTATTAACGCTCCGCCTACTAAACTGCCAACTAATTCTCCTGGCAAGAGTTTGCTTAATATTCCTAGAGAAGCTAAGACTGTTCCGCCTAAGAACAAGAATAATGCCGTGAGAACATTTAATATTGCGTAGACGTAATCTATTATCGAGATTGCTTTGATGATATTATTTATACTAGATTTTTTCATTTAATTTTTACCTCTTTTGCTATAAAATTTGTATTTATTAAAAGTATTTAAAGGTTTTGTCGTCAATCGGCTTTGTTTAAAAAGTCGGAATTTTGATTGACTTATTAAACAGGAATTTCCCATTTATTTTAATAAAAGCAGATTTAGTCAGTGCTAAGGAAAATATTGAGCTTAAAAGCAGGAAGGGGGATAGTTTTACTGGATCTGAATATATTTTAGCATCCTGGCCTAATCTAAAAAATGCCGAATTATGATGAAGAATTGAAAAGGGCAGAAGACCGCAAAGGCAAAGAGAACTTCTTCAGTTTTTTCAGGGGCGTAAAGCCA
>JBBSXW010000002.1:0-2178 GCA_038045665.1 Nanobdellota archaeon | reverse complement strand
ATGAAAAGGGGCTACGGCAGAATATATTTTATAATGCTTTTTGTTTTAGTTAGTTTAAGTTTTTTCTTAAATTTTAATGGTTTACAAGAAATTACCGGTAGCGTAACCCAAGAAAATGATCCTTGTGTTGTAAGTATAGTTAGTAATGGAATAAATATTGGCAATGCATATGCTTATAGGGATTCTAATGGGACTGTTACTATAAAAGAAGCAACCTCTTCTTATCCTTTTCCTGCTGAGTTTTATCCTAATCCACTTTACGAGGGTTTAAAGCAAGATGATGGTATTTATGATGTAATAACAAGACAAGGTGAACGAGGGATTGTTACTTTTTCATTTGTTGGAGAAAAGAAAGTTTATTGTAGTGAAATCTCCAGAGAACAACAAATAGTACCTTCAAGTGAAAATTGCGCCGTTCCATGCAGTACTTTTACAAATCCAACTAACTGTGTAAATGCTAAATTTAATAATGTAAATTACTGCAAAATAGTTCAAGACATATCAAAAGCAAATATTTGCTCAGGTGAGCTAAGAACATTTAAAGAATGCATCTTCGATCCTTCTGTAAACAACCTTCAAAATTTCAAAAATCAATTTGAATTAGAGTTTAGATTTGATGTCTTTAACGAACTAAGCCCAAATACCTTCCTCCCATCTCCAAATAGGCATACCATAAAAAAAATAGTTACAATAAATCAAGACGGCAACCCAACTATAGATGGAGAAAGATTAGGGTCATTAGGTCAAAATAATCAAAATTGCGGCTATTACAAATACGAGCTTGTTTACGAATACGATACAATAGAATGCATAGAAACCCCGGGCGGCAATTACTTTGGATATGACTGCACACGAGGAATAGTCGGCACAGCTAGAGAGAATTTTGCTTATGGAATTGCTTACCTAAACAGCCATCAAGGAAATGCAGTAAAAATAGATAATGGCGGAAGATATGAAGAAGGAATGCCTCTTTACTCTTATTTTGCTCCAGGATTTATTCCTAAACCGAGAGCAATTAATAATGATCAAAATAAATTATCAGGAGAATTATCATTAAATAACATAGCAAATGGGTATATCCCGCTATGTATCGGATATAACTTTCTTAGCTCAACAATACGAGAATGTTCCCAAGAAGCAGGCTTATGTGGCAATAACATTATCGATAATGGCGAAGAATGTGATGGAAATAACTTAAACGACAAACAATGCCAAGATGTTAATGTTGCATTTACAGGAGGCGTTCTAAAATGCACCCAAGATTGTAAGTTTGACACGGCGGAATGCAAGCAAAACGCTTTCGGAGAAGTTGATGTAATAATCGCTACTGAAGTAATAGACGAGAATGGAAAAGTTATCAATATTGCCAGGTCACTGGGAAAAACCAGAGTATCTCTTAAAATTGAAGGCATCACCAAAAACGAATTTGATAAAATAATTTATAAGTTAATTGTTGAGGGCAATTCTGCCTTTGAAGCAGTTTACTATGGAACAATGAAAGAACTAGTAAAACACCAAGCCAAACAGGAAATTTGGAAACTTCTAACTGGGGTTAATGGACAGGGAATCGCCGGAATTGGAATCTTAAGGGAACTAAGAAGCGATGGTTTAACATTAGATAAAGTTTATTTAACCGATTTATCGATAAATACCCTGCTTAAGGATGAGAAGATTGATGACTGGAAAAGTAGCGAGATTGTCATTGAAATAACGAGAGAAGGTGACGAAAGCGAAGTTGAAGTTAGACAGCAGATTTGGAATCAAGCGAAATCAAAAATATTGGCTGACAAAAAAACTACTATCCGGCTTGATAAACCACGCACTGATGCGTTGGTAAAGGAGTTAATAACAAGATTCGCCAGTTATAAAGAAGCAAAGGCAGGCGATGTAATAAAAAAAGACAACCTCAAAGTGCCTGTCGTAGACCCCGCAGATGAGATAACAAAAATAAATAGCGGGTTATACGAACCAAGTACTAAAATTAAGATACTAAATATGCAAATAGGTATTATAACGTGGAGCGACATTTATGTAAAAAAAGAAGTTAAATACGAAAAAGTAAATGTTTCAGAGATTATTGAAATTTTTATAATACTTTACCCATCCGAAGTCGGAAGAATTGAAGACTCTCCCGAGTTAGATGTAGCCTTTGCTTTCAATTTTGATCCGATAATAACC
>JBBSXW010000001.1:0-2784 GCA_038045665.1 Nanobdellota archaeon | reverse complement strand
TAGCCCTTTTTCTATTATTAACCTTTATGACGTCTGCGCAATTTCAAATTCCAGAGGCACAATTAAAAATAATTGGTCCTATTACCAATAATGGACCAGTAGATATAAATTTAGAAATAACATTTAATGCAAAATGTGAAGGTACAAACACAAAATTAATACTTTGCAGAGATAACTCAATATGCAACTCAAATACGCAATCTCAAGATATAATATGTTCTTCAACATTCTCAAATAATATTGAAAAAACCTGCTTCTATGCAACTACCCAATATGATGAAGGCATTCATGATAATGATATAGCAACCTGTTGCGATAATAGTGGGGTATGCGATACTAATTCTTTAAAAATAGAAAATTGGGTTGTTAATCCACTACAATTTCAAATACCTACAACACCGAGTAATGAAACATTAGGTAACAAAACCGAGGTAAAGATTGAATCTCCGGTGACTAATAACGGGCCTGTACAAGTAGTTTCAAATATACTTTTTACTGGCAAATGCTTAGGTGAGAATGTAAAGTTAGTTATATGTAAAGAGAATTCTATCTGTAATTATCAAACAGAGCAGCCAGATCTTATTTGTGAAAGTGATATAACAAATGAAGTTGTTAAAAATTGCGAGTATAAAACAACTTTTTTTGATCTAGGGGTTAATGATAATGATATTGCAACTTGCTGTAATGATATAGAATGTGATACGTCAACGATATCTATTGAGCCTTGGATTGTTTATGAATCAACCCAAAATATCACAAATGAAACATTTCAACTACCTAAAATAGAAAAAGAGGTTTTCGATAATGTTACATTGCCAAAGGCACCTAGTATTAAAGCTAAAAAAGAAAAAACTATAGATGAAATACTTAGCGAGGGAAATATCAATATTCGAAAAGAAAAAATTAAGGAAATAAAAAGGCATGGGTTTTCTGCTGAAGAAATTACAGTTGATGGTAATGAGAAGAAAACTTTGGTTATACATCAACCAATTTTTGATGGAGGAACTTTTGAGAATACTGTTCCTTTAGATGATAAAGATGGTTTTACATTTAGCTCTATATTTGATGGCACTGCAATAGAAATTGAATTTGACTCGCAGGAAATTAAGCAGGATAGTATAGGCAGGAACTTCAGCAAAGGCAAAATTAATAGTGGCGATTCTTGGAAGATTTCTTATTCTCATTTGCTGCCTTCATTAGAATTTAAACAGAGATTTAGAATAAGTTCAAGCTCGCCTATATATATTATTGATGATTATAATGGAAAGTTGAAAACAGGTGAATTTATATTAGACTACCGCGCAGAGAGAGAAAATGGTTTTAATATAGAAATAAATCAAATTCATTCTAATATAGTTTATCTTTATCTTAATAAAAATTATACAGAATTTGGCAATGGTATTGGAGACAAAATAATTATAGATCCTACTTTGACTGTTAGTGGAACAGTTTATGAGTTGTGCGGAGAGGTTACTGCTTATGATAAGATTGATGTCTTAAATAATGGTGTGGCAACAATATGTGCTAGAAACGCTACTGAAATGAAAGGTTATGCTAACATCACTCTTGGCATGCTCGGTAATTTTTCGCTTTCAGCAAATTCACGGATAGAAGGTGTAGGAAGAGGGGCAGGAGGAGGAGCAAGTTGTACTGGTAACAGTTGTAATGCAGTAGCAGGAGAAAACGGAGAAAATTGGACTGTGGGGGCTGCCGGTACTGGTAATAATGGTGGAGGTGGAGGAGGAGGAGAAAGAGTTGGTAATGCTGATAGTACAGGCGGTGGTGGTGGCGGGTTCGGAGGAACTGGTGGAACAGGTGGAGAAGAAGCTGCTGATGGTGTACAGCCTACAGGAGGACAAGCATATGGAAGTGCAACTGGTGAACAATTATTTGGTGGTTCTGGTAGTGGAGGTTCTGCTGGTGATGCTGGTGCAGTCGCCGGTGTAAGTGGAGGAGCAGGTTTAAGAATAAACGCTACTTCTGGGTGGATTACTATTTTTGGTATAATAAATATGTCTGGAACTAATGGAACAGATGGCGATGGTATAGATAATTCTGGTAGTGGTGGAGGTTCTGGAGGGCATGTTATTTTAGAAGCCAGAAATTTAAGTTTAAGTAATGGTGCGAAAATATTTGTAGACGGGGCACAAGGAGGTGGCGGAGGGGCTGGTTCTTGTGGGGGTGGCGGAGGTGGTGGAGGAAGGATATTATATATCTATACAACAGCAATAATAAATAGCGCATTCCAAAATTTCACAAATGGAGGTGCTAAAGGTGCAGGTGGAAATACTAATTGCGATGCTGGTTCAGGAGCTCCCGAAGCTACTGCTGGGACTGCAGGAAGTATATCCCATGTGTCAAGAACGTATCCTGCTATTGCTCCAACTATATCAAATGCATTAGCTAATGTTACAAATAATGCTAGCCTTAACCAAATAATAAAAATAAATGCTACTGTAATTGTTGGGACTGAGCCTATAAGTAATGTTACTATACAATATGACCCGCCTGGTGATGCTTTAGATGCTCTTCCATTTAACATAACAGCTCCTAAACAATCAGGAGATGAATTCTTTAATGATACAGTAAGATTAACAAAAGTAGGCCAATGGATATTTACTTTCCATGCTAATTCTACTATAGGAACAAATGCTACTCCAATGATTGTTAATGATTCAAATAAAGAAACCGCTATCAACGTATCAGCTCAAGTAACCAATACTGCCCCCGTAATTGCATTTAACGACGTAGAACCGCCAGCAACACAAACAATAACAGAAAATA